>JAHDBW010000002.1:51363-89402 GCA_020630175.1 Anaerolineales bacterium
ATGCTGCCGCCGCTGAAGCCGCTGCTGCTGAACAAGCTGCCGCAGATGCCGCCGCCGCTGAAACCGCTGCTGCTGAGAAAGCTGCCGCAGATGCTGCCGCCGCTGAAGCCGCTGCTGCTGAACAAGCTGCCGCAGATGCCGCCGCTGCTGAAACCGCTGCTGCTGAGAAAGCTGCTGCAGATGCTGCCGCCGCCCCTGCTGAAATGGCCGCAAGCGCTGCAAGTGCTGCTGCAGGCAAAATTACAATCAAAAATGACGCTAGCCATGACATGCTAATTCGCATGACAGGCGCAGGCACTATTGATGTGTATGTCAAAGCAAATTCTAGTATGGTGTTAGATGCCGCTGTTGGCGCTTACACAGGCGAGATCAATGGCCCTAATGGTCAATTGGTCGGTGAACAAAACTTCTCTGAAAACAGCACGCTCCGCATTTTTGATATCCCAGGCACACCTTGGGCCCCAGATTATGCGTTCGGTGCAGTTGCAGAATAAGCGCCTAAGCACAGATCATCCTTTGCACGCGCAGAGAGGTTGAGCTGCTAAAGAATAAAAAAGGCCATGCTGATTGTTCAGCATGGCCTTTTTCTTTTTCAAACTTGCGTTACCTAACCGAGGATTTTGCCCCAGCTTGGCACCATTAGCCGTTCACCAACGGCTACGTCGGTTTTGGCGCTTTCGTTATTTTCATCAACTTTGGAGAAAATGCCGATGACAGCCTCTGGCTTAGCAGCCTTGATGTTCACATAGGCTAACCCAACCAACAAGCCGTCACTGCCCGGTGCAGCGGAGGTCACTTTGCCAATCACCTTGCCACGCTTGTCAATCACCGGATCGCCGTAGTGCGGGGCGCGAATGCCTTTGCTTTCAAAGCCAAAGCGCACAACTTCCATCGTGCGGGCTTCGTTATGGGCAATAAAGGCGTCTTTGCCAATGAACCAGTCTTTGTCCGTTTTGACCGCCCAGCCCATGCCAGCATCATCTACGCCGAGGTTCATGGTGCCAGCCATTTCTAGGCCATATAGCGGCAAGCCTGCTTCTGTGCGCAAGCTATCGCGCGCGGCTAGACCACACGGCATAAGCCCGTGCTCTTTGCCTGCGGCTAGCAAGGCCGTCCACAAGTCCGCCAGTTGATCTGGGTGTGCAAACAGCTCATAGCCTAGCTTTTCACCGGTGTAGCCCGTGCGCACGACGAACAGGTCAAACCCACCGAGTGTCGCTTGCGTAATAGCCGTCCGTTTCATCGCATTGACTGCTTCCACATCGCCACCGAGCGCGTTAAGCACTGCGTTACTGGTTGGTCCTTGCAGCGCAATCACATTGCGACGATTAGCACCACTTTCAGCAGCGCGCAAATCGGTAAGCGTTACGCCTGCACGACCGCTGAGCGTTTTGTTCGGATCTGCATTGTCTACTTTGACTTCACCAGCCAACACAGCGCGGACCCATGCCTGATCTTTCGCATCATTAGACGCATTGACCACTAGCATGAAGTGATCTTCCGCGAGCCGGTAGAACAGCAGATCATCGATGACATCTGCGTCAGGCGTCATAAAGTGCGTGTAGCGCGAGCGCCCAACCTTGAGCGTGCTCACTTTATTGCCCACTAACTGATCTAAGAATTCAGCCGCCGTTGCGCCGGTAATTTGCCACACACCCATGTGACTCACATCAAACAAGCCGCTGGCGGTACGAACCGCGTTGTGCTCCGCAGACACAGATGAATACCAAACTGGCATATCGTAGCCCGCGAATGGCACCATCTTGCCGCCTAACGCTTGGTGCGTGGCGTGTAGCGCGGTGGTCATTAGGAAGTCGCCCTCTGGTTCTGTCCAGTCAAAGGCTGGGAGACCAGCTGGTTGTTTGGCTGGTTTGCTAATTGGGGCGTCTGAGTAACTATCAATTGGCAAACAGGCGCAGACCAAGTTGCGATCCCCGTAAACGTTGTCAATGCGACCGACGTGTGGCCAGAACTTATTGTCACGTAGCCACGGCGCTGGATAGGCCGCGTCATCACGCGAGTATGGTCGATCCCAGCCGTCTGCCATCAGTTGTTGCGCCGTGTGCGGTGCATTGTGCAGCGCACTACTTTCATAATCGGCTTTGCCATCGGCAATCGCTTGGATTTCAGCGCGAATGGCAATCATCGCGTCACAGAAGCGGTCGAGTTCAGCGAGGCTTTCGCTTTCGGTTGGCTCAATCATCAACGTGCCCGGCACTGGCCAAGACATGGTTGGGGCGTGGAAGCCATAGTCCATCAGGCGCTTGGCAACGTCTTCTACGTTGACGTGCGTTTCGTTTTCAATGTCGCGCAAGTCCAGAATACATTCGTGCGCCACGCGGCCTTGTGAGCCTTTGTACAGCACTGGATAGTGATCTGCTAAACGGGTGGCAATATAGTTGCCGTTCAGAATAGCGATTTTGGTCGCATCTTCCAACCCATCTGGCCCCATCATGCGAATATAGGCATAAGGAATAGTCAGAATGAGCGCGCTACTCCAAGGGGCAGCATTGACTGGCAAGACGGCATTATCACCCCCGGTGCTAATCAGCGGATGCCCAGGCAAGAACGGCGCAAGGTGTGCCCCAACGCCAATTGGCCCCATGCCCGGTCCGCCACCACCGTGTGGGATACAGAACGTTTTATGCAGGTTCAAGTGACAAACGTCCGCGCCAATTTCACCCGGACTGGTCAGCCCGACTTGGGCGTTCATGTTCGCGCCGTCCATATAGACTTGGCCGCCATTGTCATGCACAAGCTGGCACACTTCGCGGATATTTTCTTCAAACACGCCGTGCGTTGAAGGATAGGTCACCATCAAAGCCGCAAGATTGTCAGCATGTTCAGCTGCGAGGGTACGCAGCGCATCCATTTCAATGTTGCCGTCGTCATCACTTGGCACAATCACAACCTTCATGCCAGACATGACCGCGCTAGCCGGGTTAGTGCCGTGTGCAGAGCTAGGGATCAGACACACGTCGCGGTGTGCTTCGCCCCGTGATTGATGCCACGCGCGAATGACCATCATGCCTGCATATTCCCCTTGCGCCCCAGAGTTTGGTTGCAAAGAGACCGCTGCAAAGCCGGTAACATCGGCCAGCCAGCGCTCAAGCCGTTCAAAAAGGTCGGCGTAACCAGCAGCTTGCTCTACTGGCACAAACGGGTGCAAGTTGGCAAAGCCCGGCCAAGTGATGGGCATCATCTCCGCCGTCGAGTTGAGCTTCATCGTACAAGAGCCCAGCGGGATCATGGAGTGCGTCAGCGACAGGTCACGATTTTGCAGCTTTTGCATGTAGCGCAACAGCTCAGTTTCTGAGTGATAGGTGTTGAACACCGGATGCGTCATAAAGTCGCTTTCACGGCGATGCGCAGCTGGAATTTCGATGCTGACTTCATCGGCCAAGCTCTCTAAGTCAAAGCGGGCATTGGCTGGCGCAAATACACCTAAGAGTTGGCGCAAGTCGGCGACGGTTGTGGCTTCGTCTAAGCTGACCCCAACGGTTGCCGCATTGATCTGCGCGAGGTTTACATCAGCAGCGTGGGCTTTGCTGTGCAGGTCAGCCGTTGCAGCGGGGCCACCGCTAACGTACAGCGTATCAAACACGGTCTCAGACACGGTGTAGCCGAAGCTCTTGAGCGAGGCTTGCACCATTTTTGTCATCATGTGCACGCGTTCGGCAATGTCACGTAGCCCATCTGGCCCGTGATAGACCGCGTACATGGCAGACACAATCGCCGGTAGCGCTTGGGCAGTACAGACGTTACTGGTGGCACTTTCACGGCGGATATGTTGTTCCCGCGCTTGCAGAGAAAGGCGATAAGCAGGCTTGCCATCTACATCACGCGAGACGCCAATCAGACGGCCCGGCAACGCGCGTTTTAGTTTGTCACGCACGGCCATGTAAGCGGCATGTGGGCCACCATAGCCAAGCGGCATGCCAAAGCGCTGGGTGTTCCCCACCACAACGTCGGCACCAAATTGTTTTGGTTCGCGCAGCATGGTCAGTGCTAACAAATCAGCCGCAACCACAAGTTGCGCTTTGACAGCGTGCAGCGCTTCGGCCAAGGCATCATAGGCATGAATAGCACCGCTAGCAGCTGGATATTGCACCAACGCACCAAAGACGTTGGCGTCGATTTCAAAGTCGGTATGGTCAGCAACGATCACGTCGATGCCGAGTGGTTCCGCGCGGCCTTGAATGACAGCCAGCGTTTGCGGGAACACATCGGCAGCAACCAAGAAGGCGTTGGCCGTTGATTTGCGCTTGCGGGCCCGGTGCGCCAAGAGCATGGCTTCAGCGGCAGCAGTGGCTTCGTCTAGCAACGATGCGTTGGCAATGTCCATGCCGGTTAGGTCACTAACCATGGTTTGGAAGTTGAGCAAGGCTTCTAAGCGGCCCTGCGCAATTTCGGGTTGATATGGCGTGTACTGCGTGTACCAGCCGGGGTTTTCTAAAATATTGCGTTGAATAACCGGCGGCGTGAGGCAAGAATAGTAGCCTTGACCAATGAAGCTGCGTTTCAGCTCATTGTTGTTGGCCATGCCTTGTAATTCAGCAAGCAGCTCTGATTCGGTTAGCGCCGCTGGAATTGCATGCAATGCCGGGCTGAGAATGTCAGCCGGTACGGTTTGCGCGATGAGTTCGTCTAGCGATTCGACATCAAGCACTTCTAACATGCGATGTAAATCTGGCGAGCCAACGCCTAGGTGACGGCGCGCGAATGTGTCACGCAAGCCAAGCCGTTGTGCGTTGGTGGAGGTTGAAGATGTTGTCCCTAACATTTAAGTCTTCCGTATTGAGTTGTAGGCAGAGCAGGATAGAGGATAGAAGGTAGCAGATAGCGGCATGCACCCCTATCGTCTATCTTCCATCCGCTATCTTTCGTTGTTTATTCTGCGCGGTAAGCGGTGTAAGCAGCGGAGTCCATTAGCTTTTCAAGTTGGCTTGCATCAGACATTTTTATCTTGATGAGCCAGCCTTCTTCAAATGGGCTTTCGTTTACGGTTTCTGGGGTGTCTTCTAAATCGTTGTGAACTTCAACGACCTCGCCAGAAATAGGGGTAATCAGGTCAGAGGCTGCTTTGACAGATTCAATCGTGCCAAAGACGTCACCGACTTCGAACGTATCGCCTTCGCTTGGCAATTCAAGATAGACAATGTCTGACAGGGCATCTTGCGCGTAGTGCGTGACGCCAATAGTGGCAATATCACCCTCAACGCGAATCCATTCATCGTCTTCGGTGTACTTCAAATCGACAGGATTATTCATTTATTAACTCCTTTGAAAAAGGTGTGGCGGGAGGTGGTGGTGGGTCTCCCTGAACTTAAATAAAAAAGGGACGCGGCAATTGTATTGCATAGCGCCCCTTTCTGTCGAAAAACCTGAGAGATTGACAAACGCTTTGCTAAACAAAACGTTCGCTTGCCCCGTGGGTGTCTTTAATCGCAACCGCGACAAAGCCTTTCCAGAGAAGGTCTACATCTATAAGGTCCGGTTACCTGAGAGTTTCACTCACGAGCACGCAAGCTTGCACCTTCGGTGGCTGCCTTTGCAGCGCTCTCCCCAATAGATGAAATGGTAAGTAGATTGTATGAAAGGGTTGGGTAAGTGTCAACAATTCTACGGGTTGGGAATTTTTTCACGAGTGACTGCTGCCTGCCGCCTACGGTTTCTCTCGGCGCAAGCTATACACAAACATGCCCGCTAACGTGCCAAACATCAAAACACTGCCCCCAATAAGCCCCCACAGCAGCACGAGGCTTTGCGTTGAGAGCGCTGGCGCGATCGGCACTGTTTCTACAGCGGGTTGTGTGGCTAATAAGGGCACCGCAACCGTGGTATTCGTTGGCGCTACGGGCACTGCGGCAAGTACGGCCAAGGTTTTACTTGGGGCTATCGCGGCAACTGTTGTCGCAGTGGAGGTGGCTGTAGGGATGGCTGTTGCAATTGCTGTGGCCGTAAGTGTTGCGGTTGGCGTTGGCACGGCTGTGTGCGTTTCGGTTGGTAACGACACTGCTGTTGGCGCCACGGTAATTATTAGGGGCACAGGGGTAAGCACTGCAACGTTCCCGTTATTAGCAAGCGCTTGGGTTGGCAGCGGCGTTGCAGTGGCCGTAGGTGGCAATGGTGTGGCAGTTGGAATTGGCACTGGCGTGTCTACAGTAGCAGCAGCAACAAACCAGTCGATACGGTAATCAAAGTTATCGGGTTGCCAGGTGTAACACGTGCCACCTTCTACATACGTGGTTTGGTTGATCAACGCGCCAATAATCTCATATCCAGAGATTGCATCTAAACAGAACGTATGCCCGTCAATTGAAATTTGCACTTCCCCTACAAATGGGTTGCCCGTTTGCAAGCCAGTTGCAGGCTGCTGTTGATACACACAACCCTGCATTGCGTTTCCATACCAACATGGCGCGCCAACAACCGTTTGCACCAGCGTAAGATCAGGCGTTTGCGCTTCAGTAGAGTCTGGCGCGTCAGCTGGCGCGCTCAGCGCTTGGAGTGCGGCAATCCAATCGGCGGCAGAGCGATTGGCAAATTTTTGCTCAACATGAATAAACCGACCGGTGTAACTTGACGCGCCCGTGCCACAGACCGCGCCTGCCGCAACGCCGTTGATCAGCCGCCCTTGGGTATTTGTAGTGCCATGCAGCGTGCACCCGGGCGTGTCTCCGGGTACGTTTACAATCCAAGTTGGATTCTGCTCGATTAACTTTTCTTTGAGCACTGAAATTGGGTCGGTTGGGCTTGCTGCATTAGCAGAGCCATGCGTCATGTACACATCCACACCAGCACATGTTGATGCGCCCATCCCATGAAATTGCAGAGACGTTACATCTGACCGGCTTGCGTGAATGCGGGCTACCGCAGTGTGGAAGAAGTTTTCTGTATTGTGGGCAACATCCGCGACTTCAAAAGACCCCTGACAGGCACTTACCACGCTATTCGCATGGCGATGGCTACCCGCAGCAACATATGTGTACGCGCCGGTGCCTTTGAAGATACCAATGCCTTGATCGTCTGTATTGGAGTCGTGTTTGGGGTGAGAAACGTCAATGCTGTAGTAAAGCAACGGCGTTGGATTGATAATAAAGGTTCCCCAACCGAGATCTACAATATTATTATCGTCACTATCGGCAGTTTCAAAGGCCACACAATAATCAACTGAATTATCTGCGTCTGTAAACGTTTTTACGGTGTAAATCCCCGCAAGTGATGCTGGCAGCACAATTCCATCGCACTGGCCAGCTAACATTTGCGTAACCAGCGTGTCCCAATCTGCTTGTTGCGCAGTTGTCGGAATGCTAACCGTTTCTACATCTTCGCCCGGCATTTGTGCCGCAATACACGCCACTAGGGCTTCTAGGGTTGTTGCTGTCGGGCAATCTAACGTTTGCGCTGCAGATACCGTGGGTACCCCATACGCAAAAATGAGTCCCAAACTTAGGCTTAGAATCAAGCGTATTTTATTGCGTTGGGCACGACCATACATTGCAGGATTTCCTATAACACCCTCTACTGAACGTAGGCTAGATTATAGTGAGGCATAGGATGCCTGCCTATGCTCCGCTCATCCCGTTTAACTGTCAACCTATAGTGTTTACACGCCGTCTGGTAAGTCCCAAGTGTCTAGCGGCTGGACCCGGCTGGCTTCGATAGCGTCAGCATCCCACAGCTTAGAAAATGCCAAGGCGCGCGGGCATTGCGGGTAGGATTCATCTACCGTGATTAGCAGCCCTTGCAGTAAGCGGGCCTCATCATCTGGATTGAAAATCTGCATTTCAATCCCGCGTGCGGCCAATTGTTCAGCGTCTAGCTGCTCTACGCGCCCGTTGACGCGCGCTGTCACGTCCTGCCCCGGAATCATAAAAAACAGCCCGACCTTCGGGTTATCTTCAAAATTCTCATACGACTGAAACAGTTTATTGCCGCGCACATCGGGGATGAGCAAATGCGTGTCATCAATGACTTTGACAAAGCCCGGCTGACCGCCTTTGGGCGAGGCGTCGCAGTCGCCATTGGCATTGCTGGAGGCCATCACGAGGAACGGCGCACGCTGAATAAACGCTTGCACCCAAGGTTGCATATACGGCAATACTTTTTTTGCGGCGCGTCCTTTGGGCGCGCCAAATTTTGCTTGTGCTGCATTCATTGAAAGCTCCTTAATCGCTAATAGATTGTCTGCAATGGCGTTAACTATACAGGCCGCTGTCAATGCTTAGCCCTTGTGATTAGTTCTGAAGCAACCGAGTAGTGTTACTTCGCGAAGTGACACTATTCGGTTGTTAAAACAAAAACACCTCGATGATCAGTCAAGGTGTTTCTGTTAGTTGATATGGCAGAAGCCAGATCGGTAAAGTAGGTAGGTGATTACAGTTTATGTAATTTTCCGACAACCAAAGATAAAGATAGCCTTAAGTTTTGGTTACTTAACTTGTGATCTGGTTTTAGAAAAGTAGCGCCTTTTACAAAACGTTTACCTGAAGGGTCAGGCTAACGTTTCTAACTCATCAATAAAGGTGCTAATAAAGTCAAATCCCCCCTGCCAAAAGGCGGGGTCGGTCATATCTACGCCAGCTTCGGTGAGAATATGCGTTGGAGACGCGCCGCCACCGTACTTTAGAATCTTAAGATAGCTTGGCACAAAGGCCGCACCTTCCGCCCGATAGCGTTGATACAGTGATAAGACGAACAGTTGCCCAAACGCATAGGCATACACATAGAACGGCCAATTGTAAAAGTGTGGAATGCTAACCCACTCCCATTGGAAATGCTCTTCAATTTCAACGGCGTCCCCAAATTGTTCTTTGAGATTTTCTAAATAAGCCGCGTTGAGCTCGCTCACCGAAGCACCATCTTTGATCATTTGATGGGCGGTTTTTTCCCAGATGGCAAAGTACGCTTGCCGCATGATGGTGGCATAGTTGTCGTCTAAGAAGTTGCCAATCAGGCTGCGGCGCACGCTAGGATCTTTTTCTTCACTGAGCAGGCGATCTGTGACGAGCATTTCTGCAAAGGTAGAGGCTGTCTCGGCCAGCGGCAAGCACGGTTGGAATGTGAGAATATCATTCGCTTCACCAGCGTACATATCGTGGATGGCGTGGCCTAGCTCATGGGCTAAGGTGGCAACGTCATTGGCGCTGTTGTTGTAGTTCATCATCACGTATGGCGTGACATCTGGCAACACGCCATAGCAGAACGCACCACCCATTTTGCCGGGGAGCACAGCGCTGTGAATATGATCATCTGTAAATACGCGGGCGGTAATGTCACGCACTTCTGGTGAAAAGTCATTCATGACATCCAGCACAAGGTTCACGCCTTCGTCATACGTGTATTCTTTTTCGGCAGCGGCTAAGGGCGCGTAAATATCGCAGCGGCGCAGTTTTTCCATGCCCACTGCATCAGCCTTGAGTGCAAACCAACGTTGGAATACGCCGGTGTTGGCGCGGCAGGTTTCTAGCAAGGCATCTACGGCGGCGTCTGGAATATCTTGCGCTTTGTTACGCACAGAAATTGGCGTTGGGAAGCCACGCAGCTTGACGTTTTCTTCATGAAAGTCGCGCACCATGTGGATGTAAATCTGCGCTAACACTAAGCCTTGCTCGCCATAGACTTTATACAACTCTTCATAAGCCGCATGGCGGATATCCGCATCTGGCCGGCGGACAAGGTTCATCAGTGCACCACGGGTTAGCGTTTGCGCTTCACCATCAACAGTCACGGTATACGTGTAGGCGTTGGTGATCATTTCATAGATGTTATTGAGCGCCTTTTGTCCGTTGGAGTCTTTGGTGTTGATCAGTTGCTCTTGCGCTTCAGGCAGCACAAAGGCCTTGGTGAGCAGCTTCAATTCTAGAAAATAGGCGCTATCACCAGCGGCTTCGATTAGGCGTTGCGCGGTGGCGTCATCTAATTGCTTGAACCATAGATCAAAAAACAACGTGCGATTTTGCGCTGCGGTGCTGATTTGTTCAATCCGGCCCATAAAGGCGAGCGCGTCTTGATTTTGCGTTTGCTCTGAAAACCACAGGTATCCGTAGGCATTGAGCGCGTAAATATGCCGCAACATCACGCGGATGTTATCGAGCACGGCGTTGAAGTCGGCTGCGGTAATCTCAGCTGTGAGGCTATCCCGTTGGCCTTCAAGCTGTTGAATGGCGGCTTCTAGTTCCGCTAGCGTTTGGTCAAGTGGAGCGCCACTTGGGGCGGCAAGCAACTCAGTGAGAGACCAAGTGCCTGTTTCATAGGGTGTGGTAGCCATAAACGTGTTCCAGTGAATATTAATCAGATAGGGCTGAGTCTACCAAATTGTGTCACCGGCTCACTTTATTTATGGCAACAGTTGAGCATGCACTTGCAAAACAAGCCAATAAGGGCGTAGTGCCACCCCGCTGGGGTGGCATTACACCCTTATTAGGAACAGATTCTTTATCCAAGCCAGCGGCTAGGAATGTTCTAAGCGACTGACTTTATTGCGGAAACAACTCTGCTGGACTGGTAGTGCGGGCCTGCATCAGTTTGGCGTAGCGCGCCTGATACTGCGTAATGGCATAGCTTGAGAAGTCTTCGAGTTTGAGGCCAAACGGCATGACATCATATTGTTGAAAGATCTCATCAATAATCATCAGCGCCATCGGCAACAGTTCGTTTAGCGTCTCTTCTACAGCGTCCCAGACGTTGTCATTATTATGAATAAGGCGGCTAAGGAGATAAATGCCGTATGTGATGTGCCGCGATTCATCTTGCTTGAGCAGATAAATGCCTTTTTGTAACGCTGGAAACGCTTGGCAGCGCTCTAACATGGCGTAGTAAGCATGGTAGCCAGTTTCAGCCAAAACGCCTTCTACAATCATGTTGTATGTAACCGAGGCGCGCGCTTGCGCAATGGGCGAGGTATCCGTCAACAACGCGTTGAGTGCCGTTGGCAGTTTGTCTTTGAACAGCATCTGATAAATCGGCGTTTCAAACGCGGTGAGGTCAGGCACATCAACCACCACTTCTGTTAGAAAGCGCTGGAAAAAATCGACATGCTTGGCTTCTTCCCACAAAAAGCTGGTGAGATACATTTCTTCTTCTAGCCGACCCTCTTGCGCAATGGTCATGATGAGCGGTAGTAGATCTAACGTGACGGCTTCTTCACCGCTTTGAAACAACGTGGTGAGGTGTAATAAAACGCGCTTTTCTAGCGGATCTAAAGTTTGCCAGTTGGTGTGATCTAGCGTGAAATCTAAGTCACTTGGATTCCAAACACCCAGCGTTTTAGATTTTTCAAATAGCCGCAGTGGCAGTGATTTTCGGTCAAGCCCCTGCGCAGTGGTTGTAAATGTTGTCCGTGTCATTTATAGATTGCCCCCTATCTAAAATCATTCAGAGCGGTCTAGAATAACAACAGACCTTCAGAATAGCCATTGCATTTTTAGATAGGATACCGTTATGAGCCTCAAACTTCGTATGCGTCACGTTGGTGAGTGGCAAATGAATACTTACGCGCTTGTTTGTTCAGACACGCAACAAAGCGTCTTGATTGACCCCGGTGATGATCCCGCTGTTTTAACAGAAATGTTAGCGGGAACTAATCCGATTGCGATTTGGGTAACCCACACACATTCAGACCATATCGGCGCGTTAGTACCGATGCGGCAGGCCTTACAAGTCCCTGTTGTGGCGCATGAATTTGCCCATCACATTCAGCCGGATATCGTTGTTACAACCGGTGCGCAGGTTGCATTAGGCCGCCATACATTTGACGTACATTACGCGCCCGGACACATTGCAGATCAGGTTTGTTTTACACAACGTGCGGGCAACCTTGCCATTGTTGGCGACACTATTTTTGCCGGTGGACCGGGCCGAACATGGTCTCCAGATGGGTTCAAGACCACAATCAACACCCTAAAAACCGTTGTCTTACCGTGGGCAGACGCAACGCAATGCTATCCCGGCCACGGTCCTGATTTTCAGCTGGGGACAGTCCGGGCAGCAGTCAATGCCTTTGTTGCCAAAGATCATGGCGACTTTTACGGCGATGCCGAGTGGGCGCAGTAAGTGGCTTGCACTCAAGTTAAATAAAAAGAGCCGCCTGCATGGCGGCTCCATAGGCATCAAGTTGAGGACTAATCGTGACCAGTCGGCTAGCCTTGACGCCTATAGACCATCGTTTTAGGATGGGCTTTCATAATTGTTTTGAGGAACAAGTGAGGGCTAGCGGCGGCGGAACACGAAGCCGATAATGATAAGCAAAATCACTGCGCCAACAAAGGCTGTGCCGATCATCCCAAGGATGCCGCTGCCGATGGTGATACCCAGTGTACTTGATAGCCAGCCACCAATAAAACCGCCTAACAAGCCGACTAGAATATTGCCAATAATGCCAAAGCTGCCGCGGCGCATCACAATGCCTGCTAGCCAGCCCGCAATACCGCCAATAATCAACGATGTAATTAGGGGAATAAGTTCCATTTCCATACAATACCTCCAAAGATCGGATCGCACGCACTGGTCAAACCTTGGCGTGCCTTACTAATTCTATAGCGCTAAAACCAGCGCCAGTTAACTCTTTAGACACCTAATCCTTTCCAACGACACCCAACCCTATGCAAATTCCAGTCATCAACCTGGCTCCATTTTTAGACGGTTCAGACAAGCAAGCAGTCGCAAGCCAAATTCGCCAAGCTTGCACGGATATTGGATTCTTTACGATTGCAGGGCACGGCATTCCGTTAAACATTGTAGAAGCTGCCAATGCCGCCGCGCAGCAATTCTTTGATCAGCCGCCTGCCGCGAAGCACGCCATGCAGGCAGCGGGTGGTATGGGCTATATTGGGCAAGCCGGTGAGAATTTAGGTGCCAGCTTAGATGATGCCACCAGCGTTGATGTTAAAGAATCACTCAATCTAACCCTGCCAATTACTGCTGACATCTGGCCGGCAACACCCTCTCAGTTACAAGCCGATTGCGCCGCTTACTACCAAGCCCTGTTACAGCTTTCTGCACAATTGATGCAACTCTTCGCCTTGGCGTTAGACCTGCCAGAAGATTGGTTTGCCGACAAGACCAACGCCCCCCGCACCATTCTAAGATTATTGAATTACCCGGCTGTTGCTGGGGCTGCAACCTCACGTGCTGGCGCCCATACAGACTATGGCACGCTCACTATTCTCTGGTCGCCCGATTCGCGTGGCTTGCAGGCCAAGTCGCGGGCAGGGAACTGGATTGATATCACCGCGCCACGGGAACACTTTATTATCAATATTGGGGATCTGATGATGAACTGGACTAACGATCAGTGGTTGTCTACGCTGCACCGGGTTGTGCCGCATCCGGATACGCAGGGCCAGCGCAGACAGTCAATGGCGTTCTTTCATAACCCGAATGCTAATGCCACCATTGCTTGTATTGAGTCCTGTACAGACGCCAGTTCGCCGCCTAAATATGCCCCGATTCTTGCCAAAGATCATCTAGAAATGAAAATTGCCAAGAGCTTGGGGCAAGACGTTAAGCTTTAACACGCTTATTCATCGAAGGCAATCGCGTTTTTCTCTAAGTATTCGTGAGCAAGCTCTAACATGCGTGGGCGCAGTTCTGCCGCATGCCCATAGCGGGATTTGGCCACAATGGCTAATTCAGATCCATCCTCACCATCCCCTAAAACTTGCCAAGGTGCGATCAAATTTGGTAATTGTGCAACGGCTTCTGTTGAATAGCCATCTAGCAAGTCTGCGGCTCGGCCGCTGTCTGTTGGCTTAACGTTTAGCCGCACTTTTACAATGGAATAATCGCTGCGACTAAAGTTACGCACAACGCGGATCTCACCGTTTGGCACAATAAACAATTCGCCAAAATTAGAGCGCATTTCTGTATTGCGTAAGGTTACTGTTTCTACAACGCCTTCCACGCCAGCAATGACAATTTTGTCACCAACCCGAAAACTATCATCAAACATCAACGTGATACCCGTTAGCCAATCGCTCACAATGGACCGCACGCTTAGTCCAAACGCTGCACTACATAAGCCAACCATCCACAGCAGCGTGTCCACATCAATAAACAAAGCGCCAATTGAAAGTGTTGCCAGGCCATATGCAATAAAGCTGATCACACTTGCCAACAACCCTTGCAGTGTTTGGCGGCGATTATGGTCTAGAACCATAAGCCGGATGCGGAAAAAATGTTTTGCCAGTGGCACGCTTGCCAACTGTACGCAACGCGCGATTCCGTAGAAAAGAACGATACGCAGCAAATAACTGTACCAAATGGGTGTTGCTAACAAATCTGTAATGGCTTGCATCCCTAAATTGTAGAACAAACTGCACTGAATACCACCAGCAAAATATTCACCGCCATTGGCGCGATCAGGTCTAATCCGTAGTCAGACCCATGTAGTTTATTCAACTGAGAGGTTTAAGAGGGGGCTAAACTTTCACGGATGTTTTTACTAAATTTGCTGAATATGCAGGAAAAATTGTGCATCTTAATCGAATTCAGGTAAAATTTGTTTAATGGTCAACCCATTAATTCTAAGAAGGCATACTTTTTGCAATACTAAATTGATGAGGCTATGTAATAACTTACTTCGCTTATACCTACAAGTTGTTCGCTCTATAGACCTTCGGTATTTATAAAACTAAATAGCACGTCAAAGCCCTCTATTCCAACGCCATCGGCCAACCTTTACAGAGCAAGGCAGTGATAGTGATGTATACGGATTGTTTTTCGCACCGTTCTGGCAAACTATTTCACTGTATTTTTATCTTGTTTCTGTGGCAGCCCTGTTCGTTAACCACTTCCTGATATTTTCCGGCGTGCTTAGGCCTAACTTCTGTTAGGTTGTACCTTATCGTTAATAGACTTGCCCAAGCTAAATTGGGGGAGTTTGACGTCTATTTGGTATCTATTTCTAGTTTTCACGCCACTTTCTCAATACACTCGATGCTTATTTTGTGGGAATGCTAAGCATCATTACATTGCTCAAGTGGGAAGAATGACCAAACGAATACTCTATATTGAAGATGATAAGGATATGATCACACTCATGACCCTCATCCTTAGTAAACGTAAATACAAAGTGATTGCCGCAGAAGATGGCGTGGTTGGATTAAAGTATTTAGAAAAGTCTGTGCCAGACTTAGTGTTGCTGGATCTGATGATGCCGCGCATGAATGGCCAAGAAGTGATCCAGGTTATTAGGCAAACGCGTGAGTTAAGTCATATGCCAATCGTGTTGATTTCAGCGCGTCAAGACGAAGCACTAGAGCTTACAGAGAGCTTCCCCAAAGGGATTACTGCTTATATCGCTAAGCCTTTTCATGTTGATGATGTGTTAGCTGTGATTGATAATGCGCTTGGCAAACGGTTGAACTAACACTTACGATACACGTGCAAACTTTGGGTTTCATGGTCGCATAACGTGGCCTGCGGATACATTGCGCGGTACTCTTCAGCCAGTGTAAGCGCGGCTTCAAGCGGGTCTGAATCTAACGTTACGCTACGCTGATAAGCGACCCAAGCCGCATAATCTTCTAGCGCGTGCGTCATTTGATCTGCTTCTGTGACGAGGCATTCAAAGTCACGCCGCTCCACCATTACTGCTAACGATTCAAGACAGGTGTTGAGCACGATCTCAAAGTTTGGGAACGGCGCTGGAACGCGAAACAATTCTTTGCCAGCCGCGTCACGGCCTAAGATGGTGGTGCTGCGCGGCAAAATAAACCAGAGTAAGCCCCGGTCTGTTAGCGCATTGTTGAGCTTGTCTAGCAATGGCAGTAAGGCGCTCACGGCGCCTGTGCTGTCCATTCATCAATACGAACGATGCAATAAGATGATATCGAAGCTGTTTGCGGGCAGGGCTACGTTTTGGAGCGTGTCGCAGATAAAGGTTGGGCGTAACGCGGCATCCCATTGCGCTTCAAAGCTGGCAATACTATCCGGTTCAGGCTCTAGCACGGTCAGCGCGTCTGCTTGCGTCACGTATTGGCGTTCATATTGCCCGTCACGCGGGCCAATTGATAAAACGCGCTTGTTGAAGAACGGCAGTTGATGAATCGTTTTTGTCCACATGCGCTGATTATAGCGGCTGTTCTACGCTATGGAATCACGCGCCACAACCACACTAGCGCTAAGCAGCCTTTGGCAGACCATGCCAATGTCCGCAGCCAGTTTGTGTTGACAAGCCGTCGATAGGCACCATCCTCAAAGCCGTGCATCAGAACGTTATGCTGCGGTACAGATAAAAAGAACGTTGTGCCCCAAGCAACTGCTAATAAAATTAGGCCGAGTAATGCGCTTTGCCAAGTAATTTGTTCTGGCCGCGTGAGGAAAAGCAATGCCGTAACTGCCGCCTCCGCTAACATCACCGGCACTACGATGATGCTAATACGCCAGTTGTGCTCCGCTGCATACGCCACAAACCGTTCCAGCCCAACGCCATTAAACAACGGGTAGTGCACCACCTGAATTGTCCAAATCAGCCCCACCATAAATAGCGTTGTGGCCGTGTGCAACAGCAATAACAATTTGTGTTCAAGCGCCATACTATTGAAGTTCCTAGTGTCACTAAAAAATGAAAAGAGTGGAATCAATTGTATTGCTTTTACAGCGCCGCGTAAGCGTAGAAACACGGCTAGCTGTGTTTCTACGCTCATAACATTTGATTGCTAACTTTGCACACGCAACAAAAAAGCCGCTGACAAAATCAGCGGCTTCTTGTTTATTACGATTACTTATCCCTCAAGCGCTATTGGCGCGCCCAGCACTTCGTCTGGAATGGCGAACGCATCGACCAAGTAAATCGCCTGCCATTTGAGCTGGCCGCTGAGTTTATCAACCTGACGGCGCAGAGCATGATATTTGGTGCCAGTGAGGTACCCGCGTTCAAGGTACCAAGCCGCATCTTCGTGAATAGCGTTCAATGCGAACAAGGTTGCCAAGTCTTGTAACATGGCCTTGAGCTTTTCATCTGTCACGCGTTCGATTGTGGCATGGAAGCTTTCTAGAATAACGCGTTCAATGTAAGCCTTTGCCAAATGCAGCATATCGCCTTGCATACGCGTCATCGCAACAAAGCCCGGCAATTTCTTGGCTTTGATTTGATGGCGGAAGCGTCTTGCCGTTTCAACCAAGGCCACTTGCTCACGGAAACTAAGCGCATTCTGATGGAACTCAGCGTCACGCAAGTGCGATTCACTGCGCAAACGCGTAATCACTGGATTCTTTTCGGCAATGTCACGACTGGCTTGAGAAGACAGCATCCGCATGAGGGCGTACATCCCGTTATCATCAAATTGACTGCCGTATTCACTAAGCAAGCCTTTTGCCACAAGTTGCATCAAAACCGTGTTATCGCCTTCGAAGGTGGTGTAGATATCACTATCGCCTTTCAAATCCGCAAACCGATTGACAGAAAGAAATCCTTGCCCACCACAGGCTTCACGCATGTTTTGAATAGTGTGCGTATTGTTCCAAGTGGCATAGGCTTTGACGCCAGCGGCTAACGTTTCCAGTTCGCGCACTTCGGCTTCACTACCGCCTGAGTGTTCGGCCCGAGCCACCATTTCCTTTAGCGTGAAATCAATTGCATAGGCTTTGGCTAAGGCTGGCATAATTCGCTTTTGATGCGTGCCGTATTCCATTAGCAAGGCTTCTGGGGCATTGTCTGGCCCAAATTGACGGCGACGATTGGCGTAACGCGTGGCGACGGTCAGCGCCGTTTTGGTGGCCCCTAAGGCTGAAGTTGCAACGCCAACGCGCCCGTTGACCAGCGCACCGATCATTGTAAAGAAACGCTTGCTTTCGCTTGCAATTTCAGTTTTGTATTCACCGGCTGGCGTGACTTGTGCGTAGCGATCTAGCATGTTCTCACGCGGAATGCGCACATTATCAAACCATAAACGACCGTTATCAACGCCGTTTAGGCCCATCTTCATGCCGTTATCTTGGGCGCTTACGCCCGGCAGTAGGTTCAGGTTTTCATCCCGAATGGGCACAATGAACGCGCTCACGCCGTGGCAGTCTCCAGCCACATAAATTTGCGCAAACACAACCGATAAATTCGCATGTTGCGCAGCGGCACCAATGTATTCTTTACGCGCCGATTCGCTTGGCGTGTGGATGATGAACTCTTCGGTCACTGGATCATAGGTAGCGGTGGTTTCAATCTGCCGCACGTTAGAGCCGTGGCCTAGTTCTGTCATTGCAAAACAGGCACAGTAGTCCATGCTGAGTAAGCCCGGCAAATACGCTTCATGGTGACGGGCTGTGCCAAGTTGGTACAGCGCCCCGCCAAACAATCCAAAGTGAACACCTTGCTTGATCACCAAGCTCATATCGTAGTGGCTAAGAATTTCCATCAGCGCCAAGGTTGCGTTTGGAATGCCACGCCCACCATATTTAGTCGGCATATCCATCGCACCCAGGCCGTGTTCCGCTAGGCGTTTAGCACGCGCAAATGTTATTTCACGGAAATCTTCGTGGCTGATGTATTCATCTTTTATAAAGAGCGGGTCTTGCACTAGCAAGTCGCGGATTTCTTGTTTGATGGGACCCAATTTGCCGTCTAGTAAAGACTGCATTGCAGTTACATTGAAGCGCGGTGCCTCCTGATGCACAATCATCGGGTGTGGATTTAGGTCGTCAGCTAGCCCGTCTAACAAATCATCGTCTGCTGCGGTTACAAGTTCTGGGGGAAGTTGTGTTGTTGCCATTTCAAAAATTGCCTCTCTAAAACACTAATGACCGTCGGTCAGTGATATATATAGTTTTATCACAAATCGTGTTTTTTCGGCAGTCTTCTTATGTTCTTCTATTATTTGCGGATTTGTTAGCTTAGGGTTAGACTCAAAACATCGGCCCAAAGCCGGTGCCACATTATGACAACCAACCCAATCGCACAACGCATTTACCGACGTGATCGTAACGTCGTGCTCATCGGCTTAGCCGGTGTGATTTTGGTTGCCGTGACCTACACCATCTTTGCCACGCGAGAGATGCTGCGCGTTAGCGAGCTGCAAGCTGCGGCCAACGCGTTTGTTTTAGTCTGCACCATCAACTTCAACGACCCGTTTGTGTGGAGTGATTACCTCGCGTTGTTTGCCATGTGGGTGGTCATGCAAATTGCCATGATGAGCCCCACCGCCGTGCCAATGACGTTAGCCTTCACCAAAATGGATCGC
Organism: Anaerolineales bacterium; assembly: GCA_020630175.1. Taxonomy (GTDB): domain Bacteria; phylum Chloroflexota; class Anaerolineae; order Anaerolineales; family UBA6668; genus JAHDIM01. Next base: position 70,542 of record JAHDBW010000002.1, read on the forward strand.
TATAAAACGCCAGAACGCGCGCCGTGGAAAGGCACAATTGTGTTCTTTGGGGCGTATGTGATTGTTTGGATTATTTACAGCGCCATTGCGGCGTTGGTGCAATGGTGGCTGCATGCCCAAGCGCTTATTACCCCCACTGGCGTGGCGGCAAGCCCGTATGTTGGCGGCGCTATTTTGATTGGCGCGGGGCTGTTCCAATTCTCCAGTATTAAAGAAAACTGCCTCAACCACTGCCGCTCGCCCTTGGCCTATATGATGAACCAATGGGAAGACGGCCTGCTTGGCGCACTGCGCATGGGGCTGAAGCACGGCGCATATTGCGTGGGCTGTTGCTGGGTGTTGATGTTGGTTTTATTTGTAGCAGGCGTAATGAACTTACTGTGGATGGCAGTCATTACGGCCTTTGTCTTGATTGAAAAACTCGCGCCCGGTGGCGACAAGTTCGGTAAAGTTATCGGCGTGGGCTTCATCGCTTGGGGCGTGGTGATGATGATTTTGTAAACCCGGAGGGGTCATGAGTCAGGTTATTCCAGAAAAAGATTTCAAATTTTGGCAAATTGAGGGTGAATTCCTCATGAGCTGCAACTGCGATATTTTTTGCCCATGTGTAATTTCACTGGGTAAACAAGCGCCAACCCACGGTAAATGTCTAACGTGGTGGGGCATCAATATCCATAACGGCTTTGCTGGCTCAACGCGCCTAGACGGCCTGATTGTGGGGCTAATGCTCGAAACGCCGGGGCCATTGGCTGAAGGCGGTTGGACAGTCGGCATGTACATTGATGAACGCAGCAATGCGGCCCAAGAAGCGGCTATCCTCAATATTTTTGCGGGTAACGCTGGCGGACCAACCGGCTGGTTCTCAATCATGATTGATCGCTTCCTGGGCTGGAAGCGCGTGCCAATTACGTGGGAAGAACACGAAGACGGCTGGGAAATGAACATCCCGAAAAAGATCCAAGGACGGGTTGCGCGAGTTGGCGGTGCAGACGGCGAAAATCCAGTAATGGTTGAAAACACCAAGTATTGGGTTGGCTCTAGCGTCACCGTTAGTAAAGGCGTGAAAAGCCGCTTCCGTGATTTTGGACGCAACTGGGATCTTTCTGGCCAAAGTGCAGAGTATGCCCCAGTGCTCTGGCGCGGACCGTAACGGTTGCTTTAATTCAGACACAAAAGGGTTGCTTTTCTTTTTGGGAAAGCGACCCTTTTTTATTTAAACGCCTTCTGATGATTTCGCCCCGTATGGGCAACAAAACAAACCACCCGCACACTCCACACAAACCCACTTGCCCAAACGTGTCCCCTTGGTTGCAGTTCTAAGCTTGCGGGCAACTTGAACACCCTCTAAAACGCCATTGACCGTCTTGCAGGCATAGGCGATAACTAAACACAGTCTAATTTTGCAATGTCCTAGGAGAACGCTATGTTTCGATTGTTACGCCGCCGCCGCCAAAGAGGTGAAAGCAGTGCGCTGTTGATGTTTGGTTCGTTTGGTCTGTTGATGGCGTGTGCCATTGTGGCGATTGGCGTGCCTTCTAGCATTATGCGCGCCCGTGCAGTTGCGAACTTGCCGCAATATCGGGCAGCAGATTTACCAGCGTTAGCGGTTGGCAGCCAAGGTTTATTTCAGGCGCGCATTCCAACCGATGCGCCCACCAATGCGCATGACTTAGCATTGGCATACTTACGCCGTAAGCTCCACCCTAACAATCCAATCTTTGATGAACCGCTGGCCGAAGGCGAACAAGGCCCACCGCGTGACTGGGTCACTGTAGAGCAACTCCCGACAGAAACCATTTTTGAGCTGGATGATGGCACACTAGTGACCATTCTTATTCCTAACAACACCCTATTAGACAATGCTGAAGCCGTGCAATATGCCGATGCTGCCGAAGAATTTGAATACGAATCGCGCGGCTACCGACCCGGACAAACCATTACGATTGAGGGCTTTTGGGATGGCAATAACACCATCAATGCGGCGCGGTTATTCAATGGGACGCAAGCGGCATATGTCACCCATACGCGTGGCGCAATTGGCGGCATGGCCTTTGGCGCTTTCTCTTGCGCAGGCATTGCACTGTTGATGATGTTGGCCGGTCTGTACCTAAGAGTGCGCGGCCGTTAGCGGCTTACGATAGGCAAGCGTTTTTTTGATTTGCTTGAAACCTAAGCCCTGATACAACTGCAAAGCGCCGTTTTCATTCTCGGCATCAACCTCTAATCGGGCGTGGGTCAGGCCACACTCATCGCGCAGCATTTTGAGGCTGCGCGCAATTAGCGCTTTCGCTAACCCTTGCTTACGCCACGGTTTCCGGACAAAGATCGGGTCTGTCCAGCCAATTTTTCGATTATATTCCGCATTGAAGTCAGCATCGATATAGTTCAAGACAGCACCCGCAACAGCGTCGCCATCCCACGCCACTTGCCATAACGTTGGGTTGAAGTGCGGGCTATTCAGCATTTCCTGATAGTCTGCTTCTGTGCCGGGCCGATATTCATAGTGCTCTTGAAAGGCTTCATCATCAGCGTGCCAAATTGTGCGGTATTCACTTGGCTGGCCGGGGCGTACATCAAACTGCGGGGCAATCGGTAGCTCTGGGATGGGCTGGCTAAGATCACGTTCCATTGTGAAAAAGAAACGCTGCGGGACATACCCACTCGCGCGGAGCATTGCGTTGGCACCGGCGTCTTTTTCCTGCGCATAGGACGCATAATATTTAGGCAATGCCGACTGATGTGTCGCTGCAATCTGCGCCAGTTGCGTTTCATGCCACTGCTGTAATATGGTCCCCAATCCTTTGCGTTGCCACGCTGGCACAACAAACCCAAACGAAAAATAGCTGTACCAAGCCTCGTTATACAAATTCCACTCGTGGCGGCTATAGGCCACTGGCGCATTGCCCACTGTCACTAACAGCACGTCAGTCGCTGGGTTGCAATTGACCATGTGCGCGTACCCATTACGAATATCTTCCAGCGTATCGGCGCGTTCTACACCAATGGCTTGCTTACAGCGGTTGATGATGTCTAGCATCAGCGGGAAGTCTGCATCGCCGCGAAAGTGGCGAATTGTAAAGGGCGCAAGCGTTGGTAATGTCATTTTTCTATTGTCCGCTACCCAGCGCAATTGTCAACCAATTCCGTATAATTGAGCAGCAATCCACCCCTGTAATAAAGGACTCTCAAATGACACTCGCTTACGCCGCCCACCTTTTTGAACGGAACCGCCACGCGTTATACGCTGATATCCAACACTTGACCGATGCCCAATTGCTGCTGATTCCGGCCGGATTTGAAAACAACATTGCTTGGAACCTCGGCCACATCATCGGTATTCAACAGGGCTTAGTGTATAGCCGCAGCGGATTACCACCGCACGTTGATCTTGCAGAAATGCAAAAGCTGTACTGGGTCAATACGAGCCCAGCAGACTGGACTGAAGCGCCTGATCCACGGGCATTGGTAACGCTGCTGTTAGCCCACGCAGAGCAGCTGTTAACCGATATAGATGCCGGCACATTTGCCAACGTGACCTACGCCCCGCGCACCTCAGGGTCTGGGATCACTTGCAACACCGTGGCCGAAGCGGTCTACTACAACAACACGCATGAAGCGCTGCACCGGGGTGCAATTCTCGCGCTCAAAGATTTTGTAACACGCTAAGTGCGCAGAAAAAAATACGCATAATTTCGTCAGAAATTTCTTCAGAAATGTTTTGCATACTATAAGTGTAGTCAGCGCAAACACACTGACTACACCAGATCACAGGTAAGTAACGGTAGATAAGGTATAGGTAGTTTCCGAAGCGAATTGGTACAGTATAGGTAGCGGAAACAAAAAAGCGCACAATCATCGTGCGCTTTTTGCATTAATAGACCTGTTTGCACTGTTACAATTTTGGTAATCAGCCAACCCTATCATGTGAGAAATCCTCAGGCCCCTATGCCCCACATTGTTCTTGAATACACCGACAATATTGAAATTGAAGATACGCAGGCACTGCTAAAAAAGCTGGCCGATGCACTCATTGCCACAGGACACGTCCGCCGGAAAGGCATCCGGGCGCGGGCAATCAAACTGACCGACTATCTCATTGCAGATGGCGATCCGGCGTATCATTTTTTATATGCAACGCTGTCTTTTAGAGTTGGGCGGACGCCAGAGATTCTCAATCTATTGGCAGAAAGCGTGGTTTCTACGCTAGAAGCGGAATTTGCCCACTTAGGCCAAGACGGCAACTATCTAGCCGTTGCCAACGACATCCACGTATTGCAGAATGGCATTGCGCTGAATCGGCATAACTTGCCAGCGGAACGCATCATCGATTAGCGTGTCTATTTCAGCACGTGCGCTGAAGTGGAGCGCGCTCATCGTCCCGCTGTGGTTTGTGTTTGTGGTGGTGCTTGCCGCGCATGCACATCCAACTTACGGGCACAATACGCACGCCGTCAGTGAGCTTACTGCGGCAGACTCACCGCTTGCACTGCTAGTCCGCTTTGGCGGCTTTACAATTCTTGGTAGTGCGGTCTTCTTGTTTGGGTGGGTTGCGCCGCACAAGCTCGCCTATCCACAGCTAAAACGTGCGCTCCGCTGGAGTTACATGACGATTGGGGTTTTGATATTTTTCGCGGGCGTTTTTGAATCGCCTGCGCGTGATCAACCGAATGCGACCCTCTCATTTATGCACTTACTATTTGCCGTGCCATTGCTGTTCTGCATTGCTGTAATCCCGTTTACCTGTGGCTTACGGCTCTGGAGCACCCCGCACCAACGCCCCTTTAGCATAGTTTCGATGGGCGTTGGCATTCTAATTCTGCTGTTTTTTGTGTTTATGCCAAATGGAGTTTCACAAGGCTGGATTGAATTCCAGAAAATGCTGGCGGGGAATTTCTTCTACACGCTGCACGACCATTACGGTCTGTTCCAGCGCATGATGCTGACCACTTTCTTCGGTTGGACAATGTTGCTAACGTGGCGTAGGGGCATGTTTGTTGACTCACGATAGATGTCAATGATTCTGCTTTGAGATCTCCGTCCAGCGTTCAGCCCGCACCATGCGCGCCTCGAACACGGCGGCACTTATTGCAGCTTGTTGCTGAACATTTTTTATTGGTAGTGCCAAAATCGATTTTGCTTGTTTGCCTCCTTTGCTCTTTTTCTGAGCCAAGCGTTGTAAATAGGCGCGCGTTTCTGCTGCTGAGACACCCAGACCTAAGTCTTGGCAGAGCGCATACAACAAATTGCGCAGGTGATAATTTTGCGAATGGTCTTGAACAGTCGCGCCAGTCAATAATGCAGCCAACGTTTGTCGGATGCAGTCAGTGTGCAGATCTGAAACCGCGCTAATTGCGGTGAGGCTTGTGCCGAGGCGTTTGAAGCTCAATTTTGGGCATTGCTCAAGCGTGCCTTTTGCAGTGTTGGTCGGTAATAAGTCTGTCAACGCCTGCACAAAATGATTGCTGTCAAACCGCCCGTCTTGAATAATTTCAATCAACAAGTCTGTGGCTAGGGCGTTAGTGTCCTTTTTCTCATGCCCTACAGCGATGGCAAGCAACAGCCAGCCGCTACGCGTAATTGGTACATCCGGCTTGAACAGCGCGTTTAGGTAAGCCTCTGCTAGGTCAGGTCCCCATCTTTCAATGAGCATCTTCACGCCAGTTAGGTGCCAACTGTGCCGATACCCAGGCCAAGCGGTGCTATACCAAGTGACTGCGTCTAAATTGGAATTGCCCCAGTTGCTCCAACTCTGTGCTTTGAAATCAGCGGGGCGATTCAACAATACCCCCAAGTGATGCGTTTTATTTTGCGTCTCCGTGCCATTAGCGTTGATCTTGAGTTGGTATTGACCGGCATACCACTGTTCTTTTTCTTTCTTCCAACTCAAAGTGAAGTCCGTTTTTCCATCATGTTCAGCGGTAGAGCGGCCACCATCAGCAGCATAGGGCGCTTGTATACGGGTAGCTAAGGCAAATAATGCGGCTTGCCAGCCCGATGCTGACTTTGGAACACGCATCTTTACCCCTAACGCCACTTGCGCCAGCTGAACCCAGATCACATCACTTTTAGGTAATAAGTTGCGGGCATCTGCTTGAAAGTCTGGCGCTAGCCGCGTCAATGCAATGGTGAACTCTTCAATATCAATTGGCGCTGCGCTGGCTAACGCCGTATTTAGCCGCTGCACAAACACGCGCGCATCGAGCCAACCATCCTCATGAGTTGGCGTTGCGAGCAATTGATACGCCTCTTGTTTCGCAGCTCTGATTGCCACATTAATGAGCCGCGTTTGCATAAATTCAGCAATCGAATGGTGCCCTTCTGGCCCTAGCAACACGCGTTTTGTAAGGCGCTGGCGCAACGTGTTGAGCAGCGAAGGGGCTTTTGTTTCAAAGTGCAGGCTGTTCTTGCTGGCCCAAACGTGAACGTTCTTGGGCAAGGTGCCATCCAGCCAAGCGCTGACAAGATGTGCCCAATCGGCAGCGCGCGGTACTTTTGTCAGCGCCTCCCATCCGGCATCGATTGTTTTTTGTGCCGCCTGACGGAGCGGCTTTGCCAGCGTTTTTTGTGTATCAGTCAGTGGTGTGGCGCAATGCAGTGCAATCCCTGCCAAGACCTGTTCACGCAACATCGGATCACTAGCGTCTGCAAGGAGGCGCATGGCAGCTTCAATCAGTGCTTCGATAGTGTCTAATGTTGGCAGTGGTGACAGCGCGGCGAGTTTTGGCAACTGCTGTGCAGGGACTAAATCCAACGGTGGAATGGGCTGGCCGTTTGAAAGCGTTTCTAACGCGTGCGGCAAACCAGCCAATACGGCAAGTTCCGCCGGAATAGCCGCCGCGCGTTTTTGCAATGCGCTAACATCAACCGTGTCGCTACTGACCGGCTCTGATTCAAGATTGAGCCAGTCCCGAATGGACTGTTGCGCCCCACCGCTAAGCGTTGGCAGGCTCTCAATCAAAACTGTCCGCATGGCGGCATCTTGATCAACCTTCAGCTTTTGCAATTGTTCAAGCGCGACCGTTTGCACAGCAGCATCTGGATGGTAGAGCGCATCAATCAGCAGCGCGATGCCATCTTCAGCGCCAATCTTTTTGCTGACTAAGCCCTTCACTAGCCGTAACGCCTGCTGCGCCACCACTTTTGTCTCGTGCTGGGTTGCCCGATTCAGTAGGATGACATCATCCCCTGTGATTTGGCCTTGTTTTGCCAATTGGCGTGCCCATTTCAAGCTTTGCTTAGCAACAGTCCCCACCTGATGTCCGGTCAAATTCAGCACCAGTGCCAAGCGTTCAGTCAGTTCTACCTCAGTTGGCGCAAGCCGCTGGATGAGCTTCGTGTGAAAGCGCAATGCAACAGGTTCAAAGTCTGAGACAAAGGCATCCAAGGTCGCATCTAGCACGCGGATCCGCGGTAATGCCCCTTGATCAATAAGGGCGCAGATGGCATCTATCCACGGATTGACAGCGGGAGTGTTCCAGTCAATCCGGGCATTATTGAGCGTTTGGCTACACAGTTCATCTTGAAATAAATGCCAAAATTCATTTTCCAATGCGGCTGGATGCGTGTTGAAAAAATGCGTCACATAGTTTTCAGCCGTCACCTTTTTATTGTGCCGCCAGCGGAAGCCTTCAACGTGCGTCAGTAAGAGTTGCGCCATGAGGTTGGGCGCTGGTGCGGTAACGTCCACGCGCGTTTGTAACGTTGTCAGAAACGGCCAAATATAAAAATTTACCCATGTTGCCTCTGGAATTGTCTGCTCTGCCAATGTCTGGACTAACGTATCAGTCCAGACCGGCTGGCGGGCTTCGATGAGTTGTAGGGCATAGTCCTTGCCATAGTCCGGATCAAGGTAGACGTGCCCCAGCCGCTTGATAAGCGTGTTTGAATTTGTGGTTGCCAATACAATCAGTTCAGCTAACCCTAAAATGCGACGCCAGTCGATGCGGTTCGCACGTTTTGCCCCCAGCAGCGTAAACACGTCTGTATCCCACCTTCGCAGTGATCGATTGAGGAAAGTCCACTGCGCCTTGGCTTGGGAGGCATACTGGCGGCGGTCTTGTTCTTCTAAATTGAGAAAGAAGTGCATTGTGGCATCTAATCCAGCCGCACCGAGCCACTCGTGTTTGAGTTGTGCGCTATCCATGATTAGCTCTTTTCCGCAATAAACAACTGCACGGCCAACACGTGCTTACACACGCCCCGCGCGCCCTGATAGCGCGCATACCAACGACAAGTGCAGCGCGTTTCTGTCGGCGTTTTACGCACCTGATACAAATTTTCGCCGCTTGTCACATGGAAGACATCGGCATCAGCCTGCGTACTAACCAGCGCAACCGAGTGCCCGGCATATAAGCCACGGGCGCTTTTCAAACGAGGATGTAAGTTTTCGACTTTGCCTAAGTCAAACGGCAGTTCACGATGGAAGTAGGCGCTTTCGTTGAGGTCATAGCCCACTAATCCTCGTGAGCCTAAAATTGCGAGCGCGGTTTGCACTTGTGGTGTTGATAAAACTTGCGCCCGTTCAATGGTGCTAGCATCAATAGCGTATTGCCATTTGAGAGTTTCAGCCACTTGGGTCACAATGTCATCGTCCCAGTCTGACGCTAACGCCTCAAGCGCTTGGCCCTCGCCAGAAAAGCCGCGTTTGGGGGTTGCACTTAGCACTAAGAACAAGCTGGCTTCTGGAAAGCGCAACTGCCAGCCGGTAGCCCCTTCAGGCTCGGTATACAGCACCAACTCTTCTAATTGATTGACCACATCCCGGAACAGGCCAAGACGCTCTAAGCCGCCAACTTGCACGGCGTCTGGCGTTTGGCGTTGAGAAATGCGCCAGTGTTTTCCGGTTTGTACAATCCAGCTTGGTGTTGTTTGTTTACTACGGGGCAGGCTCAGAATAAAGCGACGGGCTTCAATTGTTGGCAACCGAAATGCGGGCGTCATTCGGGCTTGAATGGCTTGCACTTCAACAAAGCCCCGCAGCCAACGCACAGGCAACGGCACTTTGCGCTCAACAGTTTTCTGGCCGCCTGCGGTAATGGCAACTTCATCTTTACCAACGGCTAGCTCTACGGCTTGGCGTGGCCGAATGCGGGCTAACGCTGCACGCATTGGCTGATGAAAATCGACGTTGGTTGTACCTGCGCTGAGGAATTCGCCGTCTAAGGCGTGTGGATAGAAATCGGCCCGCGCATAAACGCTATTGCAAGCCGAAAACGACTCAAAACGCATTGCGTCAGCGTGCCCAGTGACGACTGGGTCTAGCATCAACAAACGGCGTTTTAAACCGGGGTCATAAAAACGGGCGCGCGCAACGCGGCCACACACAAGCAAAAGCTGTGCCGCACGCTGGGGGTGCGTTAATTGACCTTGAAAAAAGTAAGGATGGGTTGTGCCAGCGCTCGTGGCAAACGCCAGTTCGCCGCCGGTAGGCGAGTCGCGCCACTGCGACTCAAATAAGTAGTTGTACGTGTGCTCTATGGTTGCAGAAGTCATAAGTTTCCTCAGATAAGGTGTTGGGTTTAAGTAAGACCATACAGAACGGGCTATGAGATTGTGCCCATATTATAGCACGGATGAGCTGTTTTGTTGCGAGGAAGTTTTCTAAAAATGCTATTTATTTTGACATTATTTTTGAATTTGGAACGTGATGAAATGTAACGAGATTAACTAAAAAAAGCGATTGTCACTGATGCTGACAATCGCTTTTCTATTGAATTTATGGTGTTGATGACAGTCTGACGCTTACTCTAAGAGTCGTCCGGCAACGCTGAGCTCTTCCTCATCAATCAGGTGCATAAGTTCAGGCGCAGTTTCCTTCACGTCATGGCTGCTAATCATCTGGTTGCCAGCAGCGTCTAGCACAATTCGGAAATTGACAACCAGTTCAGGGTCTGTGTCCGGGAAGTCTGTACGCTGATGGGCGCCGCGACTTTCCGTCCGCGCTAGGGCTGAGCGGATCGTGGCTTCTGCCGAGGCAATTGCTGCTTTCAGATCTAACGCCAGCGCCAAGTCATGGAAGCCTTCACTAGACGGGCTAACATCCAAATCCGCCGCCCGACTTTTGATGGCTTGTAATTCTTCTAAGCCTTGCATCAAGCGTTCACCAGAGCGAATCACACCGCAATATTGCCACATCACATCCCGCACTGCGCGTTGTAGCGGGCGCGCCATTTCATCCCCAGATTTGATCAACGCATCTAGTTCGGCGTGGGCAGCGCGGATCTTTGCTGGCGAGCGTAGCTGATATGGGATTTCAGCGGAGAAGTCTGCCGCGGCTTCACCCGCATAGCGCCCAAACACCACAATTTCTGCTAACGAGTTGCCGCCAAGACGGTTTGCGCCATGCAAGCCGCTGGTCACTTCACCGGCCGCATACAGCCCGGCAACTGTCGTGGCACACGTTTGCGGATCGACCACCACACCACCCATTGAATAGTGTGCAGTAGGAGCCACTTCCATCGGCGTTTTGCTGATGTCTAACATTTGGTGTTCCAAGAATTGGCGATGCATGCGCGGCAGCTTTTCAATGATGTAGTCTTTCTCACGGTGGCTAATGTCTAAGAACACGCCGCCGTTCGGGCCACCACGCCCTTCGACAATTTCAGTATAGTTTGCCAACGCCACTCGGTCCCGCGTCGAAAGTTCCATGCGCTCCGCGTCATAGTTCGCCATATAGCGCTCACCGTCGGCATTGAGCAAGTGACCGCCTTCGCCCCGCACCGCTTCGGTGACGAGCGTCCCAGCAATACTCTCCGGCGCAACCATGCCAGTTGGGTGGAACTGCACCAGCTCCATATCTGCAATGGCAACGCCAGCGTCTAGCGCCAAGCTCATGCCATCGCCAGTGTTCTCGTCGCGCCGTGAAGAACTGCGCCGCCAGAGACGGGTGTGACCGCCTGCCGCCAAAATCACTGCATCGGCTAAGTAAACCGTGCGCTCACCGGTATGAATATCAAACGCGAGCGCGCCAAAACAGCGGCCCTCATCAACCAACAAGCGTGTGACATAGTTGTGCTCGACAATTGGCAGTTGCAGCGCTTCGACCTTATCTGCCAATGCGTAGACAATCTCACGCCCGGTAAAGTCGCCCGCGTAGCACGTCCGGCGATAGGTGTGCGCCCCGAAGTAACGTTGATCTACCGCGCCAGTTTCTGTGCGTGCGAAGTCCACGCCGTATTCAATTAATTCTTCAATGGCACGCGGCGCATCTTTGACCATCAGCTCAACCATTTCCGGATCATTGAGCATGTAGCCATCTTTGACGGTGTCTACAAAATGTTGTTGCCAAGTGTCTTCCGCATCAACGGTGGCTAACGAGGCATTGATGCCGCCAGCTGCCAACACGGTGTGGGGGTCGCGCATCAGCCGTTTGCCAATCATGATTACGTCAGCCCCAGCTTCGTGGGCGGCAATTGCGGCACGCATGCCCGCACCACCCGTGCCAATGACTAAGACGTTTGAGACTTGTGTTCGTGTTTTCATCAATTTGAATACCTCGTTTTCAATGGGATGTGATGATTCAATATTAGAAGCACTAGCCTGCGGAGTGTTAGCCCCAATTCATTCCAGCTTGTTATAAGTTAGACTTATATCTATGGAACTCTCGGGCGTAACGTTACAAAAATTACGAATTTTTCAAGTGGTATTTGAAAAAGGCAGCTTCAACAAATCAGCGGCCATGCTGCATATGTCGCAAGCTGCCGTTAGCCAACATATTCGCAGTCTTGAAGCCGCGCTAAACGTGCAACTGTTATTACGTTCAGCGAAAGGTGTGCGGCCAACTGAGGCGGGTGAGCTGTTATATAAACGCGCCAATGAAATTCTGCAGCTTGTGCAGCAAACGGGGCTGGAGCTTAGTAGCCTCAACACGGATAACCCCAAGCAATTGATGATTGGCGCTACGCCGGGTGCGGGCGCGTATATTCTGCCGGTGTGGCTCGCAAAGTATCAGCAGCGATATCCGCAAATCAAAATGCGTTCAACAACGCAAATGACACGGGAAACAACGCAAGCGGTCTTAGCTGGCAAAGTTGATTTTGGCGTAACGCTAGGCGCGATTGATGATCTGGGTGATCAGCAGTTAGCGCAGCATGTGCTGTGGGAAGTGGAGTATGTTGCCATCGTGCCGCCTAATCATCCTTGGCAAGCGCGGGCTTCAGTGACAGCGGATGATATTCGCCAAGCACCATTTATTGCGCGGCAGCAAGGCAGCCGCTCGCGACGCTGGTTAGCGGGTCTGTTTGGCAACCTCAATATTTGCGCCGAATTAGATAGCCCCTTCGCAACAAAACAGGCTGTTCTGAATGCGGTTGGCGTGTCCATTTTGCCAAGCTACATTGTGCAACGTGAGTTGGAACGCGGGGAGCTAATTGCCGTTACTGTAGAACGCGTGAAGTTGACACGTCCGCTGCTGTTACTGTGGCGACGTGACCGTGCCTTCAGCGCTGCGCAAACCGCCTTTTGGCAAATGGTGGTTGAAGATCACCGTGATTTAGATCTCTAACGCCCCACTTTAAACAAAAAAGCGGCTGTCATAACCTCTGACAGCCGCTTTTCTTTTCGTCTGACTTTTCTAAATCAACCCCGGATACGCCCCGCCATCCAACTGTAGATTTTGGCCGCAGATATAGCTGGCCTGCACGCTGCACAAGAACGCACACGCCGCGCCCAGCTCTTCAGGCTTGCCCAAGCGCCCGGCCGGAATTGTTGCCGTGATTTTGGCGAGTGCTTCTTCGTAAGTACTGCCGTCTTGTTCGGCTTTCATCTTCGACAGAAATTCAGTGCGGGGCGTGTTGATGCGCTCTGGCAAAATGTTGTTGATGGTGACATTGTCGGCCACGGTTTCTTTTGAAATCGCTTTAGAGAGTGCAGTCAGGCCGGAACGGGCGGCAGTCGAAAGCCCTTGATGCGGACGCGGCGCTTTGACCATAGCCGAGGTGATATTCACAATGCGACCAAACTTCCGTTCGCGCATGCCCGGCAATAGATGCTGGATCATAAAGATCGGTGCGAGCATATTGCCTTCGATTGCGCCCAGCCAGCGGTCATAGTCCCAGTCTTGGAACGCGCCGGGCTTAGGACCGGCGTTGTTGTTGACCAAAATATCAGCATCAGGACAAGCGGCGGCAATTGTTGCGCGACCGGCTTCTGTGGTCAGGTCACCCACCACATAGCGAATGTTAGGGTTGCCGGTCGCGTCAATAATGCTTTGCTTAGCGGCAATTAGTTTGTCTTCATTGCGTCCGTTGATGGTGACGTGTACGCCTTCAGCGGCCAGCGCCGTGGCGCAGGCTAAGCCTAGCCCCTGTGATGATGCGCAAACCAGCGCTTTTTTGCCGTTGATGCCTAAATCCATGATGTTTCCTAGCGAGTGTGGGATTGATAAGCCCAGTGTATAGCGTATATTTTAACTGATGTAGGGTGGCGTATATGCGCCTGTTTACAGTAATAATGCGTTCTCCATACTAAACTAGCGGGCAAACACAATCAGGCTACTGCCAATAATCAGCAAGATCACGCTGACAATGCGCGGGAAGGGAATCTCTTCGTTGAGGAACTTCCAGCCTAAAAACATCCCCACCACTAAGCTTAGCTGCCGCAAGCCGCCCACATAGGTGGCTTTACTCATCTCCAGTGCGAATAACACAATTACGTAGGTAAACATATTCAGGAAGCCCACCATCACAATCGAAAGCTTACGTGCTTGCCATTCCATGCGGATATCTGCCCTAGGCGCTTTGGTCAGCAGCCATGCGCCATAGACCAAGGCGATTAGGCTGGTGTAGCTGTAGAAATAGAGAAAGGGGTGAATATCGGTAACGGCGACCTTATCCCACAGCGTGTAACCAGCTACGGTCAGTGCGGTGAGCAGTGCATAGAGAATGCCGGGGCGCATTAGGTTTCTAAAGAAGCTGAGAAAGGCCGCTTTACTAAACGACTCTAGTTGAAAGCCTAAGACGGCCACCGTAATCAGCCCGATGGAGATAATGCCGATTGTATCGATGCGTTCACCAATAAAGGCATAGGCGAGAAAGGGCAAGAACAAGGTGCTGGCCCGCGCAATTGGGTAAGCAACGGAAAGCTCAATGTGCTTGTAAGCCTGCATCAAGAAGAAGTAGTTCAGCCCGCTAATAACTGCCGCAACAATCGCAAATAGCGGCCAGCGCGGCGTGCCATAGCCCACGCGCTGCAACAGCACCAAGTATGGAATAAAGAACATCACGGCGCTGCTGACAAGGCTTAGCCCAATAAAGACATCTTTATTCTGACCTTGCTTAGCGAGGAAGTTCCAAATGCCATGCGTAAACACAGACACAATCACTAAAAGATAAGGGACAAGTTGCATACGCGAAGTATGGCACAGATCCGCTTGAATGCCGATCCTTAAACAAAAAAGCCGCACAAATAGTGCGGCAAACTAAGAGGTTTTAAGTGCACAGCTTAGAAGCTGCTGCTGCGCTAAACCAGATCCCAGCCAAAGTATAAGCTGGCAAACATGGCAACAATGGCAAAGGTGTTGTTGAGCACATGGATTGTAACCGCAGGCCACAGGGATTTTGTTTTCCATGTAAACCAGGCCATTACCGCGCCAATCACTGAGGTGCTAATGGCGACTGCTGGTTCTAGGTGAACGGCTCCAAACACCAGCGAGCTCACAATAATCCCCACCCATAAATTCCATTTGTCGGCCATCCAACGGAAGAGGATGCCACGGAAAAATAGTTCTTCGGCAAACGGTGTCACGATGCCACCGAGCAGCGTCATTGAAATTGCGCCAAACCACGTAAATTCATTGTTGGTAAAGACCAAGGCCTGCCAGTTGTTGAATTCGCCATAGATCCACGTGCCAACGTAATAGTTGATCTGCCCAGCAATGGGCACCAAAACAACCGTTGCCAATGCTGAATACAGAATCCAACGCCAGCTAGGCCAGCGTAGCCAAAGCGTGTCTAGGCTGAGTTTTTTGCGGATCTTAGCAATTAGGCACACGCCACCGATGATGGCAATACAGTTGATGACGAGGTTGAGCGCAATAAAGCCCGGCCCGGTGAGCATGGCAGTGATTGCAGCTTGGTCTTGCAGAATGCTGGGGTCTTGAATGGCGCCATTGAGCGCAAAGGCGGCCAGTACACCTATGAACAGCGGGATCAGTGCTGCGGGGATTATTGTCGCCGTCATCAAGACAACATCTTTACCACGCCATTGGCGTTCGTTACCCGCAGCCGGTGCGGCTGGTGTGGGTTCGATCTCAATTTCCGGTAAGGCCATGTTACGCCTCCTTTTCTGTGGATTTCAACCAAAACACTTGGTCAATCGGTTCTCCTAATGCGTCGGCAATATTGAATGCCAAGACAACGGACGGATTGTATTTACCGCTTTCGATTGCGATGATTGTCTGCCGGCTTACGCTTACTTGCAAGGCTAACTCTGCTTGCGTAAGGCGATGCCGCGCCCGTAATTCGCGAATTTTATTTTGCAGGTCTGCCCCGCCTTTTTTGCCCATCTACGCTATACCTCTTGCTTCATATAGTAACGGACGGAATACGCAATTGCCACTAAAAAGCCAATAGCGATGCTCCAATCAGCCCAATTGGGCAAGGCGTCTACCGCCAGCGCAGCACCAAACGCAGCCGCAAAGATAGTAACAACGCCCACAAATACCCAGTGTTGCCACGGGTAAACCTGCTTGCGGAGAATAAAGGGAATGATCGCCAACGCCGCTGCCAAAAGAGGGATGCTCCAAACTTCATCTAGTCCCCAGCCCAATTGCCCACCGGCAATCATCAATAAAAAGAACAGCGGGTACATAATGAACAACGGCACCTTGTAAATTAGCGCGTATTCAATCAGCGTGTATTCATCCCAGACACCATCTTCTGGCCGCAATTGGCGGTAACGGTAACCAATCCAAAGCAGTAACAGGATCAATACACCAGTCACCCCAATTGCAAAGGGCGCCCCGGCATACCAACCGTAGAGCGTGCTAGGCAGGCCGGTGACCAACATAATTTGCGCCGCCCGCTTGATAACTTGCCGATGATAGGAGTCTGTAAACTCATCGCGATTAACGCCCAGCGTGGTCTCCCACCACTTGCGCGTCTTCCAATTAGGTCGTTCTTCTGTATTTGACATCATAAACCTGTCCTTGTCACAACTGTAATGTGAGGTTGACAATACTAAATGTAATGTAAGCTTGACATTAGTGTATTCAAAACAAAACATTATGTCAAGTTAGCGTTACATTTTCTGCGGCAGATTAAACACAAAGGCCTGCGAGATCGCAGGCCTTTGTGTTTAATTGTGATGTGTAATTTACTAGCTAGCTTTTTTATAAATGCTGGTTTGGTTTTTGCCGCTTTCTTTGGCGGTATACATGGCCTTATCTGCGGCCTTGAGAAGCTGTTCAACTTCTTCTGGGGGGATTTCGGGGTAAGATGCCAAGCCGATACTGATCGTAAAGGCCAATTGCGTACCGTTGTTATTAACCTTAGAGCCACTCACCAAATTGTGTAAGCGATTAGAGAAATGTAAGGCATCCTCTTGGGCTTTGTTTGGCAAAAAGAAGGCAAATTCTTCACCGCCAAATCGGCAGGCTAAATCACTTTTGCGCAGGTTTTTCTGCACAATATTGCCAAACAACCGCAAGACTTCATCCCCAATCGCATGCCCATGGGAATCGTTGATTTCTTTGAAATTATCTAGATCGACTAACAATATTGAGAAGTCTTGGCGTTCACGTTTCGCAATATTGATCAAGTAGTTGACACGTTCTGCAAATGCGCGTCTGTTCAGCAATCCTGTTAGGCTGTCGTATTCTGCCAAGTGCCGCATTTCAGTTTCAAGGTCATCGATCCGCAGTAGCAGTTCCATAAATGGCCAGGTCATGGTCGAAGAAACGATCAGGGGGATGAGCGTTGCAAAGGCAAATGTCAATGCTAAGTCAATCTCAACGCCCCGCCGTTGGAGAGTAATAAGCGCCAGCCCCGAGATGAGCCAGGAGAATATAACGGCCAAGGACACCAACACTACCGTGCTATAAAAGCGGCCTAGTGTATTGACGCTTTTACGCAAGAAGGCAATGAATTTAGTGTTTTTCGTTGATCCAAAACTTACCCCTAACGGGCCAGTCTGAAGCGAAGCAGAACCATTTGCTTTTTTGTTTGTGGTAGAAATACGTGCCATAAACGAAGACCATGCATGCCTAGCAATTGAAGCAACGATCTATTGCTGGCGCAACTAACGATATACATCAGTCATTAGAACGATGCGCCTAGTTAGGATACAGCATATTAATCAAAAATTTCAACATTTTTGCAATATCAGTAACTAAATCATAGCACTTACCTACAAAGCTGAGCCTGCACACAAGCATTTATTGATGAACGCTTAGCTGCGATTTACAGCAGAAAACACTTGCTTAAAATATGCTTCCCCATAATCCCAAAAACTACCATCAGCAATCATTTCTAACAGCCGTGTTTGTGAGACCCACTGCACGGCACTTACTTCTTCCACCTGCAACGTTAGGTCAGCCAACGCCACCTCACTTAGCACTGTCCAGAGTTCAACCACAACGTGCCCATCGGTTCGCTGACCAATGAAACGCAATGCTTGCGGGTCAACAGTTAGGCCAATCTCTTCTTCTATTTCACGCTGTGCGCTGCCGCGGCCGGTTTCTCCGCTGGTTACCGCGCCAGCCGTTGGCGCCCACATATTCGGGTAAGACTTTTGCGGCGAACGTTGCTGGATCAAATACTCACCGGCTGAGTTCTGAATCCAAACATGCACGGCAAGATAGTGTTCGCCGTTTTCAACGTGCGTGCCACGCACAACCGTCTTATTCAGCGGAACGCCGTTTTCGTCATAAAGATCGCAATATTCAATAGCTGTCATCTGGGAAGTGTAGCATTTTATTCGCCGCAGGCGAACAAAACGGGACTGTGTAGGCCTCCCCGCGGAGTGGCACTACACAGTGGATTTATCCCACCCAGAATCAAAAACGGCGTCTCAATTGAGACGCCGTCTTCATAACAACCACGGGCGTTGTCTATTTGCGTTTTGCTAGCAATTCGTTCAGCAATGGCCGCACCACTTGTGGATTCGCTTTGCCTTTCATCGCGCGCATCACTTGGCCAAAGAACCAGTTGGCAATGGTTTCTTTCCCGCCAATGAATTGCGCCAGTTGCTCTGGATTGGCGTCAATGACCGCGTTGATGGCGTCTTCAATGGCGCTTTCGTCGCTCACTTGGCCGAGACCTTTGTCTTTGACGATTTGGGCCGGATCACCGCCGCCATTTTCAAACATCTCTAGCAACACCGCTTTACCGGTTTTACCGTTGATCTTGCCACCTTCAATCAGGCCAATTAGATCAACCAACATGGTTGGTGAGATAGGCTGTTCGTCGATGCCTAACGATTCAGCGTTCATCAGGCCGAACAATTCGGCTGTCATCCAGTTGACAATCTTTTTAGCCGGAATGTCTACCGCATGGGCGTCGGCAGCGCTGAGGGCGGTGTCGAACCACATGGCGTTTTCTTTTTCAGCAATCACAACGTTTGCGTCATAATCACTCAGGCCAAGCGCTTCATAGCGGGCTTTCTTGGCGGCTGGCAATTCTGGCAACGTTTTCGCAAGGCCAGCAACCCAGTCCATGTCGATATTCAATGGTGGAATATCAGGTTCTGGGAAGTAGCGATAATCGTGCGCGTCTTCTTTGGAGCGTTGGACAAAGGTCTTCTCGGTCTTTTCGTTCCAACCACGCGTTTCTTGATCAACAGTGCCGTTTTTATCGTACACGCGACCTTGACGGGCAATTTCGTATTCGGTGCCCATGCGCAGCGCGCGGAAGCTGTTCAGGTTTT
>JAHDBW010000346.1 GCA_020630175.1 Anaerolineales bacterium
TTACTGCGGCGGCACCAGCACAAAGTTCCCCACGTGCCGTTTTTCCATAAATTCTTTTTGCGCTGAGGCAATCTCTTCCAACGGAAAGGTCTTCGCTACCAACGGCTGAATTTCGCCACGTTCGATATACCCAATCAAATTTGGAAACACAACCTCATCCCAAGCAGTACAGCCGATCAGCGTAATGTCTTTTAGATAGAAGTCGCGCATGTCTAGCGTAACCATTGGTCCGGCAATGGCACCAGATGAGGCATAACGTCCGCCACGCACGAGCAGTTTGAACAGATCGGTAAACCCGTCGCCCCCCACATTGTCAATCACGACATCCACGCTTGAATCGCCAAGTTCGGCCAACAAATCTGTGCCACGGGGAATGATCTGATCAATCCCCAAGTGCTGCATCTGAGCAATTTTTGCACTGCCCACAATCGCAATCACATGCGCGCCACGCCGTTTACACAGTTGCACGACGGCTGAGCCAACGCCACCAGACGCACCCGGCACCAGCACGCGGTCGCCAGCCTGCACATTACAGCGCTGCACCATGTTCTCAGCAGTGGCGTAGGCGCATGGGATTGTGGCCAGTTCAACATCACTCCAATCGCAGTCAATGGCGAATACCTCTTGCGCTGGCACGCGTACGTACTGCGCAAACGCCCCGTCAAAGTCTGAGGCCATCCAAATATTTTCAAGCGAGTCGTAACCGTTCAGCCGCATGCAAGCCCGTACTAAAACGCGCGCCCCGATTGCTGGCGCAGTGACATCCGCGCCGTGCGCAACAACTTCGCCACAGCAGTCTGTGCCTTGAATAAACGGGAACGGCGTCTTTTCATTCCAGCCGCCATCTTCAGTCGTTATAGTGTCGTCACTTTCAGAAAAATCTTCTGTCCCTGCGGTTACCGTTGAAGAATACCAGCCCAAGCGCGTATTGATTTCTGTGTTGTTGACACCGGCCGCGAGCACTTTGAGCAACACTTCACCGGCCTGCGGCACCGGGATCGGCACATCGCGATAGTCAAGTTTGTCATAGCCACCGTTGCCAGTGGTGACCACCGCTTTCATGGTCGGCTGGCCGGGCGTTAGCGTATAGCGCTGCGGATCGCTTTCGAGGATGTAGGTTAGATCTTGCATAAGCGTAGTTTATCGCAAACAAACTTAGGCGCATAAGACTTACCGCTTCGTGGGAAAATAAACAGCACACACTTTTAGCCTCGGAGCATCCATGAGAACAGACGCCGCATACGCCCAAGAGTTAGACGCGCAAGATCCCCTAGCGCATTTCAAAGACAAATTTGTCTTTACCGACCCTAATCTCATTTATTTAGATGGCAATTCATTGGGGCGCTTACCCAAAGCCACCAAAGCCATGCTGAACGGCCTGATTGATGAATGGGGCGACCGCCTGATTCGCTTTTGGAGTGAAGATCACTTCAACATTGCGCGTGATCTGGGCGATAAAGTTGCCGAATTGATTGGCGCAAGCGCGGGGGAAGTGATCATTGCTGAATCGACCTCGGTCAATATGTATAAGCTGTTCCACGCCGCGTTAGAAGCGCAGCCGGGACGCACGCGCATCGTCACAGATAACCTCAACTTCCCGTCTGACATTTACATTTTGGATGAGATCAACCGTAAGCTTGGCAACACGCATCAAATTGAAGTCGTCCAATCAGACGATGGCATGACCGGCCCCGTAGAGGCGATCAAAGCCCTGTTAGATGAAGACACCGCCCTGCTCACACTATCTGCGACGGTCTTCAAAAGTGCCTACAACTATGACATGGCCGACATCAACGCCGCCGCAAAAGAAGCCGGCGTCTTGGTCGTGTGGGATCTAAGTCATTCAGTGGGATCAGTGCCAATTGACCTCAACGGCACGGGCGCAGATATGGCCATTGGTTGCACCTATAAGTACTTAAACAGCGGGCCCGGTGCGCCCGCCTTTCTTTATGTGCGCGAAGATTTGCAAAACAAACTCTCAAACCCGATTGCTGGGTGGCACAGCCGCAAAAATCAGTTTGATTTCGGGCTAAATTACGTCCCTAAAGACGGCATCGAACGCTTTTACAGCGGCACGCCAGAAGCCTTCTCAATGGCACCAATTGAAATTGGGGTCAACCTATTGCTAGAAGCTGGCATGGATCGCATACGTGAGAAGTCCGTCGCCCAAACTGAATATCTCATCAGCCTCGTTGATGCATATCTCAAGCCGTATGGGTTTACCGTCAACTCGCCGCGTGACGCCGCTTACCGAGGCTCGCATGTTGCCATTGGGCACCCAGAAGGCTGGCGCATTAATCAGAGCATGATCAAAGATATGAATATCATTCCTGATTTCCGCGCGCCAGATAATATTCGGCTAGGCATCACGCCGCTTTACACCACGTATGCCGAAATTCATGAAACCATCATGCGCATCCAGCGCATTATGGATGAAAAATTGTACGAAAAATACACCTTGGCCTCTTCAGCCACGGGAGTGACCTAGTGCTCGATTTTGCAGCTTACGATGTCAGTGTAGAGCGTGGTTTTTTGCCAGCAACTGACCCCGTCATCACGCTACCGCCTGCATTTGCCGAGTGGAATCGCTTAGCAGACGAGCTACCGTATTTGGTGCTTACTAACCGCGTGCGCAGCACGTTGGCAACCCTAGAAACGCCAGACCTAGACCTGCTCACCACCACTGGTCAGCTTGAACGCGCTATGCAAATTATTTGCGCACTGGGGATGTCTTACATTTGGATCGAAGCACCTGAAATCGACACGTTGCCTGCCGCGTTGGCCGTGCCGTGGGCAGCCATCGCAGACCGCTTGGGACGCCCGCCAATCATTACGCACGCCTCAGCGGTACTCCACAACTGGCGTCGCATTGACCCAAACGACAGCATCAACGCTGAGAATTTGGCCTGTATCCAGCACTTCATGGGCGGCATGGACGAACAATGGTTTTTCACCGCCACCGCAGCGCTCGAAGCGATTGGTGCGCCAGCCCTGATGCCGCTCGTGCAAGCCAAAGAAGCGGCCCTTGCCGGTGATCTTACCCGCACAACGGACTTACTCAGCGCCGTGCAACGCGTCTTGGTTGACGTCAACGTGGCCTTGCAGCGCATTTATGAAAAATGCGACCCGCACATCTTCTACACGCGCATTCGCCCCTTCCTCACGGGCTGGGACAAAACCGGGCTTGTGTTTGAAGGCGTCAGTGAAGAACCGCTCAAACTGCACGGCGGTAGCGCTGCCCAAAGCAGCCTTATTCAAGCCTTTGACGCCGGGTTGGGCATTGAACATCTGCATCCAGAAACGCAACCTTTTTTGTCGCTCATGCGTGCTTACATGCCACCCAAGCACCGC
Source organism: Anaerolineales bacterium (assembly GCA_020630175.1). Taxonomy (GTDB): domain Bacteria; phylum Chloroflexota; class Anaerolineae; order Anaerolineales; family UBA6668; genus JAHDIM01. Next base: position 3,352 of record JAHDBW010000346.1, read on the forward strand.
CAATTTGTTGAAGACTTAGCCCAAGGCACCTCGATTTATGATGTGGTTCAGGCCAATAAAGACAGCGCGCCAGACTTAGTGGCCGTCTTTGACGCCTGCATTGATGA
>JAHDBW010000050.1:0-13164 GCA_020630175.1 Anaerolineales bacterium
TTTGTATGACACTCTTGAAGATGGCCCGTATGGAAAATCCTATTTATGCGCACTCGATCGTCGCCTCTATCAAAAATATAACCTCGTTGCGCGCTTCTCTCACCTCGAATGTTTTTCTTCTGTTTGAATTTACATTTGCTGTAAAATTGCCCTGCTTTTGCCCTTTCGTTAACCATTTTTTTTAGACAATTGAAGGGCTTTGCGCGTTAATATGTGACCGTTGTTTGGTCTGTTTGTCTTATAGGCAGCATCGGATTGCCTTCTAGGCCAAGTATGGGCTAGCAATTGGCAGATAATAATAAAAAATGACGTTTTTATAACGCAATTATTTAATCTAATTTTCGCATTTAGTAATACATACATATGTCTATGTGGCATATGTATGTATTTTTGAGTCTGCATAAATAGATGTTGGTAATTGAAAATAATAGGTGAATTCATTGAAGAAGATTTTGTTAGTTGGGATATTGGGATTGTTTGTGATGCCGCTAAATATTGCGGCGCAGCAAGCGTGTGGGCCAACCCCTATCGCAGTTTATTTGGTTGGTGCTCCAGTTGAAATTCCTCCGGGAGCGATTGTGATCCAAGATAATAATTATGATGGTACCGACTGTGCTGAAATTATTTATGGCAACAATAATGACAACTGGATTAACGGGCTCGGCGGCAGCGATGTTATTTATGGCTTTGGCGGTAATGACAATATTGTTGGCGGCCGTGGTCAAGATCGCCTTGAAGGTGGACCTGGTGCCGATTTCATCTATGGCGATGAAATGACAGGGGGCACTGAAGATGACGTGTTGCTAGGCGGTGACGGCAACGATCAATTATTTGGTGATGCGTGGCAAGGTGAATCTTACGGTAACGACTGGATCTACGGCGGCAATGGTGACGATGTGATTGTAGGGGACGCTACCGATGGCGTTAGCTACGGGAATGACGTTATTTTTGGTGAAGCTGGCTTAGATACCATTTATGGCGATAGCCGCCACTACGCTGGCTCTGGCAATGACACTATTTATGGTGGCATTGGCGATGACATCATCTATGCCGATACGCGTAACGCGCCGGGCAGCGGCCATGATCGGGTTTACGCTGGCCCCGGTCTAGACCAAGTGCATGGTGATAGCCGTGATTTCCCTGGCTCAGGCAACGACCTGATTTATGGCGGTGAAGACGATGACTTTATCTATGGGGATGCAGTTCACGGCATTGGAACCGGCAATGACACCATTCTTGGCGGCAGCGGTAACGACACTATCTATTCAGATAGCTTGGATTACTACGAAAACGGTGGCTCAGACACAATCTCTTGTGGCAGCGGTCAAGACAATGCCGACACAGGGTCTGGCTTTGACTATAACGTGCTTGATGAATGTGAAGTGGTGTTCTTCTTCCCGTAAATCGCTTGTCTGAATTATAAAAATAGGCTGAGCTATCCTATATTTTGGCTCAACATAAAAATCGGCTTCTCAAGCGAGAGGCCGATTTTGTTTTAAGCAGATTGAATATGTGTGGCTATTGAAAGCTTTGTTCTTGTAAGCAGGCCTAAGGCTTACTTTACCTGAGCTCTGGATAACACAGTAAGCAGATAGAATCACCTTAGCCGATGCTGTATTGGGCTGAAGCCGCGATGCTATGCACTGCGTAATGCCCGTTGGGCTTCCCCAACAACTAGCACGGTAGCTTTAGCCCCGTGCGGACGATGCTAAATTGAAATCGTCTTTTATCGAAAACTGTGGTTACTTAGAATTGAAAATAGATAAACGGAGATTTTTCAAATACGCCAAAGAAGATGATGGTAGTCAATGCACTGTAATACATTGTCCAACGTAGCCAAGTGGGTTGCTTCCCAATAAATGAGGCTGGGTTTTCTTGCCCTAGAAAGTATTCAAAAATTAGCATTACGCCAATTGCGATGATTGCAATCCAGAAGTCAGCTGCGCCGATAGGGCTCGTGAGTAGGGCGAGGTCTAATTGTTGGATGCGTGTATCTAAGAGGCGCAATAAGAAGGTAACCGCGTCTCCAATTGAGGCGGCGCGGAAAAATACCCATGCCAACACCACGCTATGAAATGTGAGCAAGATGGTTAGTAGTTTTGGGAGTGTAAAAGACTTGAGCTGTGGAATGCGACCAATCAAGATGGTGAACACAATCAAGCCGCCGTGGATGGCTCCCCAAGCAATGAAGGTCCAATTCGCGCCGTGCCAAAAGCCACTGACTAAAAATACAATAAACAGATTCAGCAACCACCGTTGCATGCTGGTGCGATTGCCACCTAACGGAATATATAGATAATCGCGGAACCACGTGGAGAGTGAGATATGCCAGCGCCCCCAGAATTCACGAATTGAGCTGGCAAAGTAGGGCGTTTTGAAGTTTTGCATCAGATCAAAGCCTAATATTCGGGCTGATCCAATCGCCATATCAGAGTAGCCAGAAAAGTCGCAGTAGATTTGGAAGGCAAAAAAGTAAGCGGCCACAATCAATTGCCACGGCTGCGCATTGCCTAAATCCCCATAAACATGGTCAACATACTGCGCGACGCGGTCGGCAATGATTGCTTTCTTGAATAACCCCCAAAGAATTTGGCGTAGCCCATCGGCAAAGCGTGCGTAATCAGCCTGCACTGTTCTATGAAACTGTGGCAATAAATTGGTAGAGCGCTCAATCGGCCCCGCCACTAACTGTGGGAAGAACGCAACAAACAGGGCAAATTTGCCAAGATGCGGCTCTGGCGTCTGTTTATCTAAGTACACATCGATGGTGTAACTAAGGGTTTGGAAGGTGTAGAACGAAATCCCAACTGGTAACAATAGTGATAGCGCTGGAATTTCAAACGGCATTTGGAGCGCTGTAAACGCAGCATTGACATTACTTGTGAAAAACGCCAAATATTTGAATGTAAACAACAGCCCTAAGTTGGCAATTAGGCTGAGCGCTAGATATGGGCGGCGTTTGCGCCGGTTAGGCTGGCGCGCCATTTGGCGGCTAGCAACGTAGTCAACGCCAGTGGATAACAGAATGAGACCGATATACGCGGGGTTCCAGCGCATATAAAAGTAATAGCTTGCACCTAGTAGAAATGCCCAACGCCATTTGTGTGGAATTACATAATATGCGGCAACAATCAGTGAAAAGAAAAGCGCATATTGCAGGGTATTGAACAACATCTTTAGCGTCGCTTAGGCATTACAAAAGTGCGCTTGTATGGCAGAGTGATCAACCGGTTTCGGATGGATGGCGTCAATAAAATCGCTTGATGTGTAACCGTTTTTTGCCGGGTCATAAGACCCAAGTGTCAAGACATCTAGGCCATTCGCAAATGATTCAACGTCCGTAATGACAGTTAGGTTCAACTCGTTAACAAATTTTTCGTATGCTGTCGGATGATAAGGCGGCAAATATATGTACACCGTAACACCTGCCGTTTGCAAGTCGTTGATAAGCGCTTCAAACAGGGCAATATAGGTTGAGTCTAGCGTGGTGAAATTATCGAGCGAATAAGTGTTAGCGTTGTTTGCGATCTCTGCTTGTAATGCGGCGTCATCAACGCTAAGTGTTTTGGTGCCGTAGTCGCGGCTACCATCACTGCGCTTTAGATTTACAGTATGTGCACTTTGTGGATCAATGATTTCAAACTGACGGGCATTTGTGCCTTCAAAATTCCAAGCTTCTTGAAAATAGCGGATTTTTAGTAACTCTGATGTTGTGACTATCGCATCACGTGTCGTTGCTAGGCGGCGCCCGATGGGCTGCAGAATGCCCAGATTGAACCAAATTGGATAGTCTATTGTGCCAAGACGCGGAACTTCTGGGTGTTCTAATAACCAGTCAAACAACGGCGTGCTATTCGTTTGCCAGCGGTCTTGACCGTGGTTAGTGTTGAACGCCCACGGGTCCAACCCAATGATTACAGATTGCGGCAAATACTCATGCTGTTTGAGTTGTTGCGTGATTGCAACATAATCTTCCATACTGGCACCAGAGACGCTAGCATTGAAAAAACTTGTGTTGCAGACCATCTCTGAATTGATAGTCATGGAGCGACTAGAGCCAATCAGCACAATATCGAATTGTTCTGGCTCAGCCTCTAAGAAAGTTGTCAGAAAAGAACGCTCGTTAAAGTTACCAACTTGAACGGCATAGCCTTGTAGCATGAGGTCGGTCAGGTCACTTTCTGTATTGCCGGAAAGTCGCGCTGGGTCCACGTAAACGCTAAACCCCACCATGGCAACAAAAACAGGCAAAATTAGCAGCAGCTTATAGGCTGCTTTTCTAACCGGCGTTGGGATCATGAACAGGTTGGGCAAGCAGCACGGGCGGCTTCAAACGCGCGTTTGATGAGCGTACCGGCTTTGTCTGGCTCTGTAATGATGCGTAGCAAATTGAGTTCAGCCAGTTCAGTAAGTTCGCTACGCAATGTGGCTAACTCTAGCTTCGCGGCTTTTGCTGCTAATGATGCGCGATATTGCAATGTTAGATAGCTCGCAAATGCTGGCCCAAACGAAGTTTGTAGCTGCACTTGCTGCTGCGTGCTGCGTTCGGCTTCTAAGATTGGGAAGAGGCTTTGGATGATTTCTGTTGCGGTTTGCAGGGCGTCATCATCGTTTTCGCGTAAGTATGCAATCGCGAGTTGAATGAGGATTGCCGCTTGGCGCTCGATCATTTTTTGTTGCCCGTAATATTCAAGGGCACTGGCGTAGTGTGTGATGGCCGCCCCAGTTGCACCTTCAGGCTTCAACAGATTCGCGGCGGCAATGCGGGTGTGGGTGAGTGCCCACAGCTCTGGATGTTCATCTTTTTTGAACATATTGAGCGCATCAAACAAACGCTGAATGCCTTGCCCAAAATCGCCTTTGGGGTGCAGCGTAATTGCCGTGCCCATGGCTTGTGAAATCAAGCTGGAGTTAATGCCGCCTTCCATTGCGGTAATGCGATTGGCAGCGTCTAGGGCTGCTAGCGCGTTACTTAGCGCTTCTTCGCGGAATTGGTTGACACCTGGCTGTTGGAGCCAAGCGTTGCCAAGGTTGTAGAGCGTTTCGGCGTGCTCGCTTGGATTGCGGCCAATTGTGCGGTAAGAGAGCGCTTGTTTTAGATAGCCAATGCCAGTATCGACGGCTTTTTTGCGCTGTTGAATTTGTAAATCCACATACACATTGCCAAGATCATTTTGCACCTGTGCCAAGAAACCGGGATGTTTCTCTGCATCAATTTGCGGCAGCATAATTTTGTAAATGCGAATTGCCAGCGGCAGCATGCCCGGATTATGGACAGCTTCTTTTACCATATGGCGGAAACGCCCAACATCCGTTGAGAATTGTTCCGGCACGTCTTCAGCCGTGAGGCAGGCTTGGGTGCGTTCGTACAGCAGCTTGCTAATTTCGTTGCTGAGCACGGTAAACGGATTGTCCTTGTCTTGCATGCCTTGGCTGCGACCCTGGTTTTCAAAGTCGGCCAAAACGCGAAAGAAAACGCCATCAAATTCATCTGGATCAATTTGATTTGGCTCACGCTTTAGCAATTGCATGATCAGGTTGGACTTTTCTTTTGCACCTTCAAAGTCAGGCGTTGTGAGTTGGAAATCAGACATAAAACAAGTTCTAGATAGATAGGTGAATTGCAGTTTTCTATTATCCCGCGAAAGAGATAGATTAGCCAATTTACCTGAAGCCTGCGTCACTTTGCGCTGAATGCTGAAATTATTTCAAGCTTTTAGGTCTGATTGTTTGAATAATTTCAATATTTTTGATAAACGTAAATAATCTATAGACAATAAGCGCGTATTGTGAAAATATTCAGCATGCGTAACACTCTAGACGATATCGATTTACAAATTTTGATGGCGCTTCAAGACGATAGCCGCGTTAGCAACAATGCCTTGGCACGCCAGATTAACCTGTCTCAACCGGCCACACACAACCGCTTAAAGCGCCTTGAAGCTGCTGGAATTATCCGCAAGCATGTGTCTTTATTAGACCGCGACAAACTGGGCCTAGACTTGGTTTGTTTTTTCTATGTGCGGCTGAATGTGCATTCAGAACAGTCCCTAACCCGGTTTGAACAAGCGGTGCTTGAAATGCCACCCATTCTAGAATGCCACTATCTGACCGGCCAATTTGATTATTCGCTCAAGGCTGTTTTCCATAACCGTAAAGCGTTAGAGCAGTTCGAACGACAACACCTGACGCGCATTCCTGAAGTCGTACAAATTACGACTAGCGTTGTACTGTCTGAAATTAAGTTCACAACAGTATTACCATTACCAACCCTTTAATCCATATTATGACTATTGAAAAAACAATGCTGGGTACCCAATGTATTTGGGGCGGAGAACAAACGTCACTGCTGCAGGGCGCAACGCAAGTGCCGGTGGTGCATAGCGTTGGCTTTGCGTATAACGACGTAGATGAGTGGATGCAAGTTGCCTTGGGCGAAAAGCCGGGCCATATTTATGGCCGCAACACAAATCCAACGGTGGCTGTGTTTGAAGAAAAAGTACGCCTCTTAGAAGGCGGCGCGGCGGCAACCAGCGCCTCAACCGGCATGGGAATTATTAGCAGTACGCTATTTGGACTGTTGCGTCCCGGCCAACGCGTGGTCTCTATCAAAGACACCTACGGTGGTACGAGCGTGGTCTTTACCGAATTTCTTGAGCGCTTCAATGTCAATGTCACGCTGTGCGACACGACCGATCATCAACAAATTGAAGCCGAAATTGCCAAAGGCTGTGAACTTGTTTATTTAGAAAGCCCAACCAACCCAACCACTAAAGTGCTAGACATTGCGCGGTTGACGCAAGCCGCACATAACGTTGGTGCCATTGTGGTGGTGGATAACACGTTTGCCACGCCCATCAATCAACGACCGCTTCAACTCGGTGCCGATTTGGTACTGCACAGCGCGACAAAATTTCTGGGTGGTCATGCCGATGCGCTGGGCGGGGTGGTCAGTGGCCGCAAAGACTTGGTTGACCAAATCTATCACTATCGTGAAATCAATGGCGCGACGTTGCACCCCATGGCAGCTTACTTGCTGTTGCGGGGCATGAAAACACTCAACTTGCGTGTGCGTCAACAAAATGAAAATGCAATGGCAGTGGCTACCTTTTTGGAATCACACGCGGCGATTGAACGCGTCTTTTACCCTGGCTTGGAGTCGCACAGCGGTCACAAGGTTGCGAGCAAACAAATGCAAGGCTATGGCGGCATGCTGAGTTTTTCACTCAAAGAGAATAGCTTCGATGCAATCCGACGTTTTATTCCACGGATGCAATTTGCCCATGCGGCGGCGAACCTCGGCGCAGTTGAGACCACCATTGGCCCGCCAGCGACCACCAGCCACGTCGAATGCACGCCAGAGCAGCGCGCGGCGTTTGGCATTCCTGAGGGTCTAATTCGCTATTCTACGGGCATAGAAAACGTGGAAGATCTGCTGGCAGACTTAGACCAAGCGTTGGCTATTTTCTAGACGCTAGCCTGTGTGATAACATCTGCAATCGTTGGGTTGTGCGATCTGAATAGACTCTGAAAAGAGGGCTACTATTGCATCATTTTTACGTGTAAACTGAAGAAAATATGTCGCGCTTTATCGCTACACGTGCCAAGGCTGCTGTGCAGCGCTAGGGTGTTACAACAAAACCCTAATTTAGTTATATAACGTTTTATGTCTTATTCCTGCTGGTTCCAATGCTTCAACGGTTGCTGTGATGACCGTTATTCGATCTATGACGTGATCTATCGCTGCCCTAAATGTGATGGATTGCTAGAAGTTGCCCACGATGTTGCCGCGCTAAAAGAAAAGTCTGCCCAAGAGTGGAAAGATCTCTTTGATCAACGCGCTGGTGGCAATGAACATCCTTACGGGAGTGGCGTGTGGGCTTATAAAGAATGGGTTGTGCCAACGCTCGATCCAGACAATGTCGTAAGCACGTTTGAAGGTAACTCTAATCTGTACTTTGCGCGTAGCTACGGTGAAAAGATTGGCCTAAAAGACTTGTGGGTCAAGCAGTGTGGCAATAGCCATACGGGCAGTTTCAAAGACTTGGGCATGACGGTGCTGGTCAGCGTTGTCAACCAAATGATGCAAGACGCCGATAGCCCTGTCAAAGCAGTTGCTGCCGCCAGCACTGGTGACACCAGCGCCGCGCTAGCCGCCTACGCCGCCGCTGCGGATATCCCTTCGGTTGTGTTCTTGCCAGATAACAAAGTTAGCCCAGCGCAGCTTATTCAACCAACGGCGAATGGCGCGCATGTATTAGCGCTAGACACTGACTTTGATGGCTGTATGGATATCGTCCGACAAGTGACGCAAGACAATAGCGTTTACCTTGCCAACTCAATGAACAGCTTGCGCATTGAAGGCCAAAAAACAGTTGGCTTTGAAATTGTGCGCCAGTTCAATTGGGAAGTGCCAGACTGGATCATTATTCCAGTGGGGAACTTGGGCAATATCAGTGCGCTATACAAAGGCCTCAAATTGATGATGGATCTGGGGCTGATTGACCGCATGCCGCGCTTAGTGGCCGCGCAAGCAGAACACGCGAACCCGTTCTACCGCAGCTATAAAAATGGCTTTGCTGATAAATCCACCATGACGGCGGAAGACACGCAGGCATCGGCTATCCGCATTGGTAACCCCGTGAGTTATGACAAAGCTGTCGTTGCCGTGCGTGAAAGCAACGGCATCGTAGAGCAAGCCAATGAGCAAGAACTCTCTGACGCCGCCGCAATGGGTGACTTAGCAGGTATGTATAACTGCCCACACACTGGTGTGGCATTGGCGGTGCTCAACAAATTAGTTGACGCTGGCACCATCAAATCAGATGACCGCGTTGTGGTGATTAGCACGGCCCATGGCTTGAAGTTTACGTCTTTCAAAACTGGCTATCATGCTGAAAACTTACCAGAAGTCGAAAGTAAATTGCCAAATCCTGCGGTGCGGCTCCCAGCGAACGCTGATGCAGTCAAAGCAACCCTTGCTGAACGCTTAGGCGCCTAATTATGATGAACCCAATGGTTTGGATGCTGAAGACATTTATGTTTGATCGTCCGTCCAGAAACAAGTCATTTGCCGCGCTTGGGCAATCTCTGACGGAAGGCCGGGATGCGATTATGACGCGAATTGAGGCGTCAGATGGCAATGAAAAATCGCATAAACAGCTAACGCACCTCATTGGCGTTGAGCGGTGGGCGCAAAACCGGGTCAAAGTTGCCTTGGGTGAAGCGTTTATCGATGAAGAATATGATCGCTATCGCCCAGCGCGTGATGCGGCTTGGCTCACGCTCAAAGACGAATTTTGGACAACCCGCAATGCCTCCATTGCGCTAACGAAAGCATTAGATGCCGCCAAGGTTGATCGCAACACGTTAGTTGCGCATAATCAATTTGGCGAAATTCCGGTGCGGGCTTGGCTGCAATATATTTACGGCCATAGCGATTTTGAGTCTAAAAACATCAAGTAATCGACCGCAGATAAAAAGGCCGCAGCATAATGACAATCCATTACGTTGCGGCCTTTTTGATTTAACGAGGGTGTACTGAAAATTTGTTAGTCGCGCAACACGGGCGCACCTAATGCTGCGGTTGGTAATGGTGCGGTGCCGCCAGCGTTGCGTCTGATAAATGCCAGTATATCTAGCACTGCTGGAGCGGGCGTCTTTTCTGAGTGCCGCAGCGCGGTCAGAATTGGCCCAGCGTGGTCGCAGTCAGGGTATGTTTTGAGCGTAACGGGATTGTTCGTCTCTAATAGGGCGCTATAAAATTGCAGTGAACTCCGCACTGGCACAACCTCATCTTCTTCGCCGTGCAATAGCAACACTGGGCAAACATCATCCCGTAAAATGCGAATGGGTGAGGCCGCCTTGATGTTCTTAGGATCATCAAGCGCATCGAACACCATCTCACCGTTGTAATTCTTCTCTGTATTTAAGAACTCTAATAAGTCTGGCAAATCATACGGGCCGCTCATTCCCACAAATCCGGCTAGCTCGTTGGCTTTGCGATTGTAGACGCTTAAAAAGCGTTCATCGAACAGCGCCAGTGCAGCAATATGCGCGCCAGCAGAGTGCCCAACCACGGTAATGTCATTGGGATTGCCGCCGTAAGCGCGGATATTGCGGAACGTCCAATCGATGGCGCGTGCCACATCTTTGGATTGGTACGGATAAGTGTTGGCTGGCGCTAGCCCGTAATTGATGAGCACCACAATCACGTCATGCGGTAGGAATTTTTCTGCCACCGGCACGTAGAGGCTTTTGTCACCACTATTCCAACTGCCGCCGTGCACAAAGACTAAAACCGGCAGACCATCGCCGGTTTCTGGATAGAACACATCTAAGCGATTGCGGGGATAGCGACCAAAGCGAATGTTTTTTGAAATATGGCGATTTCTGAATTGAAAGCGCTGGGCTTGCGTGGTTGCACGCGCGAGTTGCCACTGCCAAGAAAGCGTTTCACGGTAATACAGCGCGGCGGCAATTCCAGCAATGCTAGAGAAAAGTGCCATGTTGCGCAAATTTGCAAATTGTTTAATCCGAGGCATATCTAATTAACGTTTACCACCCTGTAATTTCGATACTGTAACTGATTTTATTGTAGGCCGTTTTGCGTTAACAGACCGTAGTCATGGTTTCTTGCTGAGGATTTACGGTTGCTCTACAGTGAAGGTTTTGACACTTACTTGATCTGTACCAAGTGCTTCAATTTGCAGGCGTGTGCCGCTAGCAGGGTCATACATGCCGATGCTGATTTCTAACGTTGGCGTGCTGAGTCCAGCCGGAAGCTGGAACTCGTGGACGTCTAAAATTTGTGCGTTTGCTTCCCAACTGGTGGTTGGACGCTGCGCCTGACTTGGCACACCATCGTGTTGCGCGACGACAAAGCCATCGGCGGCTTTGGCATGCACAAACACTTGATAGTCGGTGCTAGGCGGCTGGGTAGCTTCCCAAATCAGACTAACGCGCACCCATTGCGACGGACTGACAATTTCAGTGTCTGCGATGCCATTGACAGCAACATAAGCCCCAGTGAGCGTGACGCCATCTTCTAGTGCATAGTTCAGTGGAATAAATTGTGGGTCTTTTGCGGGTTGGATTGCAAAACGTTGCAAGCGCGCGGTTTGGAAGTTGAAATCGGCATTGCGCAAATAACTAGCGTTGAGCGTATTTTCGACGAGCCCGTCAGTGTCCCATTTAGCGGCGCGGGCAGGAATGAGCCAAACATTGTCAAAATAGGGATTTAGATTGTCAATTGTTGCGCTGACTTGCTCGGTGGTGAAAACATCACGTTGCGGCAATAGCGAGCGCGGAATGCCAATATTGCGCAAATAGTAAACCTGCACCGGATCTGGAATATTGGTGATGACAATGTCATTTGGGCTGCGTTCAGCTTCAATAATTTGCGAAACTTGCCGTAACCCCTGGGTTTTGCTCCACGCATCTACAAAGTAATGGTTGTAAAGCGTCATACCGCTGGTGATGACGATGACACTTGCCGCTAGCCATTGCAAGGCCGGACGCTTGAGTTTAGTGATGCCAAACGCGACGAGTAAGTAAAACGCCGGAAATGACACCATCAAATAAAAACTGTTGAGCGTGGCCCGGGCGCGGGTCACGGCATAGACGCTTACCAATGTCAGCCCAAACCATGGGAGCAGCATGAACAGTTTGTTGCGATGTTGCGGCGCAGCGCGTTGTACGCCGTTGACAGTCAGTAGCAACCAGCCGCAGAAAAGCCCTAACCCCGTCCACATGCCGGTTGGAGGTCCGCTGACAAACTGCAACAGCGCGGTTTCAAGATAGCTGATCAGGCTGATTTTGGTGGGGTCTGCTAATTGGCCGCCTAGGAACACTGGCAGAATGGTAAGTAGCCACGGTAGTAAAACGAGCGCGATCACTAGGTTGGCTGTGAACCAAGCCTTGCGTCGGGCTTTGTTGTTGAGCGTGAGCAAAATCAACGCGAGGTGGGCTGCTAAGCCAAAGCCAGAATAATAATGACTGAACAATCCTAAGAGGCTAAAGCCAACGTAACGCCACCAAGTGCGGTCACCGGTTTTACTGAGTTTTGGTAGTTGATATAAGGCCAGCAAGCTGAAGCCAGTTGCCAGAATGTACATATTGCGCACATCTTGGGCCAACCAAATTTGATAGGGATGAATGACAGTGATCCCCGCCGCGAATAGTCCCACTCTGGCATTGAACCAGCGCGTGCCAACTGCATACATGAGCGCGATTAGAAAAACGCTCAGCGTTGCGGAAAGTGAGCGCAAGGCCCACTCATTGTCGCCTAGTATGCGGGTCCAGCTTTGCAGCAGCCAATAGTGCAGCGGCGGTTGTGGATCTCCTTCACGAATGATGGTGTCTACAATGTGGAGTGGGCCGGTTTTGTTGACGGCGTAATTCCAAGAGAAGGCTTCATCGCCGCGCAGTTCTTGATGGTCTAACCGATAGAAGCGCAGCGCCGCACCGGAAAGCAAAAAAAGAATGAGCAGCCAAAACTGAGGTTTTTTCATAAATAAAAAAGGCGCTGTCATCATAGAACAGCGCCTTTCAAGGTGCAAGTTTATTGCAAGAAACTGAGGTTACTGCAAACGGCTAATTGCTTTCAGCGGCTTCAATTTCAGCGAGCATACCTTCAATGACCAAGGCAAAGTTTTCAAACGGCTGCGCGCCAATAAGGGCTTGCCCATTTACAAAAAAGGTTGGGGTGCTGTTGACACCAGCTTGCTGCGCTTCGCGGAAGTCTGCTGCAACGCCTTCTTGCATTTCATTGGTTTCTACACAGTTTGTGTAGTCGGCCATATCGGCACCCAGATCGCTAGCGACTTGCGCCATAAACTCATGACTTAGCTGCCCCTGATTGCGGTACAGAATGTCTGAGAATTCCCAATACATGTCAGCATCTTGCTTGTGAATGCATTGTGAGGCTTCGGCAGCAGGCAATGCCATTGGGTGAATGTTGGTGAGCGGGAAGTCACGTGAGACAAAGCGAATTTTGTCGCCGTAGGCTTCAATCAACTTAGGAAACGTTTCAACACGGAAACGACCACAGTAAGGTCATTGGAATTCGCCGAACTCGACGATGGTAATTAGCGCATCTTCGGGGCCTAAGGCTGGATCTCCAGTGAGGTCAAATTCAACAGCTCTGGGTTGCTGTTGTTGTTG
>JAHDBW010000050.1:13264-21244 GCA_020630175.1 Anaerolineales bacterium
GCTTGCTGCAGCACTTTGCCAAACGAGTCGGCAACTGCGGTGGCAATCGCGTTTTCATCTAGGGCGGCGTTGCCAGAATTTTCTGGCATCCCTTCAGCGACACCAACGGCCACGGCTTGGGCAATGAGTTCCGGTTGCGTTTGCAGCGCAGCTTGAGCTTCTATTAGCGGCTGCCCCCAAATGAAGTAACCGCCAGCCAGACCCAGTAATAATGCCAATGGAATTAGCATTAGGTACATGGTTGCTTTGCTGCGTGGAACCACATCTAAGACTGGTTCGGGATCGACTGGCGCAAACGTATCGGTTTGTTCCAGCGCATCATCGATATTGGTGTCCAACACGTCTTCCAGTGCGTCGACCATATCTTCGGTATTGTGTTCTGTCATTGATGATCCTACAAATTTATAAGGATTGAGCTGAAGATCAGATCAACCGCTTGCTTTCATAATACTTAGTATGAGCATGCCCCATCCGGCAATAAAGGCGACACCGCCTATTGGCGTAATGGCGCCGAGCCATGCTGTATCTGTCAATACTAGCAAATATAAGCTGCCAGAAAAAATGAGTATTCCGATGATAAACAACCACGCGATTAGCGTGACGTAAGGTGCCTTACTAAAGCTTGGTTGTAATACGAGTGCCCCTAAAATCAACAGCGCAAATGCGTGATACATCTGATAGCGTACACCAGTTTCGAAGGTTTCTAAGCGGTTTGGGGTGACCATATTTTCTAAGGCATGCGCCCCAAACGCCCCAAGTGCCACGCCTAAGCCCGCGAAGACCGCGCCAGAGATAAGAATAAATTTTGTAATTGCCATAGTTGTTGCTGCTGGTTATTGATCCAAGACCGTGTAATCAAAGATGAAGTAATCATCTGTTGGCGTTGCAATCCGGAAAGAGTTGCCGGCCAAATCGCCTAAACGTAATTCCCAGTCGCCATAGTCGCCCGTTGCAAAGATGAACTTTTCGGCGTTGACCCAGTCTAAAGAAAGAATGCGGTCGGTGCTGGTTTGCTGCGCCATCGCTTGGATATCGCCAGAGGTTGAGCCAACCTGTAAATCGCCTGACAGCATATTGGCGAAAATAAAGTTGTCTGACTCTGGTGCCCAGCTTTGGAAGCCGACTTGACCCGCAGCAACGACTTCATCTTCTGTGCCATCGATATTCGCAATGTGCAAAATGCGATTGTTGATTTCGTTAGGATCTTCAATTTCGTAGGCCACTTTGCCAATGTCTGGCGCAATTGAAACTTCACCACCAAAGAATGGAGCGGCGTTGAACTGCCCAGCAGGTAACGCAGTGCCTGTTGCAACGTCTATTTGCCAAACATTGGTTGGCGCGGCTTCTTCGCCTAATGGGTCGCTTGGTGGAATTGCAACCCATAGCGTGCTGCTATCACTCGACCAAACAGGTTTGGCGTGATACGCATATTCGCTGTAAGTCAGAACTGATTTATAAGCCAGCAAGCCCGCTTGCAAGTCTGAGCCATCAACATTGGCAATTGAAATTAGGCCGGGCTCTTCTGCGTAATCGCCAGATGTTGAAATTGCCATCTTTTTGCCATCAGGCGCAAAGGTGATTTGGCCACCTTCACCGGCTTTGAAAATAGGTTCAATGCTGCCATCTGGGAAATCAAAAGCGTATAAATCGTTATTGGGCCTGCCGCCAAATTGATAGGTTAGGGCTGTTGAAAAGGTCAAGGTATCACTATTCGGAACCCAATTCATTTCGCTAATGCTCATAAAGAATACATCGGTCGTGTCAACATCTGGCAACGTAAAGAGCGTGTCGTAGTCTAGGATTTGTTGGGCATCGGCGGTGGCTGTATCAACAACCCACAGTTCAGGTGCTTCATTTTGCACGTTAGCAATGTAGGCAATAAATTGGCCGCTGGGTGAAATTTTGGCTTCCCAGGCGTCTCCGGTTGTTGTGACTTGAGTTGCTTCCGTTTCATCGTCTCCCCAGAGCCAAACGTTGCCTTTGTCTACCCAAGTGACATAGAGGCCAGCACCTGCGCCGCCAATTTCGGGCGCGGTTTGGGCGGCTTGCGCTATTTCATCCTCTTCAGCTGCGGCCTGTGTTGGTTGCGGCGCTGACGTTGGGGCTTCTGTGGGCGCGTTGGTCGCGGTTTTTGTGGGCGCTGCAACTACATTCGTAGTTGGCTCCTCAACCACGCTGGCTTGTTCGCTTGCGGCAACGCCTTCATCCGTTGTTGAGAGCGCTAACAGTTCAGAGTCTGGCTCAAATTCAGTGGGTTCAGGGTCTGCAGCGGCGGCGATATCCGGATTTTGGGCGGCAACGGTGGCTGCGACCGCAGTTTGCACGCGATCTCCGGCGGGCAACTCTGCCGTTTGCGTTGTAGGGCCACAAGCCGTTAGCAGTATGCCAATGATCAAGACAATTAAAAGAGAAAAAGTGCTGTGCCGTTTCATAACAAGTAGAGGGGTATTGTGTACGCAAATCGCGTCCAAGCTAATTGCATTGTCTCAAAACACAAGATCAGTGGCAAGGGAAGAGACAATGAGAGCCTGTGCGGTCTAGCTTACGTTTTCAGGCAGTTGCCAGTCGATTGGGATTTTGCCTTGCTTGGTTAGGTACTGATTGCATTTTGAAAATGGCTTACTGCCAAAGAAGCCGCGATGGGCAGCCATCGGCGAAGGATGCGCCGATTTCAAAATAAGATTTTGCTGTGGATTGACAACCTTCGCTTTGTCTTGGGCGTACTTTCCCCACAGAATATAGACCAACCCTTGTTTTTGGGCGTTGAGAATTTCAATTGTGCGATCGGTGAATTTTTCCCAGCCGCGCCCTTGGTGTGATCCGGGCGTTTTATGCTGAACGGTTAGCACGCTGTTGAGTAGCAACACGCCTTGCTTGGCCCAATGTTGCAAATACCCATGCGTGGCACGCGGGATGCTGAGATCGGTTTCTAGCTCTTTATAGATGTTGAGCAAGGAAGGCGGGATGCGGACGCCGGGCTGCACTGAAAAGCACATCCCATGCGCCTGACCGGGGCCGTGGTAAGGGTCTTGCCCCAAAATTACAACCTTGACCTGATCTAATGGTGTGACGTTGTAGGCTTCAAAATATTGGCTGCCGGGCGGGTAGATTGCTTTGCCTGCTTTGAATTCATCCACCAAAAAACCACGCAGTTGCTGCATGTAAGGGGCATCAAATTGATCTAGCAGGGCGGTTTTCCACTGCGGTTCCATTTTGATTCGATCTGCCGCACTCATGTCTAAGTCTCCTTTGCCGGTAGGGTAAACCAGAAAGTGGTATCTTTGCCGTCTTCACTTTCTAAGCCAACGCTACCGCCTAATTTTTGCGTAATCCGGTCTACAATCGAAAGCCCTAAGCCATGCCCGCGGGCGCGACTGCGATGCAAGCGCGAGAATGGAATAAAGAGCTTGCCCTGATTTTTCTGTGAAATGCCGGGGCCATTGTCTGTGACAGTAAAGCGAATTTGGCCGTTGCCAAGGTCTTGGCTAGCTAAATGAATAGATACATTCAGGCCGCCATATTTGGCAGCATTGCTAATATAGTTTTCCCAAAGCTTCTGCACCCAAGGTCCATAGCCCACTGCAACTAAAAAATTTGCGGGTACATGTACCTTCGCCTGCGTCCGTTGGATCAACGGCTCGTGGATTTCGATGGCATTCGTGACGATCTCATGCATGTCTAGCGGCTGAATTGGCACGCTGACTTCGTTTGTACTGCTCAGTAACAGTAAATCATCAACCACATCGCGGACAGAATAGGCGTGCTTGCGCATCGAGTTAATGGATTTGATGACCGGCGCTGGTAAATGCTCTTCATAATCCATCAGCACCAAATCAGCATTGGCGGTGATGTGCGTAAGTGGTGCTTTTACCTCATGGGCAACGGTTTTTGCAAAGTTGTCTAGCTCAAGGTTGATTGCTTCAAGCTGTCTTGCTTTCTTTTCTAAGGTTTCGCGTTCTCTGAAGCTGGCGTGTGCGCGCTTTACAACGTAGGGCAGCAGGTTTAAGTAGTTGCCTTGTGTATCTTTGAAAAGGTAATGGTCGATACCTAGTTTTAAGGCTTGCGCGGGTACATTGTCTACGTCATTGCCGGTGATAAGCACCGAGCCAAACAATAAAAATGGGTTTTCAATCGAAGCAAACAGCGTTAGGCCGGTTGTATCCGGTAGATTGTTATCCATAATTAGCACATCAACCATCTCGGTTTGGATATGGTGTTGCGCATCGGCCCCGTTACGTTTCCAAGTGATGTTGTAGGAGGCGTCGTTGTCGCGTAATAGGGCGCGTTCAAGCATGCCAAAATCGCTGCGGGAATCTTCAACGACGAGAATCCGAATGGGTAATAGCTCAATACTGGGAGCGGTAATTGGGATGACAGAACTGTCTGGAATAGTCATAAATCTGAAATTGCAAACGATTAATGAATCGTGCTGGCCTTGATTCTACTTAGATTTTCAAGTTTGTGGGAATCAGTCTTAATTTGTGCGTAATCAAATTTGCCTCTGGCTGCGCTACTGTGCAGCATGGCGTTACCGTTACGCGATTTCATAACATTTGATCACACGTTTTAATTGTATTAAAGAGGGACGTGCAATAAAAAAGCCGCGCTCAATTGAGCACGGCTTTTGAAAACGACAATGTCGTTGGATCGTCTAATGACGAAAGGCTAACTTAGTCAGCAAGTTCTGGGATAACTAGTTCTTGACCAATTTTGATCATGCCTGGGTTATCGCCAATGACGTCTTTGTTAGCTTCGTAGATTTGCATCCATTTTGCTTTGACGGCTGAACCATAGTATTTTGCTGAGATGCCACCGAGGGTGTCGCCAGCAGCAACTGTGTGGGTTGCCATTACTTTTGGTTTTGCAGCAGCGGCCTGCGCAGCTTCACGTTCTGCACGTGCTTTTGCAAATGCAGCGCGGCGTTTTTCGCTTTCTTCGGCGCGTTTTTCAGCTTCCATTTCAGCGAGTTTTGCTTCAGCTTCAGCAGCGCGTGCTTCAGCGGCAGCTTTTTGCTTTTCAGCGTAAGCAGCTTTCTTTGCAGCAGCAGCTTCACGTGCTTCTGCCATTTTTGCGGCTTGGCCTGCTTTCTTTGCAGCTTTTTCAGCTGCATCAGCGGCTTCAGCTTCGGCTTTAGCAGCTTTTTCAGCAGCAGCAGCTTTGGCTAGGGCAGCACGCTTTGCAGCGGCTTGCTTTGCGGCGGCTGCTTTTGCAGCGGCTGCTTCTTGTGCGGCTGCTTCAGCTTCTGCACGTTCGTCACGTGAACTTACCTTGTCAACCATACGGCCAAAAATGCCTTTCTTTTCTTCGTTTGCCACGATTCAGTCCCTCCAATTGGGAATTGATCCTTTGCCTCGGTCTATTTCAGATCAGCATTGCTCAGTCCGCAAAGGGATTGACTGGTAATGCTGGGAAACTTGGGGCAAAACAGTGTGTTCTACAATGGCCCCTTAAGATTGCACAATAACTAGTACGGTGCAATCAACAGTTACATACTATTTTATTTTGCGTTAATTTTGTATTTGATGCAACTCAATGCGGATGCAGTTATCCAAATACAGATTTCAAAATACTTTTTGCAATCAAGCCCCCAGCCGCAGAGCGGGCTGAGCCGGCTTGGAGTGGATTTAGCGTGCCGCCATTTAGGGCACCAATCAACGCCTTTTGGGTTGCGGTTGCATTATCTGCCCCGGCTGCTTTGGCTTGCATGTAAGCCATCCCCGCTGGAATGAGTAAGCGCATTAGGTCGTTTGCGTCTACGCCATCACCGTCTGCGTCTAGGCCCATAGCTGGGCGCTGTTGTTGTCTGCCGCCCATGGCCATACCAACCAGTTCTTCTAGAATGCTGCCGCCGCTGGTTTGTTGCGGGACCGGGGCTTGTTGACGTTGTGCGCCAGCGCCGCCCAATACGCCCATCAATCCTTCAAGTAAGGCTTGGGTTGGGTCAACCGGTGCTTTGGGTTTTTGCTCTGGTGGTGGGTGACCAGACTGCGGGATTGAGCCAAGAATGGCTTCTAACAATGGCATTACATCGTCTTCAGCGAGTTCTTCTCGGCCTTCAAATTTTTGCGCGGCTTCTTCAAAGCCTTCTGCATAATACTTGCTGGTGCCGCCTTTGCCGTTTTTGTTAAGCTCTTCACCTGCATCTTTGAAGAGGTCGGCTGGTTTGCCGCGTCCTCCCAGAATGCTTGCAATAATTTGCAGATTTTCTACCATGTTGTTGCCATGGTTGCCGTTGTTGTCCATTTCGTTGACTTTGTCACGGTTGGACTGCATATCATTTAGGGCTTTTTCAAAAAGTCCGCCTAAATCTACTCGTTCTTTATTCTTTGCCACGTTTTTCTCCCGAAAAGACAATATGAAATACTGTAAGACTAGCCTTAGTTACGTTGTCTATTATGTGCGGCCAATTTCAATCGTGTGACAGCGCTTGTAATGCTAAAGTCACAAATGTTGCGCTTCTATCGCAAATCTTATGCACTGAATGTTTACTAATTGAATAGGGCTTTATAAGGTCTTTACACCTTCATTGCACAACAATAGTGTAACTGAGATGTGCAAACTATTATAAGTGACCATCGTCCTGAAAGTGTTTGAAACCTCAAACATCAATTTTATTTATGGAGTAATTTATATGGCAAAGGCAATTTGGAATAATACGGTTATCGCAGAAAGCGATGAAACGGTGATTGTAGAAGGTAATCATTACTTTCCGCCAAGCGCAGTAAAGCATGACTACCTATCTGAAACCAGCAACACCTCTGTTTGTTTTTGGAAAGGGACGGCTAGCTATTTCAACGTGACAGTCGATGGCGTGGAAGCCAACGATGCCGCGTGGCTTTATAAAGAAGCCTCTGACCGAGCAAAGAATATTGAGGGTTATTATGCCTTCTGGCGCGGCGTTGAAGTGCAAAGTTAGGCAGTTTTGACCTAAACTGGATAGAATACAACCGAGGGCTGTTGCAATGCTGACCTCGGTTGTTTTGTTTAACGTGGCTTTGTTTATTGGCCACTTCAATCTTTACTACAGTTCGACACTGTTCTTATGTCAATTTCTGCAAAACTTATTCGCAACTATCAAGTTGAAATCAAAGCGGGCTCGCATACGTTTTACTCTGATGAACCTAAGGATCTCAAAGGGGATGATACCGGCCCGACGCCAATGGAATTGTTTTTGAGTTCCTTGGCAGGCTGCAAAGTGATTACGGTGCAAATGTATGCGCAGCGTAAAGGCTGGGATTTGCAAGGCATGAACATCCAGCTCACAATGGAAAAGAAAAAGGCGTCTGAGGTGGAAGGGGCGCAAAGTGCACCGAATAAACCGGTGACCATTATTGAAAGCGCAATTACGTTTGAAGGTGATTTAGATGAAGATCAAATCAAACGCATGTTGACGATTGCGGATAAATGCCCAGTTCACAAAGTGGTGACTGGTGAAGTAATAATGAAGAAGAAGCCAGTGCCGCAACCGCAGTCGAAATTGCACTTACCGGGAATAGTGAATAACGATGCGTGAGTTCAACTTTTCGTTTACGGTTGATGCGCCAATTGAGAAAGTGGCTGCGTTTCACAATGCGCCAAATGCCCTCAAACGCCTAACGCCACCGCCAATGATTATGCAAGTGCATCAGTTTGATCCATTAGCAGAAGGCTCCATTGCAGACTTCACGATGTGGCTTGGGCCTTTGCCCATTCGTTGGCGTGCTGTGCACTCTAATGTTGACCCAGCCAAACACTTTACCGACACGCAAGAAAGCGGCCCAATGAAGTATTGGGCGCACACGCATTCTTTTACCGCGCTCTCCGAAAATAAAACCCAAGTCACCGAGCACATCGAATACGAATATCCGAGTGGCCTGAAAGGCATTTTCTCAAGACTGCTTTTCGCACCGCCGGGATTATTCGGCCTCTTTACCTACCGTAAACTCGCCACCCGTTTTTGGGTCAAACGAATTTAGAGAGGTGAAAGCTGTCAGGTGACAG
>JAHDBW010000347.1 GCA_020630175.1 Anaerolineales bacterium
AAATAAATCATAAAGATTGGCATGTCTCTTGTAGAGAGAATGAGGGATATGTCTAAAAAATAATTTCAGGAAACTGGAGGTAAATATGGCGACGTTAGTTTCCAGCATTCAGGAGAAAGTTCTATACCGTGGCGGTGTTGGGCATTTTATGTTCATCGCACACCGGCTAGCCGGACTTGGTGTACTTTTCTTTCTCGTCACACACATCATCGATACATCTTGGGTGGCCTATTGGCCAGAAGGGTACGCAGCTGCAACAAAAATTTATGCGACTCCCCCATTCATCGTCGGTGAAACATTCCTAGTTGCTGCGCTGTTATTTCATGGCATCAACGGTCTAAAGCTGATCTATCTAGACCGTAACCCAGAAAAATGGTCGAAAGAACTTGAAGCCAAACTCAATGTCGCAACCATCGTTGCGTCAGTGCTAATTTGGTTGCCAGCAGCCTATGTCATGCTGAGCCACATTTGGGATGACGGCCACAAAGTTGTGACAGACAGCAATCCAGAATTGGGTTGGATCAATGTCGGCATTCTATTGCTACTTGGCGTTGGGATGGCTGGCGTTTGGGGCATGTCTAAAGGCAAAAAGAGCATCAACGTTCCTAAGAACTTTGAAACCCGCATGTACCAATTCATGCGCTATAGCGGCGTGATGCTGTTGCCATTGGCTTACGGTCACGTGCTGATCAAAGACATTATCCACGGGGCATCTGCCATCAACTTGGATTATGTTGCGCTTTACTGGGGCACCTGGGGCTGGCGCTTGTACGACATGGCGTTGCTAGCCTTTGCGTTTGCACACGGCATGAACGGCCTCAAGCAAGTTGCAGAAGACTACATCCACAATCCAAAATTGGTACGTATGGCGCGGATTGCAATTTTGGCAGCTTGGGTCCTTATCACCGCTGTTGGCGCATACGCAATTATTGCGGGCGTCCAAGAAATCGCCTAGTCAAGGCACCTAAAGGAATTTGATCATGGCAAAAATTCATCAATTCGATGCAGTCATCGTTGGTGCTGGTGGAGCGGGGCTAATGGCCGCACTTCATGCAAGCTCAGGCGCAAACGTTGCTGTTGTTTCTAAACTCTATCCAACCCGTTCACACACCGGTGCTGCCCAAGGTGGTATCGCCGCTGCGCTGAGCAACATGGAAGAAGACTCGTGGGAATACCACATGTACGACACCGTCAAAGGCGGTGACTACCTAACCGATCAGGACTCAGCTGAGATCCTAGCCCAAGACGCAATCGACGCGATTGTAGAACTTGAGCACATGGGGCTGCCATTTGACCGCACCCCAGACGGCCGCATTGAGCAACGCCGCTTTGGTGGGCACACCGCCAACTACGGCGAAAGCTTGGTCATGCGCTCTTGTAAAGCTGCTGACCGCACCGGTCACGTTATTTTGCAGACGCTGTACCAACAATGCATCAAGAACAAAGTCAATTTCTTTGACGAATTCTTCATGTGTGACCTGATCATGAACGATGGCAAATGTGCTGGCGTAGTCGCGATTGAAATCGCAACTGGCGAAACTCACATTTTCCACGCCAAGGCCGTGCTGATTGCCTCTGGTGGGTATGGCAAGATTTTCAAAGTGACCTCAAACGCGGTGTCACTAACCGGTGATCCAGTTGCGGCGGTTTATCGCCGTGGGTTACCACTGCAAGACTTGGAATTCTTCCAATTCCACCCAACCGGGATGTACAAGCTGGGCATTTTGCTCTCTGAAGCAGCGCGTGGTGAAGGCTGTGTCCTCATCAACGATAACGGCGAACGCTTCATGGAAAACTACGCCCCGAGCGTGAAAGACCTCGCCCCGCGCGATATGGTTTCCCGTTCCATTTACCTTGAAGTACGCGCTGGACGCGGCATCAACGGTAAAGACTATGTCTACATGGACTTCCGCCCAGAAACAATCAACCGTTTCAAAGCCGGTCCAAAAGGCCGCACCGTTACCCAAGAACACATCGAACACGTACTGCCAGAAATTATCGACTTTGTCCGCGTTTACGCGGGTATTGATCCGATGAAAGAGCCAGTGCCAATTCAACCAACCGCGCACTATGCGATGGGTGGTATTCCAACCAACAACGACACCGAAGTGTTAGACCACGACCTAAACGTTGTGCCAGGTCTATATGCTGCTGGCGAATGTGCTTGTGTATCTGTACACGGCGCCAACCGCCTCGGGACCAACTCGCTGGTTGACCTGGTTGTGTTTGGTCGCCGTGGTGGTAAGCAATTGGTTGAGTTCTGTAAAACCGCAGACTTTGTGCCATTGCCTGAAAACCCAGAAGGCGAAGTGGTTGCAGAATTGAACCGCATCCGCGCTGTTGAAGGCGGCACCGAACGCGCTGCAACCTTGAAGATGGAATTGCAAGAAATCATGTCTGCTAACGTTGGCGTGTTCCGCACCGAAGAACTAATGCAAGAAGCATTGGAAAAAGTTGCTGACCTCAAAGAACGCTACAAAACAGTTGGCATCGATGATGATGGCAAAATCTTCAACACCGATCTGCTAGAACACTACGAACTTGGCTGTCTGCTAGACATTGCAGAAGCAACCGCCCGCAGCGCCATGCGCCGCCAAGAATCACGGGGTGCCCACAGCCGCGAAGACTTCCCAGAACGGAACGACGACGACTGGATGCGCCACACTGTGATTAGTCGCGCTGATGGCGCTTCAACCGCCACCCCAACCCCAACCGAAAGTGGTGTCAAGTGGAATGATCGTCCGGTCAACTTGAAACGCTTTGTTCCAAAGCCACGGGTTTACTAAGCGCGAAAGGAATTTATCATGACTAAAATCCAACTAAAGATCAAACGCTTCAATCCTGAAAAGGACAGTAAGCCATATTGGGGCACGTACAACGTTGACGTTGAACCAACCGACCGCATTTTGGACGCACTACACCAAGTGAAGTACTTCCAAGATGGCACGCTAAACCTGCGCCGCAGTTGCGCACACGGCGTGTGTGGGTCAGATGGCATGCGCATCAACGGTAGCAACACCTTGGCCTGCAAAATGCTAGTCAAAGAAGCCATCACCAAAGAAGGCGACACGGTCACCATCGAACCATTGATGGGCCTCCCAGTCATCAAAGACTTGATTGTAGACATGGAACCGTTCTTCGATCACTACAAGTCCATCATGCCATTCTTGGTCAATGATGAACCAGTGCCAGAAGACGGCCGCGAACGCCTACAAAGCATTGAAGAGCAAGAAAAAATCATGGAAGGCACCAAGTGTATTCTGTGTGCTTGCTGTACCACGTCTTGCCCATCGTTCTGGGCTAACGGCGCTTACGTCGGGCCAGCTGCGTTGGTCAATGCCCACCGCTTCGTGTTTGACACCCGCGACCGCGCGGCTTCAGAACGCTTGGAAATTGTGAACCAACAAATGGGCGTCTGGCG
>JAHDBW010000348.1 GCA_020630175.1 Anaerolineales bacterium
ACGCTAACGCCACGCCCGCACCTTGCAATCACCACGCGCTAGAACCCAGACTTTAGATTAGGTATACTAAATACTAGTAATGTTTTGTGCACATCAATTTGGTATTGTAAGGGATAAAACCTTGCTGATGTTCACGTCACTCTCAATCAAAGGTAACCACATCCATGGCTAAATTTTGGCTCAAAGCAACCGTTGCATTGCTCGCTGTTTTAGTTTTCCCACTTGCTACGCTTGATGCCCAAATGGGCTACACAGTACAACCCGGCGATTCGCTGTCTAGAATTGCGTACCGCAATGGCGTAACGGTTAGTGAGATTATGGAGGCGAACAGCCTTGCTAATCCAAACGTCATTTTCGTCGGACAAGTTCTCTTAATCCCCGAGGCCACCGTTACCCCCGTTGATACTGGCGTTATTGAGCCGGTACCAGTATTGCCAGACCCGGTTCCAGTTGTTGTACCAGCGGCTGACCCAATCGTGATTCCGTCGGTAGCGCCGACAGCGCCTCCGCCTCTCTTGCCTGCATCGGCACCGATTTATAGCAGTATTTCTGGCACGGCAGATTTTGTCGCCCAAATGACACGCGTCATTCAATGGATAGAACGCAATGATCCGGGGGCATTTGCGCTGCTAATTGCATATACAGACGGTATTATTGCGTCTAACCAACCGTCACAGGCGTTTGCCTCGTACACTCTTAGCGGTGATGATGAAAGCTGCATCATTGAAATGTTCTATATTGTTGATGATGTGCTTACGGCGTCTGTGCTTCATCACGAAGTTATCCATTGTATGCGTGGTTATCAGCGGTCTTGGGGCACTGCCGCAGAGGAAGAAGTTATTGCGTATACCGAGCAAAAATTCTTTTTACAACGGCATGGCGTAGATCCCGCTTATGTTGATCAGATTGAACAGTCTATCGGACGCCATGCAGAATTGGCGGCTCACGGTGGCTAACTGAGACTAAAACACGAAAAAGCAGTGCCCAATCCATATTGGCACTGCTTTTTTAGTTAAAGCCAATTTTAAATTTGTGCATTGTGTGCAACGCATATAAGCGATACGTGAGCCCCAATATGCTAAGATTTAAGTTCTATGATCCTGCTTCAAAAAGAACTCGTCCTGATTACAAAACAGGCCATTGCTGCCGCGCAAGCCGCTGGCACCCTGCCTGAATTTGATATTCCTACAACCATCCCCTTAAATCGCCCTAAAAAAGCGGAATGGGGTGATTTTTCTACGGCTGCTGCAATGCAACTAGCGAAAGTTGCGCGCCGCAAGCCACTTGATATTGCTAACGCAATTGCCCAGCATTTACCCAACTCACCTTTGCTTGGGTCGCACACGGTCACACCACCAGGCTTTATCAATTACACATTCGATAACAAATGGCTCGCCACACAAGTGGATGCCATCTTACAAACTGGCCCCGCTTACTTTGATCTGACTCTCGGGCAAGGCCAAAAAGCGCAAGTTGAATTTGTCAGCGCGAACCCAACCGGCCCGCTATCCATTGGGCGCGGGCGCGGCGGTGTACTAGGCGATACCTACGCAAATATGCTCGAAGCCTGTGGCTATGAGGTCACGCGGGAGTATTACTTCAACAATGCTGGCAAGCAAATGGATATTTTGGCGAACTCGCTGCGTGTCCGTTATTTACAAGCGCTTGGGCAAGATGAAGCGCTGCCAGATGACCATTACCAAGGCGAATACTTAGCCGATTTAGGCAAAGACGTGGCCGCAGAAGTTGGCGATAGCATGCTTGAAAGTGCGGTTGGCGATTTCTTGCCATACGCCGAAGCGGCCATGTTCAAGAGCATCAAAGCCACGCTGGCGCGCATGAATATTCATCACGATGTGTTCTTCAATGAGAACTCACTGTTTGAAAGTAATGCCGTTTGGGAAACGCTGGCAACACTTGATGAAAAAGGCTTTGTCTACGAAAAAGACGGTGCCCGCTGGTTTGATGTTTCTAGCTTTGGGCATGAAAAAGACCCGGTCTTAGTGCGTAGCAATGGCGTGCCAACCTACCGCTTGCCAGATATTGCCTACCACGCCAATAAATTGAACCGTGGCTTTGACCTAGTGGTCAATGCACTGGGCGCTGACCATAAAGACGAGTTCCCAGATGTGAAGTTGGGCGTCCGCGCGTTGGGAATGGATGACGGCAAGCTAGATGTGCTGTTCAATCAGTTTGTTACCGTCAAAGGCGAAAAGATGAGCACCCGCCGTGGGCGCTTCACCACCTTAGATGAGCTAATGGACGAAGTTGGCGCTGACGTTGTGCGCTATTTCATGCTGATGCGTGATGCCAATAGCCATCTTGATTTTGATTTGGATCTCGCGCTTGAGCAGTCTGATAAAAATCCAGTGTTCTATGTGCAGTATGCGCACGCACGTCTAAGCAGCGTCCAACGTAAAGCTGCGGAAATTGGCCTTACCCGTGAAGGCGGCGACATTCGCTTGCTAGTACACGAAAGTGAGCTAGGGCTGGTGCGCAAGCTGCTTGAACTTTCTGAACTGCTTGAAATGGCCGTCCGCGATAAGGCACCGCATCATCTAGTTTGGTATGCGCGCGATCTTGCGGCAGCCTTCCACACTTGCTACCGCGATTGCCGCGTTGCCGATGCAGACAACCCAGACCTAAGTCGGGCCCGCCTCAAACTAATGGAAGCCGCCCGGATTGGGCTAGCAAAAGTCCTTGGGCTAATGGGCGTTGGCGCTCCAACTGAAATGTAATTGACTGCGCCCGTATAGATATACGGATCACGCATTTTTATTCACGCACTCTATCTATTCTCAAAGGCGAAGATTATGGGCCTAAAACCTGACCACTGGATCCGCAAAATGTCGCAAGAACACGGCATGATTGAGCCGTTTGTCGACTCACAAGTTCGCAAGGGCGTTATCTCTTATGGGGTTTCCTCATACGGATATGACATTCGTGTTGCGGATGAATTCAAGATTTTTACCAATGTCAACAACAGCATCGTTGATCCAAAGAAATTTGATCCCGGCATGATGGTCGATTTCAAAGGCGACGTGTGCATTGTGCCACCAAACTCATTTGCACTAGCCCGGACGATTGAATACTTCCGTATTCCACGTGGCGTGCTCACCGTATGTTTGGGCAAAAGCACCTACGCACGCTGCGGCATTCTGACCAACGTCACCCCGTTTGAGCCAGAATGGGAAGGCTATGTCACCTTGGAAATTTCAAACACGACACCACTTCCAGCAAAAATCTACGCCAATGAAGGCATTGCGCAAGTTCTCTTCTTTGAAGGCGACGAAGATTGCGAAGTGTCTTACGCAGATAAAAAAGGCAAATATCAAGGCCAATCTTCAATCACGCTGCCACGCATGTAACATCGCTAATAATAAAAAACGCCGCGCACTATGCGCGGCGTTTTTTTA
>JAHDBW010000349.1 GCA_020630175.1 Anaerolineales bacterium
CTTATCCCAACGCTTCAAAATAAGATGCGAAACCGTGCGTTCATGCGCCGGTAAGGTGCTAATTTCGTTATAAAGCAAATGGCGCAAGTGCGTAACGTCACGCGCCCAAATGCGGACAAGCGCATCGTATTCACCGGTTAGATTCAACACTTCAATCACTTCGTCAATTTCCAATAAGGCCTGCGCAAATGCATCAAAGTCGTGCTGCTGATTAACTTCAACATGAACCAGCGCGTGAATGCTGTAGCCCAACATCAACGGATTGATTTCAGCTTTATAGCCTTCAATCACACCGGCTTCTGTCATGCGATTGATCCGATCACGCACCCGCGTGTGGCCTTCGCCCAGTTGCCGCCCAATTTCCACATTGGTTGCGCGACCATCTGTGCGCAAGATTTCTAATATTTGGCGGTCTAATTCATCTAATTCGTACACGGTTTACTCTACCTAGCTCGCAACAATTGTTTTGCGCAAAAGACTCAGAAAAACAAATAAAGTGTGCAATAATTTTATAATTCACAAATAATTTCAGAACAACCCATCACTTTGGAGTTCCAATGACAGCACTCACAGAACTTGTTTTAGACGGACTAATGCAGCGTTATAAAGAACGTGTTCCTGATGTTCAACGCATTTTAGATGCAATGTTACAGCAAGGTCTGATTGCTAACGTTGCTGAAATTGAAAATGACCACATTGCCTTTAGAACAATGGGCGTTCCGCTATTAGGCATTCAAAGCTTAGAGAAAATTTTCACCAGTTTAGGCTATACCAAACGTGACTATTATTACTTTGAAAAGAAGAAGCTAGACGCTTATTGGTATGCCCCGCCCAACCCAGAGTATCCCCGAATTTTTATTAGCGAATTGCGCGTGCGTGAATTGTCTTACGAAGCACAAGCCATTATTCGCGCTTATACAGATGAAGTTCTGGCCGATCCCATTACAGCACTCGATCTTGATAACGCGGCTGACATCGATGGCTTTTTACACAGCCCGCTGTGGCGCTTGCCGTCTTTAGCAGACTACCAACGGCTGCAAGCTGAGTCTGAATATGCGGCCTGGGTAATTTACAACCGCTATTATCTCAATCATTTCACGATCTCGGTGCACAATTTGCCAAGTGGCTACAACACCATTGAATCGTTCAATGTTTTCTTGAAGAAGAATGGCATTACGTTGAATACCGCTGGAGGAGAAGCCAAAGTTTCAAAAGACGGCTTGCTCATTCAAAGCTCAACCGTTGCAGAAATGATTGAAGCTGAGTTTGCCGACGGAGAACGCCACAAGATTTCTGGCTCTTACGTTGAATTTGCCGAACGTAAGCCAATGCTGGACTACGCCGATCTGCCAGCGGACGCACTCTCACGCGAACATCGCCGTGACGCCTTTGAAGCAGCGAACGCCGATAAAATCTTTGAAAGCACGTACTCCACACAGACCAAACAACGCACAGTTTAGTTGCTGGGTCGTCTAACAACCTCTGTGTAATGCCACTCCGCGGAGTGGAACTACACAGAGGCGACTCGCAAAAGAACATTTGATCAAAACATAAGTTCTCCTTATAATCGCGTAACAATCATAACCCAACGCATCAATCGCACCATAAGGAAAACAACATGAATGAACAGCCGTTACCGTTAGCAATCCTCGTCAATGAATTAGAAGTTTTCCTGAAAGAGCTGATTCCTGAAGCAACAACCGTCCAAAAATATGGCGGCACTTTATTCACGTTGAAGCCAGAAGAAAAAGAAGGCCAATTTTGCGGCGTCTTTGCCTCTAGCAAGCATGTAAAAGTTTCTTTCGGGAAAGGCTATCTACTTGAAGATCCGCAAGGCAAATTGCTAGGCAAAGGCAAATATAGACGGCATATCAATTTCGCTTCAACTGCCGACGTTGATTTTGACTATCTTGAAACGCTAGTCCGGCAAGCGGTCAACCTCCCCTAATCACAATGAATCGTACAGACCGCCTAATGGCGTACTTGGTAATGTTTCAAAGCAGAGGGCTGTTGCGCGCGCAAGACTTTGCCGCGCATTTTGAAATTTCAGAACGCACTGTCTACCGTGATATTGACGCTTTGCTGCAAGTGGGCGTGCCCATTTACGGCATGGCCGGTGAAGGATATCGACTATTAGAAGGCTATTACCTACCACCAGTCACCTTCACGCCAAAAGAAGCCCGCACCTTGGCATTGGCGCTGAGCATGGTCATGGGTTTTTCAGTCCCAGGGAACACGCGTAAATCGGCGGAAACGGCACGCGACAAAATTCAAACCATTCTGCCAAAGCGGCTAAAACAAGAGGTAGCAGCGCTGCAAACCGTGCTCGACTTTTATGCGTTTCCGCAACCTGAGTTGGACTTTGATGATATGCAGTTTGTGGCATTTCAGCAGGCCATTCATGACAAAAAACTGCTTACGCTGACCTATCACAGCCTCGCGGGGAATAAAACAACCCAACGCACGGTAGAACCGCTCAATCTGGTGATGATTGATCGTGCGTGGCTTTTATCGGCCTACTGCCGTTTACGCAAAGACGTACGCCATTTCAATCTCGGGCGCATCGACCAATATCAGGTGCTCGAAGAAGCGTTTGAACCGCGCAAGGTAACGCCCAGCCGCTTTCCAGCGGAACGGTTCGACATTGCCGTCCGTTTTGATCACAGCGTTGTCCGCTGGGTGCGTGAACGGCAACACTTTACATTTATAGAAGAGCAAGACGCCAGTGAGGCAGGAATTGTGATGACCTATCGCGTGGCAAATTGGAGCGTTATTGCAACATGGTTACTTGGTTGGGGAGACAACATGGAAATCATCACGCCGCACGCCCTGCGTGAAAACGTCGCAGAAACAGCGCGGCGGATGATTACGAAGCACGCAGACTAAGCCAGCAAATCACGCCTTAGCGCGTGAAATTCATGACCCGCAGAATGTGATTGTTTGGCGTACGCGCTAGAAACGTGCGTCCAAACGGCAGGTCTTGTACGTCTGTCACAATGTCCACGCCCTTGGCTTTCCAGTCTGCAAATGTGGCATCCACATCCTCA
Source organism: Anaerolineales bacterium (assembly GCA_020630175.1). GTDB lineage: Bacteria > Chloroflexota > Anaerolineae > Anaerolineales > UBA6668 > JAHDIM01. The sequence continues at coordinate 3,048 of JAHDBW010000349.1, forward strand.
ACCTCTAATGCGGCATCAAAGCGTTGCGCGATATCTGGGCCATCGCCAAATGCAGCAAACACCGCAAAAATAGCGCCGTCTTGCGTCACAAACTGTGAATAGTAATTCGGAATGCTGGCTTCTGCATTCACGGTCAAGCCGAGTACGTCGGTGTAATAACGGGTTGTTTCGGCAACATCATCAACAACAAATCCAAAAAAGTTAAGCGAAGCTTTCATCGTGAACCTCCAAGTTCATCTGATTTTTGAACGCATACTGACACGTCCCTGATTTCAAAACCAGTTTATAGCCCCCCTCCTGACACCGTTATGTCAGGAGTAAAAAGAAGTTCTGAAAATTGCTCA
>JAHDBW010000350.1 GCA_020630175.1 Anaerolineales bacterium
TTTTTGAGCGCTTCTACCGCGTAGACAAGTCTCGCGTCGGCAATGGCTCTGAAACCACAAGCTTTGGCTTAGGATTAGCCATTTCGCAAGAAATTGTAAAAGCCCACGGCGGTGAAATCACCGCACAGAGCGTTGTGGGGCAAGGGTCGCGGTTCTTGGTCAAAGTGCCGGTTTAGGCCACGACAAGCCAACAAGAAATGGAAGCAATTTTCGTAATTTCAAAATTGGTTATTGCAAAAGCAAAACAAAACCGCTTATAATATGGTTCGCTTAGGGCGGTTAGCTCAGTTGGTTAGAGCGCTACGTTGACATCGTAGAGGTCACAGGTTCGATTCCTGTATCGCCCACAAAATTCAATATCTATCGCGTTGAGCGGAACAAGTATTGGCAGAGAGAACGCAACCCGTTCTCTTTTTTGTTTAGAGAGATTGCCCTTAGCTGAAAAGCAATCACCCCACTGCCCAGAAACCATCCGTGAGCAAAATGCAGAACGGCGAAGATGACTTCGCTTAATAAGCAAATCGGCTAGCCACCGTTATCAGGTCACAGAGTGCTTTTGCTGACTAATGTTAGTGAAAGAATTTGGGTGGAACCGCGAGAGCGTGCAATTGCAAACTCCCGTCCCAGTTTTGGGGCGGGAGTTTTTTCTTAAGTCGATCTCAACACTTATCTTATAAACAAGTGCTACAGTAAATAAAACTTGAATCCACGAAGGCACACGAAGCTGCACGAAGACAGTTAAGCAAAGTGACGTGTGTCCACTTAGGTCAGTCTTAGTGTCCCTTCGTGATCTTCGTGGATTCGTTCTTTCAGGAATTATCATGGCAGAGAAATACGAAGACAGCCAACTTTATAAAATTCGGCACAGCGCCGCGCATATTATGGCGCAGGCGTTGACGCAAATGTTTCGCCCAGGTGAAGTAAAAGTAGCGATTGGCCCACCGATTGAAAACGGCTTTTATTACGACTTTGAACTTCCGCGCAGCCTTGTGCCTAAAGATCTAAAACAGATCGAAAAGCGCATGAAGAAAATTATCAAAGGCGACTATGAATTTGTGCGCCGTGAAGTTTCTGCTGCCGAAGCGTTAGAAGAATTTGCCGACCAACCGTATAAGGTCGAACTGATTGAAGGTCTCGAAGATAAAGATGCCGTCATCAGCTTGTACACCCAAGATAAGTTCACCGACCTTTGCAAAGGCCCGCACGTTGCCACCACAAAAGACATCGATCCAAATGCTTTCAAACTGATGAGCATTGCCGGTGCTTACTGGCGTGGGGATGAAAACAACATCCAACTCCAACGGATTTATGGCACCGCTTTTGAAACGCCAGAAGAGTTGGAAAACCATCTGTGGCGGCTTGAAGAGGCCAAGAAACGTGATCACCGCAAAGTTGGGAAAGAGCTGGGACTGTTCCATTTCTCTGACGATGTTGGCTCTGGTATTCCACTGTTTACGCCAAAAGGCGAAATGCTGCGCTACCTGATGGAAAGCTACGTGCGTGAAACACAAACCAAATATGGCTACGACCACGTTTGGACCGGCAACTTGGTAAAAGAAGACCTTTACGCTAAGTCTGGGCACTTGGAAAACTATTCCGACGTCATGTTCCCAGTGATGGAAGATGCCGACAAAGGCGTGCGTTTCCGTCTGAAGCCGATGAACTGCCCCAGCCACATGACGCTGTTCAAAGAAATGGGCAAGCACAGCTATCGTGACTTGCCAATGCGCTTTGCTGAGTTTTCAACGCTGTATCGCTACGAAAAATCAGGTGAATTGAGCGGGCTAACCCGTGTGCGTTCCCTAACCCAAGACGACTGCCACATCTTCTGTACTGCCGACCAAATTGAGGAAGAATTCTCATTGGCACTGCAATTGATTACCGAAGTGCTCGACCGCTATAAGCTGACCGACTACAAAGTGCAACTCTCATTGCGCGGCGACGAAGGCAAGTACGTTGACGACAACGAAAAGTGGACCAAAGCCACCGCTGCTTTGCGCTCAGCGCTAGAGAAAAACGGCGTTGACTATTTCGAAGCGGAAGGCGAAGCCGCCTTCTACGGCCCGAAAGCTGACTTCATGGCCAGCGATGCTTTGGGGCGTGAGTGGCAGCTATCTACCATTCAAATCGACTTCATTCAGCCAGAACGGCTGGGTCTGACCTACGTGACCGAAGACAATGCTGAAGAAACACCAGTCGTGCTGCACCGCGCAGTGACCGGGTCTACAGAACGCTTCTTAGGCGTAATTATTGAACAATTTGCGGGTGCTTTCCCAGTGTGGCTAAGCCCAGTGCAAGCGGTGATCATTCCAATTACCGACGTGCACATGGACTACTGCAAAGACGTGGAAAAACGCCTCAAAGATCTAGGCATTCGCGCCTATCTTGATGACGGCGGCGACCGCATGAACAAGAAAATCCGCACCGCTGAAAAGCAAAAAGTGCCGTACACCCTCATCATCGGTGACCGTGAAATGGAAAGCGACTCGGTCAGCGTACGCCTGCGTGGCGGCGAAGACCAAGGCGCCACCCTGATGGCAGACTTCATCGCCCAAGCGCAAGCGGCCATCGCCGCAGGCGATTAGACAGAGAAGAGAGTAGAGAGAACGCGCTTCGCGCTAGAGAGCAAGCTCTTTCTCTCTTCTCTTTACTCTCTTCTCTTTACTTCCTATGGGGATCGGCACCCTTTCTGAAAAGTCGCTGCATGCGGCGCTAAAACAACACCTCGCGCAGCCGGGTGATGAATTTGAAGTGAAGCTAGACGGCTACTTCATTGACGTCTATCGCCACGGCAAAGACAAAGACGGCCTGACGCAACTGCATACGGTGGCCGAAGCTGCGGCTGAATACGCCGTGCCGCCCCTGCTGATTGAAATCCAAACGCGTAACCTTGGCAAAATGAAGCGCAAGCTGGCAAAGTTGTTAGACAACGGCCATCGCATTGAATTGTGTCACCCAATTGCCGCCCGAAAATGGATTATTCGGCAAGACAAAGACGGCAACGAATTACAGCGCCGCCGTTCCCCCAAGCGCGGCAAGCTGCACGATATCTTCAAAGAGCTGGTTTATATTCCGCACCTGATTACCGAAGAGAATTTAGCGATTCGCGTGCTACTCACCGAAGAGCACGAAATTTGGAAGGATGATGGACAAGGCAGCTGGCGGCGTAAAAAGTGGAGTATTGCCGACAATATTCTGATCGCCGTGCAAGACGATGTTCGCCTCGACACCCCGCAAGATTATCTAAACTTTATTCCCAAAAGCGTTGCCGATCCATTTACCAACGGTGATCTAAAGCAACTCACCACCTACGACGCTAAACGCGCCCAGCAAGTGACCTATACGCTAAGAGAAGCGGGCTTGATTGAAGAAATTGGGAAGCG
>JAHDBW010000351.1 GCA_020630175.1 Anaerolineales bacterium
TTATTTAGTTTTCACTCTATACCTAAGGCTGCTATTGCGACCATTGTATAATTCAACATACAGACACTATATTGACATTTACCAATTGTATGGAGGGAGCAATGTCATTTCTTGATGGCCTCAGGACGATTGAACTTGTTTATTGGGCGTCCACATTAATTGGTGGAACCCTATTTCTTTTTCGGATGGTGCTGCTCGTTTTTGCTGGCGATATAGATGGTTTGGATTTGGACGGTGTCGATGGCGATTTCGATGCTGATTTTGGGGATTCGGACCTAGGCTTCAAGTTATTATCACTTCAAGCCATTACAGCCTTCTTTATGATGTTTGGCCTTTCAGGCCTAGCGTTTTTGAGCGCTAACATTTCAGACGTTCTCTCTGGGTTTGGCAGTGTGCTCATTGGCGCATTTTCTGTTTGGGTTGTCGGGTTAATTCTTGCGTTTTTTATCCGCATGCAAGCCGATGGAACGTTGCGAAGCATTAATGCGGTGGGACAGACTGGCACAGTTTATTTACGCATTCCACCTGATGGCACAGGTCAGATTCAAGTGACTATTCAAGGCGGTCTAAAAATTTACGACGCCAAATCAGCCACAAACGAAGAAATCGTAACCGGTGAATCAGTACAAGTTATCGATACGATTGGGGAAAGCGTCCTCGTCGTGGAAAAGACCTAAGCACTTTGTAAAGAAACTTTTTGTTTACATTCAATTCTTAAAGGGAGAAAAATATGCTATTTAACGTATCTTTCATTTTCATCGCTATTATGGCTTTTGTCGTTTTAGTGTTGTTTACGTTTATTTATTTTGCAATGCGTTACAAGCGTTGCCCTTCAGACAAAATTCTAGTGATTTATGGGCGGGTAAAAGGCGGTAAGTCCAGCCGAACAATGCATGGCGGTGGCGCATTAGTCTGGCCATTGATTCAAGATTATGCTTATCTCAGCCTAACGCCGATGACCATCAGCATTCCGCTAGAGAATGCTCTTTCTTTACAGAATATCCGGATCCACGTTCCGAGTACGTTCACGGTGGGTGTCAGTACAAACCCGGACATTATGACCAACGCAGCCGAGCGTCTACTGCACTTAAATTCCTCTGCCATCGAAGACATGGCCCAAGAAATTATTTTTGGTCAACTTCGTTTGACAGTGGCCTCTTTGACCATTGAGCAAATCAACCAAGACCGTGAGAGCTTCCTTGACTCAGTTCGCCATAACGTAGAGCCAGAACTAAATAAGATCGGTTTGCACCTGATCAACGTAAACATTACTGACATTACCGATGAGTCAGACTATATCGAGAGTATCGGTAAAAAGGCCGCTTCAGAAGCCTTAAATAGAGCCAAGATTGACGTTGCTGAACAAGATAAACTCGGGTCAATCGGTGAAGCTGCGGCCAATCGTGAGCGTGATATCCGCGTGGCTGAAAATTATGCTGAAGCTGAGAAAGGTAAAAAGAAAGCCGACTCTGAACAGCGGATTTATGTTCAAGAACGCGAAGCAGAGGCCGTAGACGGTGAAAATATCGCTAAGGCGAATATTGCCAAGTCAAACGCTGAGTTGGCGATTCAGGAAGCAGAGGCTCGCAAAAATGCGCAAGTTGCTGAACAAGAAGCCGAAGTTGCCATTCAACAAGCGTCTTATCTTGCTGAAGCAGAACGACTGAAAGCCGCCGAGATTGCGCGGGAAGAAACTGAAAAACTCAAAGTTGAAATTGCAGCTGAAGCGCTGGCGGAACGCACGCGCCGCGAAGCAAGAGGGGAAGCCGACGGCATCTTACTCAAATATAAGGCTGAAGCAGCCGGTGTTAAACAGTTGCTAGAAGCTAAGGCGAAAGGTTATGAAGCCCTTGTTGCAAGTACCCATGGCGATGCCCAAGCAGCAGCCACGCTACTCGTGATTGAGAAAATGGAAGAGTTAGTTGCTAAACAAGTAGAAGCCATTAGTAACCTGCAAATTGATAAGATCACTGTCTGGGATTCTGGCAATGGTAATGGCAGTGGATCTTCTACAGCAGATTTTATTTCTAATATGGTGCGTAGCTTCCCACCACTGCATGACCTATCTGAGATGGTAGGGATTGAATTACCCGAATTCCTTGGCAAGGTTACAAGCAAAGACGAGCTGATGATGGCTGTCGATGCACCAATAGAAGACGCTGAAGAGCTTGATGAAGCAACGGAAGAATAAGAAAGTAAATAGCGCCAAATAAGCGGCGGTCTCAACTGAATCTAAGCAAAAAGCGGCAAGTTTTACTTGCCGCTTTTTATTTTCTCATTGCGGGCGCAACTAGGGCTTGGCGTTGCGGCCAACGTTGTCATCTCATTCGTCCAAAAGCGAGACGTCTTGCGCAATTTGTTTGATAGTCGCATTGAATTTAGCGGGCTCATCAAATTGCGGTGAATGCGCGGACTGTTCAAACCAAATCAGTTCTTTTTGTGAGGCATCTAACGCTTCGTAATAGGCCGCACCTAGCTGCGAGGAAATGATTTTGTCATGCTCACCAACTAGTAAGAAGTAAGGCGTCTCCAGACTTGGAATGCGTGTCAAGGCATCATAGTCTTGTTGTTCAGCCCAGTGTGCCGCCCCGGCAAACCGTACGCCGCGTACCAAATCTCGCGCGTGCGGCCACGCAAATTCTGGCGTTCGCAAGGCAATGCGTAACAATTGCACGTCAGACAACGGTTCCATCATTGCCCCGCCCAACAGGTTTACAAAACGGCGCTGCGTGACAAATTCGTCGATGTCATATGGCGGTGGTCCTAAGTCTTCAAGCGTGCTAATGGCTTGCGTCTGCTCGGTCGCACGCGCTTCCGCCAACGCCCACGCATAGCCTAGTCGATCGCTCTCTAGTTGATTTGTTGTTTGGCTCACGGCCACATAGGCCGCAACTGTTTCAGGGTGGGTCGCCGCGTATTCAAGTGCCGGGATCGTGCCCCAAGAATGACCAACTAACAGCACTTGCTCTTGATCAAACTCCGTGAGTAAGCCGTCAATCAGCTCCGCTAAGTCTGCGGTGACTTGGTCGATTGTTAGCGCACTTGGATCAAGGTTAGGGTCAAAACTTCGTGCTGTTCCGCGTTGATCCCAATACACCATCAAGAAATCGTCTTCAAGTGCGGCGTTATAAGTGCGTAAAAATGGCGTGCTGGTCATGCCGGGGCCACCATGTACGTACACCAAAATTGGCGCTGTACGATCACGCCCGCGCAGCAAAACATATTGCTCAACGCCACCTAGCGTAATCATGCGTTCTTCCGCAATCGAATTTTCTAAGGGTCTACCGTCTTCGCTCAAAAACGGCGGAGTGCTTGATTGGCGGGTAAAGAATGCAAGGACTGCAAGACTAACAACCA
>JAHDBW010000352.1 GCA_020630175.1 Anaerolineales bacterium
CAATGTCTGAACCAACTCGCGCCGCTGTTGCGCCACCTTTCAATCTTGAAGCTGAAGAAGCCGTTTTAGGCTCTGTTTTGATCGATGCCGAGTCTTATTTTGATGCGGCGCAAATCATCAAGGTTGAAGATTTTTACGCTGTAAAACACCAATGGATCTGGGAAGCGTATGTGCATTTGCACGACCAAGGCCTTGCCATTGACTTGCTCACCGTTCAAGAAGAGCTCGGGCGGCAAAACCACCTGGCTGAAATTGGCGGGCCGGCGTATCTCACGCGGCTGGTTACCACTGTGCCAACGGCCTTCAATGTGGCTGCCTATGCCCGCTTGGTTGAAGATTCATCGGTGCGGCGCAAGCTGCTGACTGCGGCGCAAGAAATTGCCAAGGTCGCTTACGACGAAACGATGGATGTGTCTGAAGTGGTGAGCGCTTCAGAACAGGCGTTGTTCTCTGTGCGTGAAGGGCAGAATGATCGGGACTTGGTGCCAATCTCAAAAGTGGCCGCTAAGTATTACGATGAAATTCAATACCTGTACGAGCATAAAGATGAACCGATGGGTGTGCCCACGGGCTTTCGTGACCTTGACCGCATTCTAGGCGGGATGCAACGGTCGGATCTCATCATTATTGCGGGACGTCCGGGGCAGGGGAAGACTGGTTTCATGGTGACGGCAGCAACCAATGCGGCGCTCAAATTTGGCAAACGCGTGGCCGTGTTCTCGCTGGAAATGTCCAATGAGCAGGTTGTACAGCGGATGATCGCGCAAGAAACGGGCATCCAAACGCACCGCTTGCGGACCGGTCAGTTAGAACAACATGAATGGCCAACCTTCCTTGAAGCCACCACCAAACTCAGTGAAATTGGCATGTACTTGGACGATACGCCTGCGGTGTCACCGATGCAACTGCTCACCAAGGTGCGGCGGTTGGCGAATGAAGTCCAACTTGACCTCATCGTGCTGGATTACTTGCAGCTAATGAAGGCTGACTCGGCGGGGCGCGATATGGGGCGTGTACAAGAAGTTTCGCAAATTTCACGGGGTCTCAAACAATTGGCGCGTGAATTCAATGTGCCGGTGCTAACGGGTGCGCAGCTCTCGCGTGGTGTGGAACAACGTTCCGGCCAAAAACCAATGCTATCTGACTTGCGTGAATCGGGCTCGATTGAGCAAGATGCCGATGTGGTGCTGTTTCTGCATAAGCCTGATGAATGGGCGGAAGATCCAGCCCGTAAAAACGTGACCCAGATTTTGGTCTCTAAACACCGGAATGGCCCGACGGGCGAAGTTGATCTGGTCTTCCTTGGGGCGCTCACGAAGTTCGTCGATGCTGCCTCAGTAGAGATCGATCTAGAATAAAAGGACTCCAGCTGACAGCTAACACCTGAACGCTGATCGCTCAAAAATGAAACTCTTTGACGGTTTTCAAGCAGGCAAAACGCGCAGCACGCCGCTGCCAAATCCGTTTTTTACGGATCTTTTGCCATACATTGATCACGTCGGAGAACTCAAGCTCACGCTGCATGCCTTCTTTCGGCTCTCGCTAAAAGAAGGGCAAGTGCGCTACCTGCGCCGCAAAGAACTGCTAGCCGATGACATTCTGCTCGACGGGCTCGCCCGCCATCGGCACCAAGCAGAAGCGGCGTTAGACGAAGCGCTAGAACGCGCAGTAGAACGACAAACGTTCTTGCACGTTGAAATCGAAGGGGCGCAAGGCGCAGAAGATTATTACTTCGTCAACACGCCCAAAGGCCGCGCCGCATTCGATGGCATTTTGCGCGGCGAATGGCGGCCAACGCAAGACCTAGACGCGCCCATCAACGTGGCGATTGATCGCCCAAATATTTTCACGCTCTATGAGCAAAACATCGGGCCACTGACGCCGATGATTGCCGAAGAATTGCGTGACGCAGAACAAATTTACCCAATCGGCTGGATCGAAGAAGGCATCCGGCTAGCGGTGCAGAACAATGCCCGTTCGTGGCGGTATGTGCTGGCAATTATTGATCGCTGGCAAACAGAAGGAAAGAAAGACGATGGAAGACATCAAGGCGACAGCGAAAAAGCTCGCAGCCGATACCTCGATTACCAAGACGAGTGACGCACCTCCTACGCCGAATCTAACACCGGGGCCGGGTCAGCAAAACTGCCCGCGTTGCCACGGCATTGGCTATTTAAAAGCCAACGTGCCGATTCATGATCCCAACTTTGGCAAAATGTTTCCGTGCTCTTGTCGGCGGGAAGAAATTGAAGCCGCCACCACGCAAAAACGATTGGAAGTTTCCAATCTAGGCGCACTTTCAGAAAAGACGTTTGATAATTTCTTCTCCAATCGGCAAGGGCTCAATCCACGCGAACAGCAAAACCTGCAACGCGCTTTTGATCAAACCAAGCGCTTTGCCGAAGACCCCAGCGGCTGGATCTTTTTGATGGGTCCCTATGGCGTGGGTAAAACGCACCTAGCGGCGGCTGTTGCCAATGCCCGCTTAGATCGCGGCGAGCAAACCACGTTTGTCACTGTGCCAGACTTGCTGGATCACTTACGCGCTACCTACAGCCCGAGTTCAACCATTGGCTACGATGAGCTGTTTGAACGCGTGCGCAACGTACCAGTACTGATTTTGGACGATTTTGGTACGGAAAGCCCCACCAAATGGGCGCATGAAAAGCTGTACCAGCTCATCAATCATCGTTACACGAATCACCTGCCAACGGTGATTACGTCTAACCTTGAAATTGAAAGCATTGAACCGCGCATCCGCAGCCGCGTGCTAGATACTGACATGGTGCGGAATATCGTCATCAACGTGCCAGACTATCGGCGCGGGGTGCCAACTGAGCAAAACGAACTGTCATCGCTCAGCAACCATCACGACCAAACCTTTGAGACGTTTAGCGACCGCAAAGGCGAAATTGCGACTGAACACGTGCGGCGCTTGGCAGTTGCCATTGAAGCCGCCACCGCTTACGCAAAACGGCCTGATGGCTGGTTAGTGTTTGTGGGGGGGCATGGCAGCGGGAAAACGCACCTTGCCGCTGCGATTGCAAATCAGCAAGTGCGCCTGGGTGAGCCAGCGTTGTTCGTGACGTTTGCCGACTTGCTAGACCATCTTCGGGCGACGTTTAGCCCCGATTCAAGCGTGCGCTATGACAAACGCTTCAACGAGATTCGCAACGCACCGCTGCTCATTCTGGATGATATGGCCATTGAAAGCGCGACACCGTGGGCTCGTGAAAAGCTGATGCAACTGATCGACTATCGCTACGTTGCCAAGCTGCCAACGGTGATTACGACTACGCTAGACCGCTCTGAAATGGACTCGCGCTTAGAAACGCG
>JAHDBW010000353.1 GCA_020630175.1 Anaerolineales bacterium
CCGTAGTTGCTGCTCGTTAGGTAGCTCACCACGTTGCCATCCATGTCATACACTGGCTCTGAGCCAAGCGCGCGGCCACCCTCATCAAAGACAATCGCACACAGCTTTTGCGTCAAGCCTGCTTCTTTGGCCTTCACCAACGCGTCACGCCCTAAGAAATCGCCTTTCTTTAGCTTCACAGCCCAGCCCAAGCCCGCTTCATACGGCGTGTAGTCGGTGCTAATGTCGCTGCCCCAGCCACGGTAGCCTTTTTCAAGCCGCAAGCTGTCAAACGCGCCAAATCCGCCGGCGAAGATGCCGTGTTCTTTGCCAGCTTCCCACAGCGTATCCCACAGCGCTTCACCGTAGCTGTGTTCGGTGTAAAGTTCCCAGCCCAGTTCACCAATGTAGCTCAAGCGGCAGGCCCGCACCGGGATCGACCCGATATAAATTTCTTGCGTCGTGAAGTACGGGAAGCCTTCATTCGACACATCATTGCTGGTCACAGCGCTCAGCACGTCGCGTGCTTTTGGCCCCCACAAGCCGATCGTACACCAGCTAGAAGTGAGGTCGGTAATGGTCACCGTGCCATCCGTTGGCGCATGGCGGCGCAGCCATTCGATGTCGTGATACACAAAGCCACCGCCGGTCAACACGAGGTATTCATGTTCGCCAGTGCGGGCTACGGTCAAATCTTGCTTGATCTTGCCGTGCTTGTTGCACAGCGCGGTGTACACAATCGAGCCAACTTTCTTTTGGATCTTGTTCGCGGCCATGTACTCAAGGAAGTCACCCGCGCCAGATCCGGTCACTTGGATCTTCCCAAAGTTGGTGAGGTCGTACATGCTGACGTTGTCACGGGCGGCGAGGTGTTCTGCCCCTTGCACGCGTGACCAGCACATCGCTTCCCAACCGGTGCGATGCGGCACTTGGTCGTCATATTGTTCTAGGAAGCGGCTATTTTCTTCCACCCATTGTGGACGTTCCCAGCCGTTGCTTTCCCACATTTCGCCGCCCATGCTCTTGATATGGCGCGTAAATGGACTAGTGCGCAGGTTGCGCGGCGTCAACACTTGCATGCCCGGATGCAGAATGTCATACACTTCATCGTATTGCTTATACACACGGTGATAGGTGTATTCCGGTGACTTGCTGTGCGGATGGAAGCGGTTGATGTCACAACTCGCGGCGTTCACGGTTGGCTCGCCTTCAGTCATCCATTCGGCAATCAGCTTGCCTGCGCCACCACCTTGGGTGACCCAAACGCCAATACACGTCCAGAAGCCGTTGATGTGCGGGGCCTGACCCATAATCGGGTTGCCGTCCATGCTAAACGTAAACATGCCGTTGAACTTGGTCACCAATTCTTTATTGGCAGACGCCGGGAACAGGGAAGCGCTAGAGGCTAACCCAGATTCCATGTGTTCTGGCGTGTACGGACGCATGGCGTCTTTGCCAATTTCGTGCGAGTTCACCAACAGCGGTTCGTGTTGGTAGCTCCCAATGCCCCAGCTGTCTTTGTGCTGGCGGTAGTACATGCAGTGATCTTGGTCACGCATAATCGGCAAGCGGATTGGGTCCGTTTCACCGGCAAGTTCTGCCAACGGCTCGGTCACTGCGTAAATGTGTTGCGCGGCCATCAGTGGCAAGTTGACACCGTGTGGTTCAGCCAGTTGCTTGCCCCAAATATTGGTAGCCAACAGCACTTGGTTACATTTGATGTAGCCTTGCTTGGTTTGCACGCCTTGCACTTTGCCATTTTGCACGTCGATTTTTTCAACCCAAGTGCCGCCGTATGCTTCAAGCGCACCCGCTGCAATTGCTTCGTTGGCTAGCTTGCCCGCAATGCGCCACGCCCCAATTGGGGCGTCACCGTCGCTTGGAATCCAGTATGCAGCTTTGATTGCGTTTGGATCAAGCAGCGGCATTTTTTCAGCAGCTTCTTTGGGGGAAATGATGTGGCCTTCCAACCCGTAAGAGGCGGCGAGGGCCTTGCGGCGTTTTAGTTCTTGCACGCGCTCTGTGGTGCGCGCAACTTCGATCCCGCCGGTTTCATACCATGCCTTTGGCGTGCCAGTGTCGCGTTCACGATACATTTGCACCGTGTATTGCGCCATCTTACACATCAGCTTAGAGCCGTTGGTTTGGAAGATCAGACCCGGTGCATGCGAGGTCGACCCGCCCGTTTCCCAGAGTGGACCTTGGTCAACAATGACCATGTCTTTCCAGCCTTGTTTCCAGAGGTGCCATGCCGCACTAGCGCCGACAATGCCGCCCCCGATAATGACTAAATTTGCTTCTTTTTTCATTTTCTTTTCCTCAAGGGAGGAATCCACGAAGACACACAAAGTTGCACGAAGAGAGGGTATTACTTGGCGTTGAGGGCCGTTGTCCCCATAGAGTTCTACCCCATCCGGCTTCCCCTGCAAGGGGAAGAGCAAGACTCCCCTCCTTGCAGGAGGGGCTGGGGGAGGTAGAGATGCCAGTCTATTATTGCTCTACGGCAGAATACCAATACCCATAAACCAACAAAGCTCCACCTCCCCCCAACGCCTCCTTGGGAAGGTTAGGTGGGGTAGAGCTCTCTAAACAAAACCCTATGCGTTTGTTGATCGCCAGTCGTTGACTTCGTGTCCCTTCGTGTGACTTCGTGGATTCAAAATCTATACCCGAAGTGGGTAGTTATTTACCAGAATGGATTGATGCCATCGTCTTCAAATCGTGGCCCCATGCCGTGACCACCACGTTGGCGTGGATCGCCGTGTGACCCGCGTTGCATGCCGCGTCCTTGCATACCACGTCCGCCAGCGCCACCACGGCGGTAGCCGCGGCCATTGACGCCACCCATGCCAGAACGGCGGTAAGGGCGGGCGGTCGCATTCATGTGCATGTTGGCATCACGCCCACGCATCAGCGCCCGATGTTCGTTGGGTGCCACATCCAAGCGGTGTTGGGTGTTAGCGCGTAGCATTTCGCGGTCTTCATAGGCCGGGTCTAACAAGTGTTCTTGCAACCCCTGATCATATAAACGATCCAGTTGGAACAAGCTAATGTCATGGCGGGTGGTTAGGCGTTCCGCTAGGTCCGCCATCACTTCCCCAATAACACTGGCAAACTTGTACCCATGGCCGGTAAACCCAGCACAGTAAGATACCTGCGGCAATTCAGGGTGTAAGCCCATAATAAAGTGGCCGTCTGGTGAGTTTGTGAACTGGCACGCTTTTAGGGTCATGGTTGGCCCTGCCGCGTCTGGGAAGTAACGGTCGGTGACTTCGCGCAGCATTTCTTCGTCGTACATGGTCGGTTCGCGCCCATGTAAGTTCACATCGCCTTGTTCTTGGAAGTGGT
>JAHDBW010000354.1 GCA_020630175.1 Anaerolineales bacterium
GCCAATGTCCGCATCGGTATAGGCACGGCGTCCATAGCGATCCCGTCCAATTGGGCCAATCAAGTCGATGCGCTCGTAATAACGCAATGTATGTACCGTCAATGCGGTTTGTTCAGCAGCTTGTTTTATAGAGTATGTTTTTGTCATCGCAGAAAGTGTAGTGGTTTGAGTCGACTCAAAGTCAAGCGAACAATAAAAAATCAGTGGTGCTCATCTTATTATCCGCAATTGTTCAGTTTTATCTTGACGAAATCTCATCATTCGAGCGAACATTACCGCATGATTATTCGCCCTATGCTTTCAGAAGATATTGTTGCGGTTGCAGCCGTGCATCAAGCGGCTTTTGCTCGCCAAACCTATTCACAAGACTGGATTAGCTGTAACTTTGCGGCGTATCCACGGATGCAATTTTTTGTTGCTGAGGTGGCAGGGCACATCAAAGGCTTTATCCACTGGACGCAAAAAAGCGGATTCCGACCTGAGGTCATTTTAGAGCTTGAACAGATTGCAGTGCATCCAGACGCGCACGGCCAAGGAATTGGATCAACCTTAATTCGCGACTCGCTGCCGTTGATCAAAGCCCAGTTTGCCGAGCGTGGCGCAACGCTAAAGCACATTATCGTCACAACACGCGCCGACAATGCCGCGCAACGCATTTATCAGAAAGAGCTTGGCGCAGAAATTGAAGCTGTCATCACGAATTTATATTCAGCTGATGAAGTGTTCATGATCGCTCGCAATGTCGCTTAGCGGGTGGCATGTGCGCGGCGATACACTTCTTTCATGGCCGCTAAATTACAACTATCGCCTCCTTTCAACCTCGCCTTTGCATTATTCGGCACTTGTCTTCTTTTTCTGACAGGCTGTAACGCTAGCCCTGCGCCAGTGGCAACCAATACTGCCCAACCGACTGCCGTCCTTACTGATGAGGCAAGCAGTTCGCCCGCAACAATTGAAATCCGTTTTCAAGAAGGGGCACCGAAAGACCGCTTTGTTATTCACAATCAAAGCGCCTGTGATATCTCAACACTTGTCCTAACGCTAGACCTATCAGAGAGTGCTGGCAAACTGATTTTTGACACCACTGCAGCTGGCGCTGGCGTTGAGGTCTTTCAACCGTTTGAAGTTGCGAAAGGTGATATTCGCCTCACTGACGGCACGACGGTTACAGACGGTGACAACACGCTTGCGCTAACCATCACTGCGCTACATGCAACCGAAATGGCGAGCTTTACAATCGATGTCGACGACACGCTAACCGATAGTGACCTTGGACAAATTCGCGTTGCCGGGTCAGAAATCAGCGGCGGCGTTGTGACTATTGCCACTGACAATGCGCTAGCAACAAGCGGCACGTTTGATGAAAACAGTGTTGCCAACGTTCAACTGCAGCCGTGCTCTTAGCGCCTTTGCTGGGCGCGAGTCACCGTCATAGACAGCATCCAAGCGATACGCATTGCCCTTTGGCAACGCCAATAGCGATGATAAACTTTTGACGCTTAGGCTGAAATTAGAAACAGCCTGATAACAACATGGCTAACACTGACACACCAACTTTTCAACAAATCAACCGTGGCTTCAATGCCGTCTTCAAGCCCAATCGGCTCAGTATTGGTATTGTCGTGCCGATTGAAACGTATCTGCGCAGCCCGGTGCCAACCATGAATCGCCACTTAGAGCGGGCGCGATTGGTTGAAGACTTAGGCTTTGCCGCACTGTGGATTCGCGACGTCCCCTTCAACGTGCCTGCCTTTGGCGATGCGGGGCAGCTGTATGACCCATTCGTTTATCTCGGTTTACTAACGGCGCATACAGAGCGCATTGCGTTAGCCACCGGCAGCATCATTTTGCCGCTGCGCCATCCGGCTCATACCGCTAAGGCCGCGGCGAGTGTTGATGTGCTTTCTGGTGGGCGCTTGATTATGGGCGTGGCCTCTGGCGACCGCCCTGATGAATATCCAGCGTTGAACGTGCCCTTTGCTGATCGAGGGGCTTTATTCCGCGAGAGCTTTGACTATATTCGGCAGATGGGGGAAGACAAGCCCTCTTTTGATAATGCTTATGGCAAACCACGCGGCGCAATTATGGACATGCTGCCAAAGCCAAGCGGTGGACGTTTACCGATGCTAATTACTGGTAGCAGTCGGCAGTCACAAGGCTGGATTGCCGAACATAGCGACGGTTGGATTACCTACCCGCGCAATACCGCCATGCAAGGGCAAATTATTCAAGATTGGCGCGCCCAAGTCCATGCCGCAGGCCAGCCTGATAAGCCGGTGATGCAACCGCTACACATTGACCTAACAGACGATCCGAACGCCCGCCCACAGCCGATCCATTTGGGAATGCGCTTGGGGATCAACGTGTTACGCGCCTACTTAAAATCAATTGAAGCGATCGGCATGAACCATGTTGGCATCAACCTGCGCTTCAATCAGCCCGATCCAGAAGACACTTTAAAACGACTGGCAGACGAAATTTTGCCAGAGTTCAGCTAAGACAACAGGACTTACACCGATGACAAAAATCATTCTAGTTACAGGCTCTACCGATGGCATTGGCCTTGAAACCGCCAAACGCCTCGCAGCCCAAGGCCACACCGTGTTGATGCATGGCCGCAATCCAGTAAAGCTAGAAAATGCAACGCAAGCCGTGTCAGAAATTCCCGGTGCGGGGCATATTGAAGGCTATGTTTCGGACCTTTCCATGATGGCGAACGTGGTGGCGCTAGCAACCGCAATTACCGCGCAATACCCAACCTTAGATGTCATTATCAACAACGCCGGCGTATTGAAAGTAAGCCAAACCACAACCGATGAAGGCATAGACGTGCGCTTTGCCGTTAACACGATTGCGCCTTATTTACTGACACAGGTGCTTTTACCAAGCATGAGCGCCAGCGGACGCATCGTAAACGTCTCGTCTGCCGCGCAAGCGCCGGTCAATCTCAACGCCTTAGCTGGCCCCCCCATGCTAGACGACATGACCGCTTATGCGCAAAGCAAGTTAGCGCTCACAATGTGGACCCGCACCTTGGCCTTACAAAGCGACATCATGCTTGTCAGCGTCAATCCGGGGTCATACCTCAGCACGAAGATGGTTAAAGACGCTTTTGGCGTGCCCGGCAATGATCTAAGCATCGGCGCAGACATCCTGACCCGTGCTGCGCTTGACGCTGAATTTGCTGATGCCACTGGCAAGTATTATGACAATGACGGCCGTCGCTTTGCCCACCCGCATCCCGATGGCCTCAATGAAGAAAAATGCAACGCCGTTGTACAGACCATTGAAGCTGTCTTAGAGAAGCTGCT
>JAHDBW010000355.1:0-1391 GCA_020630175.1 Anaerolineales bacterium
CCTGCTGTTCTGACTGGTTTAGGCACAAACTCGGCAGCTGCGCTAATTGATATTCAGTCAGGGTCAACTGCGCTTCATAAAGCTCGGTTGCCAGCGCCACGCCAACGTAGCGATAGTGCCAAGGCTCATATTCATAACCGGTAATCTCTTGCGCATCACGCGGGTAGCTGAGTGTAAAGCCATATAAATGGGCATTTTCTAGCAGCCAAACGCCCTCACCCGTATTTTCAAACGAGGTATGGAAAGTGTGCTGCAGCGTTGGCGAGCCAAAATCAACCGTAGAGCCTAGCTGATGTTCGCTCGTGCCCGGGCGGGCGCTCAAATTTTCGGCGCGTTCGCCATACCAGTTTTTCCATTTATCCCACGCGATCTGTTGCTGTTGATAGCTGCGATACCCAGAAATAATCGAGGGCTGTAGACCCGCGTTATACATCGTTTCGATCATCTCGATCAACGGCGGCATTAGGTCTTCTCGGACGCGCGTTTGATAGTTCAATGTCACGCGGGGGTTGAAGTAATTTGCTAGCAGCACGAGATCCGTTGGCTCATAATCGGCACTTAGATGAAAATCGCGATTGACCAAAATCAGCAGATCATTCTCTGGAAAGCGCCGATTACAGACCACAACTGGCGTTTCCGTTGGCGCGGCAGCCACCGCAATTAGTGTTGCTGTGGCCGTATAAAACGGCGTATTTGTTGGCAGCGGAGTCACCGTGGCCGTTGGCGTCCACGTGGGCGGTACAGTCGTAGCAGTTTCAAGCACAGGCGTCGCTACATCAACCTCTATCTCGGGCGCTGTTGCACAGGCAGTCGTAAGCACACACGCCATGCACAAGACAAGTAAAGTCCGTTGCAGACGGTGATGATGAGCGTTGAAAATGTCAGGCATTATGGCAAAAGCGTATCCGCAGTGGCGCAAAAATACAAGACTATGCCCTGAACCAGAGGTGAGACTACCCACCGACAACGGTCGTATTTATTGGTGCAAGTCGTGGATTTGACTAACGCAGCAGCACTTACACTTCTAACCTGTTGACGTGTCTGCACTGCTGCTCTAAAATTTATGAAAACGGAGAACCTGAAATGACTGCAAAAGCAAAAGAACTTGCCGCCTCATTGGAGCGCATGAAAAATAACTCCCGTGTGTCTGGCATTATCGTGATTGTTGACGACACCGCCTGCCCGGCTTGCCAAGGCGTACAAGGAAATTACACCTTAGATGAAGACATCCCAACCCTGCCAGTGGAATGGTGTTCATGCGCTGGTGGTTGTACCGCCCGCTATCAACCTTTTTTGAACGATATCTATCCGTAAACCTTAACTAAAATCTGATACAACTCAACTATGCTAAAAGCGGGTGCTGATTTCTTCCAGTAACCCGCTTTTTTGTT
>JAHDBW010000355.1:1491-3311 GCA_020630175.1 Anaerolineales bacterium
ACACCATGATACAATCGCCCCGCTATGCTGCCTGATTTTCGCATCCGTCAACGAGATTATTTACTGGGAATTGCCTCCGCGCTCACCCAAGAACTCGACCTCGTCACTGTTCTAAAACGCATTCTGCGCGCCTCTGCAGATTTGTCTGGAGCGCCCGCTGCGTTAATTGCGCTGCGCCAACTGCCAGACATCAATGGCGACACCATCGGACCGTTCCGCATTCAGGCCCATTACAACCTCAACCCAAATTTTGTGCGCCAATTCAACGGCGTGTTGTTACAAACATACGGCCTCACTGAAAGCGATCCGCTGCCAGTGATTATGAATGAGCTGAAGTTGCGCTTGGCAGCGGTTGTGCGCCAAGGCCACTACGACATCAAAGGTACGGTTGGGTTACCGCTCATTTCACGCGGTAATTTTGAAGGCTTGCTATTGCTCTTTGGTGCCTATCGCGCCCCACTCTCTTACGGCCCAGAAATTGAACGCATGCTGCAAACGTTTGCCCATCAGGCAGCGATTGCGGTGACAAATGCGCGTCTCTATGAGCAAGTGGCCCATGAAAAAATGCGGCTTGGCGCAATGCTAGAAGGCTCTGCCGATGGCATTATGCTCATGGATGCTGACCACAAAATCGAACGCTGGAACCGCGCGTTGGGCAAATTGACGCAGGTGCATCAAACCCAAGCCATTGGCCAAACCCATGAAGATCTGATCTTTTGGAAGAGCCGAGAGCCCGGGCAAGATTTGATTGAAGCCGAGAGTTCAGGCTGGCCAGCGGCGATGAACACCACCCTATATGTAGAAGGTGACATGCTGCGCCGCGATGGTAGCACGATTGCGGTTGGGATTACATATGCGCCGATTTTTGACCGAAATCTAAAGCTGGTTAATATCATTGCCAACGTGCGTGACATTACGAAGTTCAAAGAAGCCGAAAAAATGAAAAGCTCATTTATTTCGGGGATTAGTCACGAACTCAAAACGCCGGTAGCGCTAATCAAAGGCTATGCCGGTACGCTGCAACGCGAAGACGGCAATTGGGATCAGGCCACTATCAACGATGGTCTGGCAATCATCGAAGAAGAAGCCGACCGGCTGCACACCTTGATCGACAATCTGCTTGAAGCCTCGCGCTTACAGGCCGGTGGCATAGAGCTACGCTATCAAGACGTCAGCATGCAGCATATCGCGGCTCGTACCAAGCGCTTATTCTTGCCGCAAACAGACAAGCACACCATCGAAATTGACTTTCCAGCTGATTTCCCGCTGGTGCAAGCTGATGAAGATCGCATTGTGCAAGTATTTACCAACCTGATGTCGAATGCTATCAAGTACTCGCCTGAGGGTGGCACCATTCGCATTTCTGGCAAAACGGAAGGCAATGAGGCATTGATTTCTGTTAGTGATCAAGGTCCCGGCATTCCACCGCATGAAATTGAAAAAATCTTTGACCGCTTTTACCGCGCCAAAACAGACATTACCGTCAAAGCCAAAGGCGCCGGGCTGGGCTTGTTCCTAACCCGCGCCATTGTTGAGGCGCACCGTGGTTATATTTGGGCCACATCGCAACTTGATGTTGGCACGACGTTCACATTCAAACTTCCTATTCAGTAATCAGGACACTTTTATTTTATGGTCGCTCTTAATCAGCAACCCGCTGCCGCCTGCCCAAACTGTCGGCAACCTGTTCAATTCGCTCCACAACAAATTTTTGACGTTAGCCAAAATCCGGCCATCAAAGATTATTTCTTGAGCGGACAAGCAAACGTCTTGCAGTGCCCCGCCTGTGGCTTCACAAGTGCGATTGGCACGCCGGTTGT
>JAHDBW010000003.1 GCA_020630175.1 Anaerolineales bacterium
TCAACAACGGATCAAACACGCGCTGGGGCGGCGCCTAATACTGCAACTGGCAACCCAAATATTAAGGTTGACTATAAAAATAAACCCGGCGCGAAAGATAGCGGTCTGGCGATGGTTCTAGAAATTGTCGGTTCAATCTTTGGGCTGATGGGGATCGGTTGGATCTATGCCGGTCGGCTAGAAATCGGGTTAGGTTGGATGATTGGCTATTGGGTCTTTACAGTCTTTATGATTGTTTTTGACCTGATCACGCTTAGCATTGGCCTATGTCTACATATTCCATTGGCAATTGGCGTGTGGGCGCTTTCAGCCTACTTGTTGCGTCGCTACCTTGACGGTAATCCCATCAACTTCAAAAACTAGTTGCGCTTCAGCATTAAGAAATAAAAAAGAGCGAGTTTGATCTCGCTCTTTTTATTTCCCTAGCGTTATGACTTACTCTTTATCGTATGGCTGCCCACCAGCGGCTGGCAGTTGGGCTTTGCCCACTAACCCGGCCAGTGCAATCATGGTGATGATGTAAGGCGCCATTAGCAAGAATTCAGACGGAATTGGGATTTTTAGAATCGCTAGCTTGGTTTGTAGCGAGTCTGCAAAGCCAAATAGGAGCCCCGCACCCAACGCGCCCATTGGGCTGTAATTCCCAAAGATCATAGCGGCGAGGCCGATAAAGCCTTTCCCCGCCGTCATCATTTCGTCAAAGCGGCCAACGGACCCGAGCGTAAACCAAGCGCCACCAAATCCAGCCATCATGCCGCTCATAATCACGGAGCGATAGCGCGTTTTGATGACATCAATCCCTAGGGTGTCTGCTGCTTTAGGATGCTCACCTACGGAGCGCATTCGCAGCCCCCAGCGCGTGTGGAATAGGCCAACCTGCATCAAGATCAAGAAGATGAACATGGTGTAAACAAACCACGTATGTTTGAACAAAATTGTGCCAATTACTGGCAACTCAGACAGGCCTGGAATTGGAAATGGTTTGACAATACCGGGGCTGTTTAGCTCTTGATAGACCTGTAAAAACTTTGCGGAGATGTAACTTGTAATCCCAGCGGCAAAGATGTTGATCACCGTACCAGAAATAATCTGATCGATTTTGTATTTGATCGACAAGACACCATGGATATAAGCCAGTATTCCACCAGTCAAAATGGCGGCGAATACGCCAATCCAAATGTTTGTTAGGCTGCCTACAAGCACCGCAATCATCGCACTGCCAAGCATCATGCCTTCAATGGCAATGTTGATAATGCCCGCCCGTTCAGACAAAATGCCTGACATTGCGCCAATCACAATCGGCACCGCTCGCACTAGCGTGGCGGTCATTAGGCCGGCTAAGTTAAGTGATTTGCCAGACGCAGCCCATGTTAGGAATGCAAATGCGAACAAGATCACAATCAGCCACATCATGCTGCTGGTAAGGTTGCCAAAGCCGCGCATGAACTGATATGCGCCTAAGAGCGCGCAAAATCCAGCGACAATGTTGAGTGCGTTGCGACCAGACAGTTCCCACGGTGGGATCGGCGAATTTGGTCCGCCGGGGGCCAAGCGAAAGGTGGTAATGGCATCAGGTTCAATGGCTGAGGCAAACAGATACCAAATCGCGGCAGCGAACAGCAAAAAGATCAGCCCCATTCGGCGGCGGCGATTTTGCTGTAAATTCAATGTTTGTTCTGAGGCAGAAATAAGTGTCGTCATGCTCTAGTCTCCTGCGCCAGTTGCTGCGAGTGCGGCTTCTTTTTCTGACGGGTCTTTCAAGCGATAGATAGTCCGGATGATGGCCGGCGCGGCAATGAAGGCCAGCACCAATGCTTGTAAAACGGAAATAATATCAACCGGAATGCCAGCATTGAGTTGCATACTCGTTGCGCCACTGCGTAAGAACCCGAATAAGAAGGCCGATAGCACCACCCCAAGTGGGTGATTTTTCCCTAATAGCGCCAGCGCGATGGCGTCAAAGCCATACCCCGGTGAGAAGGATGAGACAAAGAAATGATTGACGCCCATAATCTCATTCGCGCCTGTCATCCCAGCTAATGCGCCGGATAGTGACATGGCTAACACCGTACTGCGCACGATATTCATCCCCGCGTAACGCGCTGCGTTTGCATTGGCCCCAACTGTGCGTAGATCAAAGCCCATTTTTGTGCGGAACAAGTACCACCAAACGAGCCATGCAATTGCTAATGCGATGAAGAAACCAACGTGAAAGCGGATTGGATCGCCAAACAAACGTGGCAACTGTGCACTTTCTAAAATTACGGGGCTAATTGGATTTTGTGCTTCAGGACGCTTTAGCGGACCTTTTACGAGCCATTCAGTAAACCGGATGGCGATGTAGTTCATCATAATCGTGTTGATGACTTCATGACCGCCGGTTTTTGCTTTTAGCCAACCCGGAATAAAGCCCCAAACTGCACCGCCCAACGCGCCACCAAGTAACGCTAATGGAATGTGTAAAATTGGCGGTAACGATGTGAAGCTGTACCCAATGTAGGTTGCAGCAACGGCCCCTAAGTAAAGTTGCCCTTCCACACCAATGTTGAACAATCCCGTTCGGAAGCCAAGCGCAACGGCCAACCCAGCAAAGATATAGGGGGTGGTGGTGACAAGGCTATCAAAGAAAGGATTGAAGGCGCGCCTGATTAGCTCTTGATCGCCAGACTGTAGCGCCGCACGGATTTTGGCAGGGTCACCAACAGCGCCGGTAAACAACGACCAGTAGGCCTGATACACAACGCTAAACGCTTCTTGAATACCGCCAATGAATGAGTTGCCAAATGCGGCATACACGCTTTCAGAGGTGAGAATAATAATGATTGCGCCAATTGCTAGCCCAGTGATTACGGCTAGGATTGGGATCAATGCCACTTGCCCCAGCTTGCCAAAGCGGGAAGGGGAATCGGTGCGGCTAATTTCTTCTAAGAAGACGCTGGTGCTGCTTTCTTGTTTTTTGTTGTCTTCGCCGCTCATGCTGGCACCTCAAATGCTTCGTCCACTGCGCCTGCCATTAGTAATCCGACCTGTTCTTTTGTTACGGATGCTGCATCTACAACGCTGACGATGCGTCCGTCAAACATTACTGCAATTCGGTCTGAAAGTTTCATGACCTCATCAAGCTCGGTAGAGACGAGAATAACGGCTGTCCCCGTGTCGCGTTTTTTGATGATTTGGCTATGAATATATTCAATCGACCCAACATCAAGGCCACGGGTTGGTTGTGAGGCTAACAAGAGTTTGATGTCACGCGTGAATTCGCGCGCAATAATCACTTTTTGCTGGTTCCCACCAGAAAGCGAGCCAGCGGCCGTGGTGGCGTTTGGCGTGCGGATGTCATATTCCTTGATCAACTGATTGGCGTTTTCAAGGATGACATCATCTTGCATGATGGGTCCCTTAGAGAAGGGCGCTTTGTAATATTCTTGCAGAGCGAGGTTGTCTGTGATCGGGAAGTCGAGCACGAGCCCATCGCGTTGGCGATCTTCTGGAATATGGGCGGAGCCTAGTTCTGTAATCTGGCGCGGAGTAGCGTTGGTAATGTCTTTGCCTTCAAACAAGATTTGGCCTGAGAGCGTTTTGCGTAAGCCGGTAATGGCTTCAACCAGTTCTGTTTGACCGTTACCTTGCACGCCAGCAATCCCAAGTATTTCACCGCTGCGGGCTTCAAATGAAACTTGATCGACGGCCAATTGGTCTTGATCGTCTAGCAACACTAAATCTTTGACGTTTACGACAGTCTCGCCCACAGTTGCGCTGGTTCGGTCGATTTCGAGGGCAACTTCACGGCCAACCATCATTTCAGCCAACTTATTCGTATCGGCTTGGTCTGGCGTTGTAGACCCGACAACTTTACCCCGGCGGATAACAGTAATGTTGTCGGCAATTTCAAGCACTTCTTTTAGCTTGTGCGTAATGAAGATGATTGATTTGCCTTGTGCGGTGAGTGAGCGCATGATCTGAAACAGGCCGTCTGTTTCTTGCGGTGTGAGGACTGCAGTGGGTTCGTCAAAAATTAGAATATCAGCATTGCGGTAGAGTAGCTTGATGATTTCAACCCGTTGCTGAATGCCAACTGGCAAATCGCCAACCATGCTCTTCGGCTCAACCTCTAGTCCGAATTTTTCTGAAATTTCGGTGATTTTTTGGCTGGCGCTGCGCCGATTTAGAAAGCCGCCTATGCCGCGCGTTTCTTCTTCCCCTAACATTACGTTTTCCGTAACGGTAAAGACAGGAATCAACATGAAGTGCTGGTGCACCATGCCAATCCCGTTTGAAATTGCGTCACTAGGGGAATAGATTTTTGCGGCGTTGCCCCGCACAAATATTTCGCCTTCGTTGGGCTGGTATAGCCCATACAAAATATTCATCAGGGTGCTTTTGCCCGCACCATTTTCACCGAGTAAGGCGTGGATTTTGCCTTGCTCTAAGGTGAGATCAATGTGATCGTTTGCCAAAACGCCGGGAAAGCGCTTGGTTATGCCTTTTAACTCCAGTACAACACTCATGGGCGAATTTTACTCGCTTCGCATAGGCTGCACAAGCTAGACGTCAATTATTTGCGATAACCTCGGTTTTGCCACATTAAACGGAACATATCCTTGATATTTTGCAGGAAAGGCATCTTTGTTGCGCCGATCTTTTGATCGTAACGCAGCGTCATGGGCACTTCTGCAAAGCGTGCACCCGGATTGACATTGAGCTTGTAGAGAATTTCAGTCATCCCGGCAAAGCCATCTTCGCTGATAAAGTCATCACCCCAGTGTGCCATTGACTGGCGCAGCGTTTCGGCGCGATACAAGCGATAGCCACATGAGAAATCACGCACGCCCCGCATTGGTGCAAACAGTTGAAATAAAACGCTAACGCCCCGGCTAAACAACTGCCGATGGGGCGGAATGCCATACATTTTTGCGCCTTTGCGGAAACGTGAGGCAATGACGACGTCGTTGCCTTCGCGCATTTTTTCTAACAACTGCGGTAATTGGTCTGGCATGTGGGTGTTGTCGGCATCCATTGCCATTACAAAGTCACCGTCTGCGGCAAGTTCAAGCGCCCGAGCAAAGCCTGTGCGCATGCCTTGGGCTAAGCCTTGGTTTGTGCCATGTGGTAAAACTTCCATCCAGTCTGTTTTGATCTTATTAACGGCTTCAACAGTTCCATCTGTACTGCCATCATCAATTACGACAACATAAAGATTAGGGTGCGTTTCTTTCACGCTTTTATATTGCTCTAGTAATAAGGGAAGTTCTTGAACTTCATTATATGCAGGCAATATTGTGATGACTTTGGCTAAATCCATTTAGTAGTGTTTATTGTTTTGGAAGACATAATGGTTTGTCTTCATAAACCTAGCATTAAGGTATTGGTGTTAAGATTTACGCTAGCTATACGCCCAATCGATTCTGACCCTGCTTCACAAGTCCGTTGCATAAACGGTTGGCGCATATAGCGTGGAAATTGTGTGCTGGTAAGTAGAATATTGGTGTAGTAGGAGTAATTTTTATGAATAGAATCATACCTCAGAATAATTTATTAGCGAGGTTATATCGCTTGTTTAAGAAATCTATTATTGTATTGACGTTGTTAGTTGGATTAACTAGTGTAGTGGCACAAACTGCATTTGCGCAGGACTATAGCCCCGCACCAGAGTATAGTGATTATATTGTGCAACCGGGCGACTCCATTGCCAAAATTGCTACGGCATATGGTACTTCTATTGAGTTCCTGATTGAAATTAACTATTTGGCTGATCCAAGCTTGATTTCAGTTGGGCAAACGTTGAAGATTCCGTATCAGGCACCGCCACCGGCACCTGTTGCCGATCCTAATCAGCAAGCGTGGCCGCAAAACTACCCTGACATTAATGCCCAAGTTGCGCAAGTGGCAGGGTCACTGCCGCCTTGCCCGCCAGAATTGCACGATAAAAACGTCTGGCATGGCTTAGTCAATCATGAGTGGGGCTGCCATTATGACCACGAGCATAAGGACAACCCACATGCGGTCAATGACATTTTTGGCCCGGTTAGCGTTGCAATTGGACAAGAGATTTCTTATCCATGGCAAACAGTTGGTGCGCATGGCGCAGAAAATGAGCACAAACATGGTGGCTATGGCTGGCTTGTACGCCGGGATATGCCGTGTTTAGAGAATGGCACTGGGGGCTGTATTACAGATTTCCGCGCCCAATATCATGCGATTATGGCGCCAGCTGGCGCAACCACCCGCGTGCACTCTTTTTGGATGGAAGCGCGTGCTTGCCGTACAGATAATCCAACGCAGTGCGGTATTTTGCGCACCGGTGGGTGGCTAGATTATGGTGTACTGTTGGTTGACGGCGTGCATGTTCCCCTGCCGGTTGACCCACCAGGCGGACCGTTCCCAGCTGAGCATCGCCCAGCCCGCCTACATTGTGTAGAAAACAGTCACACTTGTGGCGCCTCTCATGGGATTTGGTACAGCGAACAATATAATCCAGAGACTGGTGAACCCGGCGCTGTATTGCCGCAACTTGCCATCGCTACCGATGATGCTTGGAGTAAGATCAATCCTTGGAATCCAAGTGAATTTGTTCCGTTCTGTGAAAATGGGCAATGTCGTTTCAACAATTCAGTGATGGAAGCGCACTTGCTGAGTTTTTATCTGCCTTTGCAACTCGATACTGATGAAGATGGCATTATCAACCTGAATGCGTTTACAGACCAATGGGGCAAGATCGCCCCGGATTGTGTTGCTGCTGGTCCGGCTTGTATCCCAATCCAAGTGCAAAACTTACCGCTTGGGCACTATCAATATCGAGACGACTCGCATGGGTATCAACCAACAGATCATGATGTTTCGCCAGAAGGTGAATTCTGGATCAAGTTCCCGAACTAACGTGTTTGGGTGATGCTGTAATCAAAAAGGGCAACCGCTGTAAAACGGTTGCCCTTTTTTGTTATCACTGCCGCGCTATGGCGTTGTTTATTCTTTCTCGCCGGTTATTGGGTCAACACCGGTTTGCAGCATTTCGCTTTCTAGGCGTGCTAATGTGTCCATCACAATATCAATCTCTGCTGGTGTAAGTTCAGCACCTTCTAAGCCCGGAATAACAATTGCCTGCTCTGGAATAGACAATGTAATGGTCTTGCTTTCGACTTGGTCTGGATCAAGTTGGGTAAGCGTTTCTGCGAGTGCATCGATGGCAATGGTTTGGGCGACTGGTAAAAGATGCGCCTGCCGACTAGCCAACTTCACGACGCGGGTTGAGTCGTATCCGTAGTGGGCAACGTCAATTCTGCTGTCTGTAATTTCTGTTAGCAATGGGTCAATATCTGCCATTGAAACAATGAAAACCCCATCTATATTTGCTTCGGCCAATGTTTGCGGTGCTTTGGCAGCGATTGCTTCCACTTCGCTAGCACTATAGTCAATTGTCGTAACATTGCAAACGCCACACGTTAGCCTTAGCCCGTGGATAAATCCATTTTTTACAAACCCTAAATAAGGGTGCGTCTCAGGAAAATAACCGATGATTTCTAAGTTGCGTGAATTGACACCCAACATTGCCCCCGCCATAAATGCAATATCATCGTAGCCCGTGTCTGCGCCGCCAATCTGAATTAGATTTTTTGCTGAGACGGTTGAAAGTTGCTCAATGGCAATAATCTGAGCGGTTAAGTCTAGATCTGCTAGCGTTTCCACGGTGTCTTCTAGGCCAAGCCCACTTACAACAATCAAGTCATAGTCTGTTTCGGTAACAAGATCTGCCACGTCATTAGCTGGCGCGCGTGCGTAAGTGCTTTGTGTATTGTCATAAGTCTCAGCCAAGAGCGCATCCACTTGATACGCTGTGCTGCCTTGTAAATTGACCGTGTCATCAGTGATCAAGGCAACGTTATAGCGTGGATCTTCTGTTGGAGTTGGCGTTGCAGTTGCGGTTGGTGTGGCGCTAGGCGTTGGCGTATTGCTTGGTGTTGCGGTTGACGTCGGCGTGCTGGTTGCCGTTGGTGTTTGGGTTTCGGTTGGCGTAGACGTTTGGGTGGGTGTTTGTGTTGGCGCTGGCGTTTCAGTAGGTTCCAGCGTGTCTGTGGGCGTTGGTGTGTCTGTGTTGGGCAGGGTGGGTTCCACTTCTGCCGTGTCAACCGCCGCTTGCAGCACCGGAGTCGGGATCACAATGTCAGCATCGTTGCTATCAACATCACTGATGCTAACAGTAGGGATGCTAATTTCCGATGTGACTGGTTCAATAGCGGACTGCGATAATGCTCGACAGCCTGCTAAGGTAAGACAAGAGAAAATAAAGAAAACGCCCGCAAACTTGCGGGCGTTGATGTGGTTACGAAATGTTCCGCTCATTGACGGAAGTCTACCAGTCTTTTAGGTGAGAAATATTAAAAGTGGGTTGGAGGTAGATTACTATCGTCTACTTCAGTCCCAAAATCTAAAACTTCGCGCTGTTGGGCACCCGGTTTTGGCGGCCCAACAATGCCATCTTCTTCAAGTGCATCGATCAACCGTGCTGAACGGGTGTAGCCGATACGCAAACGGCGCTGCAATAATGAAATAGAGGCCTTCTTGAGATCACGCACAACTTTTACGGCGTCATCATAGAGCTCATCTCTGTTTTCAACCTTTTGCACTTTTTGCATTTCTTCCCAAGGGGTCGGTTGATTGGCAGGTTCAGACGCCATTGTCGTTGTTGGTTGGCCAGACCCAATAACAGCCGCGCTATTGGCAACTTGTTGTTGCGCCGCGCTGACGGCCTTTTCTTGTGCGCTGGCTTCCGTTTGTTGTGGTCCCGGCTTGAATTGATAGGTGCCCTTCCAATACTGCACAATTTTTGCAATTTCATCATCAGAAAGGTACACGCCCTGCATCCGCATCGGTTGGGGGGCATCATTGGGCATGAATAGCATGTCCCCTTGTCCAAGCAGCTTTTCTGCGCCTGGCGTATCCAAAATAACGCGGCTATCAATACTAGAGGCCACAGCGAAAGAGATCCGCGACGGCATATTGGCCTTGATCAGACCGGTAACGACGTCTACCGATGGGCGTTGCGTTGCAATCAGCAGGTGAATGCCCGTTGCGCGTGCCATTTGCGCCAACCGCGCAATGATTTTTTCAGTTTCTTCTGGTGCCAACATCATGAGATCCGCCAACTCATCAATCACAACGACCAGATACGGCACTTTCTTTTCATTGGCCTTTTCTGCTTTCTTGTTGTAATCCTCAATGTTGCGCGCGCCAATCAAGGCAAACTTGCTATAGCGTGTATCCATTTCCCGCGCAATCCATTGCAAGGTTGCCAATACGCGTTCGATTTCTACAACAACGGGCGCCAGCAGGTGCGGAATACCGTTATAGCCAGTGAGTTCAACCCGCTTCGGGTCAACCATAATGAATTTGAGTTTGTCTGGTGTATTGGTCAGCAGCAAGGCGCTGATGATGGAGTTTACACACACACTCTTCCCAGAGCCGGTTGTCCCTGCAATAAGCAAGTGCGGCATGGCTGCTAAGTCGGTCGTCACTGGCTGACCAGACACATCTTGCCCAAGTGCCACTGCTAGCGGCGATTTGATCTTGGTAAACGCTTCGGTTTCCATTACATCGCGTAATGCAACCACTGCGCCTTTTTCATTTGGAACTTCAATCCCTACGTAGCCTTTGCCGGGCACTGGGGCTTCGATCCGCACTGAAGCGGCGGCGAGTGCAAGCGCAAGGTCATCGGCGAGCGACACAATTTTGTTGACTTTGACCTTCACGCGTTTGCCGCTGCGTTGCACAATGTAACGCGGCTCCACGCCAAATTGGGTGATGGTTGGACCACGATTGACTTCTACTACGCTAACTGGCGCGCCAAACGCTTCGAGGGTTTCTTCAATAATCCGCGAACGCTGGCGATCATAGTTATCATCAGACGCGTTATCGATTCCTTCTTCAAGGATTTTTGCCAAATCAGGCAATTCCCAATTTTGCTCTGGCTCTGCGCTGCCCACATAAAGTGGTGGGTTAGACGCCGGCGTGCTGCCACCTTGTCCCGCGCCAGACTGCGCGCCAACCGGCGGCGCGGAAGGATGGACAGCGGGTTGGGCTGGGGCGGCGGGTGCTGGTGCCTCTTCTTTTTTCTTTTTTGAACCGCGCTTTTTTGCTTGCTTTTTAGGCTTGGCTGGCGCTTCTACTTCAACTTCATCTTCGTAATCGTCTTCATCGATGACGTCTTCTTCAGCGTCTTCTGGTGCGCGGAACTTGGTGCGGACTGGCCGGTAGGCCTCACGCGGGATCTCTTGCTGTACCCCTTGACCACGGCCAATTGTGATCGGACGTAACTCAGGGCGTGGTAGGCGGTCAAATTGATCGCCGATGTAATCCACAACATCTTGTGTTGAAATGCCAAACGTCAGCAACAGCGCAATGATCAGCCACACGATCACCACAACTAACGCCGCTAGCCAGCCAAACCAGATCACAATCCGGTCAAGGAAGATGGCTCCGATCCAACCGCCACCGCCGCCATTTGCAGCGAGAATATCCAACGCCGTGCCGGAATACCAAGCGTGTGCAAAGTGCATGGTCACAAGCGTGCCAACAAATAGCACGATACAGCCTAAAATCTGTTCGGGAGCAAGGTAGGGCAGGTCCGTTTTGAAGTGCCGTGCAAAGATGTAAAACCCAATCGCGACCAGAATAAATGGAATGATAAAGCGTCCCAGACCAAATATTTGGCCTAGGATATTTTTCAAGCCACTAGTAAGCACGCCTTGGCTTGGTGAAAAGAATGCAAACGCTAGTAACAGGCCAAACAATGCCAACACCACACCAATAAGATCCAGCTTTTGCTGGGGTGTGAGAGACATAGATTGGCGTCTGCCTTTGGGTTTACGAGAAGATGATTTGCCGCTTTTTCGGGCCACAATATTCCTGTTTGTGCGTTAAATTATGATGGGTGAAGTGTCTTAAACGGATCGACCAAAGGGCTCTGTGAGAGGTCAATCGTACAAATTTATTGTAGCACATATGTGTCAGGTCTAAGCCGTAATTGTGCTACAATTTTTCGCATAGTACGCTCTAATTTGTGTGAATGCTAAAAGTTTTTAGAAATAGGCTGATGCCTAATTTAGGTGCTTCCTGAAGATGCACAGCTTACACTTACAAGAGCGGTGTTCATCGCGAACCCTTCAGTAATAGCCACGTTTTTAGTATCAGGTCGCTGTACTGCTGGCTTTACATACCCTAGCGCAGGATTATTTGATTTTCATATGCCAGCCGAATTGATTGACGATATTGTTTCGCATCTTAAGCACGTTAGCTTATTCCGCTCCTTACCGGATTCGGAAATTATTGAGATTGCGGGCATGTTCCGTACGCTACGCGTTGAAGAAAACGAAACGATCTATCGGCAGGGAGACGACCCGGACTATTTCTATTTAGTATATTCTGGCGAAGTTGAACTGGTGGTGTTGCCCGAAGATGAGGACGATGAAGTTATCATCGATGGCATCAAGCATACAGACGATTTCTTTGGCGAGTTTGAAATTCAAAAAGATGCGCTGCGTTATTACACGGCTAGGTCTACAACGCCATGCGTCTTGCTGGTAATCCCCGCTGATGAGTTCCTCGACCTGATTGAAAGCTCGGAAAGCATTGAAACGCATATTATTCTGGCGGATCAGGCTTACTTGCCGCGCTATCGGAAACGGCTGCAAAAATGGCTGGAACCTAAAGAAGATGTGGCCCTTGTAATGGGCAAGCACTGGTCTTGGTTGCTATTCCGTGGCACCCCAGCATTTATTATTGGATTGATCTTATTAGGCACTTCTGGTTGGCTCTATTGGTGGGTTATTCCGCTGCCTTGGTATGTTGTGATCTTACCGGTTGTGGTGCTGTGTGCGCTGGTCTGGGCCTATCTGATTTTAGACTTTTCTGATGATATTTATGCCGTTACCAACCAGCGGGTGATTGCGGCCGAGCGGTTGGCACTGGTCAATGATCAACGGATCGAAGCGCCGCTGCATTTGATTCGGGCCATTCAGGTCAAGCAAACGTTTATTGAAAAAGCTCTCAACTATGGTGATGTAACAATTCAAACGTTTACCGGTGCGATTGTGTTTCGTGATGTTGCCTCGCCCAATGCCATTATTGACTTTATTCGTGAGCAGCAAGAGCGGGCTATTAGCCAGCGCAAGATTGATGACACCGAAACGCTACAGCGCCGGGTGCGCCAAGGGATCGGCTGGGATGAGCCCATGCCAGAGGCTGCGGCCACAGCCGCCGCTGGAGAGGCCGAAGAGGATGATGAGTTCTTTGATGAACCGTATTTACCACGGCGCTCATTTTTGAGCATATTGGCCGATTTCTTACCGCGTTTCCGTGAAGAACGGGCGGGTGAAGTGATTATGCGCAAACACTGGCTAGTGCTGGTGTGGGATTTAGGGATTTCAATTGTTGGGTTTCCGACCCTGTTTATTGTGTCTGCGCTACCATTCTTTGGGATTGGGGCTGAGATTATCCGGCTGATTTGTGGCCTAACTGCAATTTTAGGGGCTGCACTGCTTGGTTGGACTTGGTTTCAATATGAAGACTGGCGCAATGATATATATAGTATTTCCTCTTCCAAAGTGGTTGACTCGGAGCGTTCACCACTCGGGTTGAATTCGCAGCAGCGGGTTGCGCCAATTGATTCGATCTTGAATGTAAAATATTCACGTCCCAACCTGCTTGCCAATCTGTTTAATTACGGTACGATTACCATTCAGACTGGTGGTGACACTGGTGAGCTTACCTTCCTTTGGGTACGCGATCCGGTCAGCATGCAG
The DNA here is from genome assembly GCA_020630175.1 of Anaerolineales bacterium. Taxonomy (GTDB): domain Bacteria; phylum Chloroflexota; class Anaerolineae; order Anaerolineales; family UBA6668; genus JAHDIM01. The sequence goes on from JAHDBW010000003.1 coordinate 12,795, forward strand.
CAGCTAATTTTCCGTTACATGCAAGAACACCGTGTAAGAGAAGAAAAACAACGCCAATTACAAATGGGCGATGACATCGTAAAGTGGCTCAGGGCCTATACTGATGTCGCAAAAATTGAAAATCCGACACATATCGTAAATCCGTTAGACAATGACAATCCTGAAAATAATCCCACCGGCTAACCCGGTATTACGGCAAAAAGCGAAAAAAGTAAAAGCGCTAACGCCAAAAATTCAAACCCTAATCGATAACATGTTTGAGACCATGTACGACTCATACGGCGTTGGTCTGGCTGCACCGCAAGTTGCCCAGCCACTGCGGATGTTTGTCGCTTATCTGGCCGAAGACCCGTTAGTTGAAGATGGGATTGAAGCCGAGCCAGCCCCCGGTATTGGGCAAGAACTTGTAATGATCAACCCTGAAATTATTCATAACTCAGACGTTATGGCGCTAGGGAATGAAGGGTGTTTGTCTATTCCAGGCTATCAAGGCACGGTTGAGCGCCCAGACGGGATCACAATCAAGTATTTGGACCGTAAAGGGAACAAGCAGCGCCTCACCACGCACGGCTGGATGGCGCGCGTTCTGCAGCACGAGTATGACCATCTCGATGGGGTGCTGTTTATTGATAAAGCCCTTGAAATTTGGGAACTTGGCGCTGAAGACGAAGACGACTTAGAAGACGACGCCTAAGTGCCTGGCCGCACTACGCTGTAGCCGCATATAACTAACCTCAATTTTGAATAAGAGAGCCAAAGCGGCTTGCTTTTCTCGGTTTATTGCAGAAGAGACCACCTTGGTCTCGGTGAAACCAACAGAAGCAAATTAGGATTATGTTTACGTCGCTAGCCTAGCCTGCGTATAAAAGACGCTTTATAGATCACTTGGCAGCGCATCGCGTTATTCAGAATTCAGGTTAACTAAGACTCAAAAAGCCCTTCTTTGAAATCATCAAAGAAGGGCTTTTATTGTTAATCGAAAGCTACGTTACTGTGTCGTTAGCCGGGTGGGGTTATCGCCAATTGGCGTACTGACGTAAATTTCAGCGTTGCCATCGCGCTGGGAGACAAATACAACGCCGCTGTTGTCAAATGCCCAACTTGGCGCGGTGTCATTTGTTGCGTTGTTGGTGATATTTGCCAAGCCTGTGCCGCTAATATTGATGGTGTAAATATCAGCAACGCTATTCTTGATGCCAACGAACGCCATTTTTAGCCCATCGGCGCGCCAGCTTAGCGTGTTTTCATCCACATCGGTGGTGGTAGTGATGCGCGTTTCTACTAATGTGGTGTAGTCCACAATATACACTTCAGTGTTGCCATCGCGGTTTGAAAGGTACGCGATTGTTGGGCTAGATGGCACTGGCGACCAAACCGGATTGAAGTTATTGCCGCCCGCAATGTTAGTGACTTGGAATTCACTCACTGCTGGTAAGCCGCTCAAATCCGCAATCCATAGGTCTTGGTTGCCATCGCGGTCGGATACAAATGCGATCTTATTGCCTTCAGTTGACCATGTTGGCGCGCTGTCTGTGGCAGCATTGGTTGTGATGCGGGCGACATTACTGCCGTCTTTATCCATGATATAGATTTCGCTGTTGCCGTCTCGCGTTGAGGTAAATGCGATTTTGTTCCCACCCGGTGCCCACACTGCGTTGGCATCGTCTCCGGGACTGTTGGTAATGTTTGTCACATTTGTGCCGTCAGCATTCATTGTGTAAAGTTCCAGATTCCCATCTCGGTTACTTTCAAACACAATCAAGTTTGACCCGCTAACCGGGCTCCAAATCGGATTGTCATCTAACGCGCCATTGTTGGAAATATTTGCCTGACCGGTGCCATCAGCAGCCATCACGTAAATTTCTTTATTCCCGTCTTTTTCAGCCACAAATGCAATACGGTTGCTTTCTGGTGCCCAGTTCGGGGCGGTGTCTGATGTGCCGGATGGGGCGCTGGTTGCCGTTGCTGCTGCGGTTGGTTCTACTGTTGCCGTCTGTGCAGTGCCGTCTGGCGTAACAGTTCCGGCGACAATGGCCGTTGCTTCGGCAGTCCCTTCGGCCGTTTCTGCTGCTGTTGCCGTAACGGTAACAGATGGATCCAGCGTTGGGGCTTCAGTAGCAGCGGGGGTGCCATTTGCAATGTCCGTTTCATTCGGCGTTGGAACGGCAGTCCCTTCAACAACATCTGTCGCTTCAGTTGTTTCTGAAACGTCAGTTTCTTCTGGTGTAACTGAGGCCTCAAGCGTTGCGGTTGCGGCTTCGGTGGCAGTTGCTTCTAGCGTGGCAGTGGCTGGTGGCGTTAGTGTGACCACTTCGGCTACATTGTTGGCCCAAGCGAGTAGCTCCACGCCTTCAATATCACGTGGCTCTTTTGGCGCGCCGCCTTGCTCAGATTCGGTTTGTTGCAGGGCGGACATGGTTACGCCGCCTTCTTCATTTTGGTACAAGCAGTTGTCGCCAAATAAACAGGTCACAATTGCCAATTCGCTGGCCGAGTTCCACTCAACGCTCATGTACGTTGGGCCGCTTGGAATTGTAGCGACGCCTTCTGGCATCACAATCGTAAAGCGTGATTGGCCGGGCGTGCCGGGGTAAGGGACAACTGCCCAAAGCTTGCCAAATTCAACTTTGAGCTGCACGACCGGCGCACCATCGATCATTGTCATTTTGTCAATAATCACCTTGGTTTGCGACCCTAAGCGCACAGTCGAGCCGTCTGAGAGTTCAAGCTTGGCACCGCTGTTTTCATTGGTGAGGATTTCTGTACCGACGACTAAGCCAACTTCACGTTCGACCTTGATTTGTGAGCCAAGCGCTTCGGTAAAAATGCTTACATCCCCGCGTACTTCAGACAGTTTGGCAGTGCCAAATTGGTCTGGTGGCGCAGCATCCTCTTGGACAGGCAATGGCGTTGCTGTTGGCAATGGAGTAGCTGTCACAATATCCACCACGCTCAAATTAGGGATGGTTACCGTTGGCGCTTGGGTTGGCGGCACCACAATGGTCGGCTCTCCAATCGCAGCGCTGCGCAATAGGCGTTGGCCGTTAGGGCTTTCTAAAAAGACGTACGTCCCTACTAAACAACTGCATAGGATCAGCATTGCGCCGATCATACTTACAATCACGGCCGGTTCTTTAAATAGGTTGCGGCGTTCCTGCGCGGGGGGCGGGGGATCGTATTCGTCGTCTAGGAATTCATCAAAATCAACATTGTTCTCGTTGATTCCGTCGTAGGCAGCATATTGGGGTTGGGTTACATCCGCGTAGGCGCGAATGTCATCTTCAGAATATTCAGGTTCCAATTTATCACCATGTGTTAGATGGAAGTTGCGCTGGCAGAAGTTAATTGTTGCATCTTATTGCTAACGCATCCGATCTATGGGCAGAGTCACTAAAGCTAAATGGGCATGCTTTGTGACTGTGTAGAGCGTAAAAGTTGGCCTGCATGGTGCTCTACAGTCAGCATTGGGGCGCAGGCGCTAAAGGAAAAAGTGGTCCAATGCTGTTTTGCTGGTTGTTATCAAAGTTTGTTTACAGTTTGATAAATTTATAATACCAGTAATCCAATACCCGTTGCTAGTATCATGCCAAATAGAAATCCAACGACAATATCGCTCACGTAATGCACATTCATTGCAACGCGGGCTAATGCCACGAGCGGCCCCCAAATGATGCCAACAATTGCCAGCCACGTTGGCCCGGTGAAGATTGCAAGGAGCATCATGAGCCCGGCTCTGGTGGCGTGCCCAGAAGGAAAAGAGTGCGGGTCTGTTTTTCGATAAACCTCGCCCCAATCCCCTTGTGGGCGCGGGCGTTTGAAGATAGATTTGATCCCAAAGACCAGCAATGCCGTAACCACAATCGCGACGCTAAATACAATTGCGCGGAATTTCCAGGTCTCGTCACCAATAAACCAGACGACTGCAAACACAGGCAGCATAAACCAACTGTCGCCGGAATGGGCAAAAAAAGAAGCCGCTGATCGCAACGGCCCTGGTGTTTCTGCTACGTTGAATTTGCGACCCCAACGGCGGTCGAAGTTGTCTAAGCGTTCAAAAAATGTCATTGCGTTATAAGTTTTCCAGCGTCTGGCGAGCGATTTCGTACTGGTAGTGTTTGTCTACATCCATGCCGACTTCAGCGTGTGGGCACAGCACAAACTTTGTGTGGAGTTCCACCCGTTTATGCAGAATTTCTGCGCCTTTTTCCATTGTCATTTGGCGCGTTAGCAGCAAGATGGCGGGCCATAAGCCCACGAGCTGCGCTTGCCGTAAAACGTTTTTACGCGCCGCCGTCATCTTTTCAACTGCTGGATGCACTGTCGTTGCCAGCTTGATATCAAAAATGTTGATGTCGCCGCCGCACACTTCTTGACCCTTGAGCTTGGTAAAGGTGCGTTTAGAATTTGGGAAGCGGGCTTCCATTGTTTGTTTTTCAATCAGCGTATAGAACAGCTCGTGATCGGCCGCTGCGGCTTGGGTAATGCACCAATCCAGCATTGCGGTACTGATCATGGGAATGTCGGCGCTAATCCACGCGACTTGTTTGTGGGTTGGGCTAATGTTGCCTGAAGCTTTACCACCAGCTTTGACGTTTTCAAACAAGCTGCCGTGATCTGCTACAAAATGCAGAGGTTTGCCATGACTGTTGAGGTTGTCGGCTTCAGTCAGCCCCACAACAATGATGTTATCAACCTTTTCACTGGCTGCAACGGCGTCTAGGACCCAGTCCACCATGCGCTTGCCAGCGATGGTTAGCAGCGCTTTAGGGGTGCCGACGGTTGCAATTTCTGCCAGCGACTCATCAGGTTTGATCGCGCCGCCAGCGCCAATAATTGCGTTGATCATGTTAGTTGAGCTTGGTGATTTCTGGCACAAAGCCGAGCTGGTCAAGCAAATCGTCGAGTTCGGCGTGGGTAAGTTCGCGGCCTTTGCCTGCTAGCGCAACGAGAGCAGCTTCCATCATGTTTGTGCCAAAGGTGCGCCCGTCTAAGTTGACTGTACTGGTGACCAAATAACTTGCCCCGCGTTGCCGGAGCAGCTCCATGTCGTCTGGGGTGGTGGTGTTTGTGATGATAATTTTGCCGGGCAGCTCTAGCGGCATGTTGCGCTTGATATAGAGCCAGTCACCGGCAATGATGGCGTTGCCCAGATAGTGCTTTTGATACTTAGGCACGATTTCTTCTTGCTTATCACCGGTTGGGTAGAGCATGCTGAGCGGCAACCGGCCTGCGATTGGCATCAGCAGTTTGCCGGCCATGTTCACCGCGCCAATGCTGTTGAGCGCAATTGGAATGTCTAAGCCGGTCATGAGGTCACCATAGGTGCAGTCATAGCCGCGCTCCACAAAGGACATCGTCATGCCATAGCGCGAAATCCCATTGACAAGATACACAGATTTTTCTGGAATATCACTGCCAAGTTGCGCTTCGACATAGCCCAAAACGCGGGCTTCGAGCGTTTCACGTAAGCCGCCACCATCAACAACTGGCGTTTGTTTGACGTCTGTAATTAGCTTGTGGGCGGCGTGCAGTGGGTAATTCTTCCACGGCGTGTAGATATAAAGATCAATCCCGCCAACGCCAAAGGCATCAACTTTATCGTCTAGGTCGGCGAAAGTTTTTCGCGCTAAGGCCTCATCGCCGTTCACGCCAATGCGCTCAATCCGGATCTGTTCCCCAAGTAATTCAACGTCAATGACTTTGTCACGCGTTGGTGACCCAAGGCTTACGCTTACAGCTCGCTTCATGATGTTTCCTCTGGAAAGGGCAGTGGGGCTTCCGCTGGGACGTCTGGCGGAATAGAAACTGGCAGTTGTTCTGGTTGGTCAAATCCGATCAGGCTATGCAGAATAGAAAGCATCACATACAAATTCGGAAATGAACTTAGGCGCAGCTTCATCAACGGCATCACCACGCCTTTTTGGCGAATAATCAGTAATCCGTCATGAATGGCAACTGGCGCGAGGGCGTCCCATTGAATTTGATGTTCGCCTTTTTGTAAGCCAGATTGCCGCAAGGTTAGCGGGCCAAATACTACAGCTTGCCCACTTTCAAATTTGGCTTTGCTGATTTGGTATTGATGATGCGTTACATGCTTTTGAATTGATGTGCCCAACTGATTGACGCCCGGCAGGCGGTTGTCGATGACGTAAGGTCCATTGGTTTTGGTCTTAATGCGATAGGAATAGAGCATCTCTTTATCCGTTGGCGCATTGACCATTTGCTGAACTTCTTCAATTTCATCCCATGGGATGGCGTCTTCGCGTTTGCCTTGCCGAATGACCAGCCCTTCTAAATATTCAAAGACGTGAATATCACGCCAAGACCACCAGTTGAGCAGTGCCCAAACGCCACAAACGCCAGCTAATGGCCCTAGGATCATTGCGGGACGCATTTGGTTGTAGACAAAACTTCGGTAAGACAAGACGCCTAAGAAACTCAGGCCAATGCCAAGCAAAAAGAAGAAAATGCCAAGCAGTAACCAAAATCGAATTCGGGCGCGTGATGTGTGATATTCCGCTAACGGCGTTTGTAAGTCAGTCATTAGTGCTTATTTTAGCAAAGCCATGCTTGATTCCATACTGATATTCAGGACGAATTTCGTTGAACTGCGGCTTATTCTTCCCACGGTTTGTAATCCAGCGATTGATGCCGGAAATAGGTGTTGTACAGTTCAGCATAGTGGCCGTCTTGCGCGATCAATTGCGCGTGGCTGCCTTGTTCAATAATTGCGCCGTCTGAAAGCACAATAATCCGGTCTGCGCTGCGGACGGTTGAAAGGCGGTGTGCAATTAGAATGCTTGTCCGTCCGGCCAGTACGAGATCTAGCGCGTCTTGAATTTGCGTTTCTGTAAACGGATCAATGCTGGCGGTGGCTTCATCTAGAATGAAAATGGCTGGGTTTTGCACCAACACACGGGTCAGTGCAACGAGCTGCCGCTGTCCCATTGATAGCCGTCCGCCGCGTTCGCCAACGTCACTATCTAGGCCGTTTGGTAAGGTTTCTAGCCATTCCCCATTCCCAATCTGGTTGGCAACATTGACGATGTCTGTCCGGTTAATATCGGGCGCACCGTAGCGAATGTTGTCTGCAACTGTGCCGCTAAACAAGAAAGGCACTTGCGACACAATCCCCAATTGCTGGCGGTAGGCTTCGAGGTCAAAGCTGCGAATGTTGGCATCATCAATGCGGATTTCACCGCCTTGGAATTCATAAAAGCGCGAGATCAGCTTGGCAAGTGATGACTTACCCGCACCAGTGTGGCCCACAAGGGCAATGCTTTCACCGGGTTTGATGTCGAGCGAAAATTGCTCAAGGATACGCTCTTGTTCAGTGTAACGGAAATCTACAGCGTCAAACTCGATATGGCCTTTTAGCGTCGGCGGCTTGTTATCTGCGATTTGTTTGACGGTTGGTTCAGCATCAATCAAGGCAAAAATCCGTTCAGCGGCAGATAGACCACCTTGCAACTGGCTCCAAAATGCTGAGAGTTGGATCATTGGGAAGAAGAACCGATCTACCGTGCTGAGGAATAAGAACCAGGCGCCCGCCGTAATGGTGCCTGCGCCAGCGGCCAAGCCACCAAACCAGATCAGCGCCCCAAACGTCACCGCAGACATGGTGCTTAGCGCTGGAAAGACGGTTGCGAACAATGCGCCACGCTTTAGGTTGACAACATAAGACGACTGATTGATTGCATTGAACTCGGTATAGAGTGAGGCTTCTTGGCGGAAGTTTTTGGCAACGCTAATGCCGGTGACCGCTTCTTGAATAGATGCATTCACATTGCCAATTGCGCGGAAGCCGTCGCCGGTCATGCGGCGGGCTGCTCGGCGCCAGCCTAGTGCCATCAAGAAAATGATCGGTGACACAACCAGCAAGACTGTTGTTAGTGAAAATGAAATGCGTGACAGCACAAACAGCAAGATAAAAATAACGGCGACTTGATTCAAGATATCGCCAATTAGGCGCAGCACGTTGCCAAATTCTTGCGTGTCTGAGGTGATACGCGAAATAATGCGCCCTGATGAGAACGAGTCATAGAATGACATGTCCCGCTCTAGGGCGGCCTCAAACGCATCGCTGCGCATGTTTAGCACAATATTGGCGGCGGCTCTCGCGAACAAAATGGTCTTGATGTAGTTCAAGCACCAGATGCCAATGCCCAGCCCCAAGAAATAGAGCAGGAAGGTTTCGACTGGTACGGCTTGGTCGGTCTCAATCAGCTCAACGGCCTGACCGGCCAAAATCGGGATTGTTGCTTGGGCGATTGCGATAATGGTGATGACAACCGTCACCCCAAGAAAGAGCCATTTCTCACGGCTTAGGTACGTGCCAATCCGTTTGACCAAATCACGATCGGTATATTGGCGGTCGTAAGCTTCTGCGTTTAGATTTCCAAAGAAACTAGCCATGCTTAGGCCTCCTCAATGCGTTGGAAAATACGGCGGTAGGCGTCTGAGGTTTCGATCAAGGACTCGTGGGTGCCTGCGGCCACAATTTGGCCATGCCGCAGCACGACAATCTTGTCTGCCCAGCGAATTTGGGAGAGCCGATGCGTAATCAACAGCGTGGTTTGACCTTGGGAGGCCTCCCGAATGGCGCGTTGAATTTGGTCTTCGGTGGCGCTGTCGATGGCACTGGTGGAATCATCCAAGATAAGAATGCGCGGTTTGATCAGAAATGCCCGCGCTAAGGCAATCCGCTGCCGTTGACCGCCGGAAAGCGTGACGCCCCGTTCACCGATGACGGTTTCATAGCCATCTTTGAAGCCGCTAATAAAATCATGGGCTTGGGCTTTCTTGGCGGCGTCCCGAATCATTTCTGGGGTTGCGTTGGCGTTACCAAAAGCGATGTTATCTGCAATAGAGCGCGAGAATAGAAAGATGTCTTGCTCAATAATTGAAACTTGTTGGCGCAAAGACGCCATGTTCCAGTCGCGTACATTGACCCCATCTACCAGCACATTGCCTTGTGAGACATCATAAATACGATTGACGAGCTTGACTAACGTGGTCTTGCCGGTGCCGGTTTGGCCAACAATGGCAACGGTTTCACCGGGTTCCACTTGCAAATTGATCCCGTTGAGCACGCTAACCTCCGGCACGTAACCAAAGCTGACATTGTCGAATGTAATCGCTCCAGCAATTTCTGCGTCGTGTCCGGCCGTATTTTGATCTAGCTCGGTTTTTTTATTCATTAGCTCCAATATCCGCTTGGCGCCAGCTAGGCCAAGGGCCACTTGTGAATAGGCGAATAGAGAAACAAATACGGGGAACCCAAATAATTGCAGCAAGATCATATAGTCTGGAATTGCCCCAATTGCTACCGTGCCTTGCTCAAACAAGGTTGTGACATGCCAAAAGCCGATTGCGTTGGCAATCCCGAACATCAACAGTGGAATGTAACGGGCTTCGATGAAGCTCTGCGCAACCACGGCGTCGCGATACTCGGTGGCGTTCTTTTTGAACAAGGCCATTTCGGCTTTTTCTTGGGCAGTCCCTTTGACAATTTCAATGCCGTCGATTGCTTCTGCTAAGCGGGCGTTGAGGTTACCAAACGCGGTGCGGGCGCGTTCTGCAACTGGATTTAGCATTTGCAAATAGCGCGCGAGTGCAATCAAGTACAGCACTGTAAATGCTGCGGGCAACAGGGCAAGCTGCGGATGAATCCGCAGTGAGAAAATGATCGGCATAATCAAAAACATGAAGGAGCCAATCACTAAGTTCAACCCCGGATTAGACAGCAGGTTGATTTCACGCACGTCATTTGTGGCGCGGGCCATAGTGTCGCCTACAGGGTGCAGATCATGAAAGGTCATGCTCTTGCCAACCAACTCCCCATAAAATTCATCACGGGTATCACGCTCTAGGCGTTGGCCGACGACTTCAGCTGAATAGTTGCGCAGGAATTGGAGCAGGGCGCGTAGAAATTGGCTAGCCAAGACGCCACCAGCCGCCCACCAAACGGTGTCATAGTCTGGCGTGTCGTTTAGCACAATTGCGTTGAAGGCCATCCCAATCATCAACGGCACAACCGCGGCCAGCATTGCATTGGCGACAGCCCCAATGAAAATGCCAATAAAGGGCAGCCACTGTCGCTTGATGTGGGCGGCAATCCAGCTTGCGGGGCTGCTGCGGTTTGTGTTGTATTGTTTATCGATTGAAAATTCTGATGCGCTCATAAAAGTAAAGTGAAGCTACGAAAGCTCAAGTAAATCCCACAAATTGCCGTACAGGTCTTCAAAAACTGCCACTGTGCCGTAGTCGGCAACTTTTGGTTCTCTTACAAAGGTAATGCCTTTGGCTAGCATAGCGTTGTAGTCACGCCAGAAATCGTCTGTTTGCAAGAAGAGGAACACGCGTCCGCCGGTTTGGCGGCCAATAAATGGCTCTTGCTCTGGCTTAGAGGCGCGCGCTAGCAATAAATTTGCGCCATCTGCGCCGCCCGGTGGGCGCACCACAACCCAACGTTTGTCTTGCTCAGGTTGATATGTGTCATCTATCAAGGTGAAATTGAGTTTGTTGCAGTAAAAATCAATTGCGTCGTCATAGTCTTGGACGACTAATGCAACATGGAGCAAGCGTTGTTTCATGATCGTAAATGTTGTGTAAGCAGGTTGGGTGTTGCTGCGGATTGCGTGTGTTTCACGCTAAGGTGCGGCAAGTTTTGTTGTTGTAAGTGCGCTGTTTGCCAACTGTAGCGTAACAGTTAGTATACAGTGAATGTACTTAATTTACGGCGAAAACCCAAGCCAATCCATTGCTGAAGACAAGAGAATAGTGCGCTGAATTGAGGAATTTATCTGGGGTGAAGTGTTGGCCTTGTGGACCAATGTAAACGTGCGTGACGCCTTCCGTTGCAAGCGCACTCAAGAATTCGGGCGTGTTGACGTCAGTTGTTTCCCAGGCGATGGTGCCAAAGTCAAAAACACGCTGGGCATAGGGCTTGTTATAGGTGTACCAGAAGGTTGGCGTGGTTGTGGTGCGGCCAGTGACCGCCGGAATCCAATACCCCGCATCTGCGCCAGCCCAGACGGTTCCGTCATACCAAGGCCACAGATTGATTAGAAAGTGATCGTCCAGCGTGGTGTTGGCATTGATCCAGTCTAGGGCGGCCATATCAGCTTCTGTGCCTAGCACTGCGCCCGGTTCAATCACGTCTAGGCTGTGGCGCAGGCCAAAAATAGTGACCGTCCCAATTAATATGCCTAGCGCTAATCTGGCAAACGTGTGCTGTAGCGCTGGAAACAGGGTTGCTTCACGCTTGGTCAACGCAGTGTAGAGCGGTTGTGCAAATGCAATGTACAGCAAGAACGCAAAGCGAACGAAGACAATTTGGCTGTCAATTAGCCAGTCTGGGGCGAGGGCTAGCCATGTGATGCCCGCCCAAATAATCTCTACTAGCATCCACAAGATCAGCCCTAACTTAGTGTTGATGAGGTGCCAAACGGCATAGCCCACAGCAATACAGGCGGGGACAAAGAGCGTAATGTAGAACGTGTGGTTTGTGATGACCCACGTTGTGCGTAGCCCAAACTGGTCAAGGTTCAAGATTACAAATTGCAAGACCAGCCAAGCCGTAATAACAAAGCCCCAGCGTTGACGGTGCCAAATCGCGAGGATCAACCCTAAGATTGCTAATGGCAGCCAGTAAGGCTCTACAAAAGAGGTGACATAGTCAACTGGGAATTTGGTGTAAGACGTGGTGCCGGATGAGAGTGCCTTTTGGGCCGATTCTGCCTGACGTACAACGTTGCTATACACACGCCACATCCACGGGCTAGAGAGGCCTAGCGTGATTGCGCCCGCAATGGTCCAGAGGGGTAAACGGCGCCAGTTGAAGAGGGCACAGGCCACGGCGAACACAATGAAGAATGCAATAACGCGAATATGAACAATGCTTAGCCCCGCCGCTAAACAGCCAATGATTAGCGCCAGCTGCCAACGTTTTTCGATTGATTTTGTTTGCGGTAACGCGATGCCAATCCACATGAGCACGAGCAGCGTGATTTGTCCGGCTAACTGCGTAATGCGCCCCCAGTCTGTGAATTGATTAGGGAAGCGCGAGATAAACCCAACAAATATGAGAGCAATGATGCCAATCCAACGGGTCTTTGTGATATTTGCGGTGAACGCATAAGCTGCCAGTGCCGCGCCAATTACAAGTAATTGAGTGAAAACTAAGAAAATATCTGTCAGGGCAAGGTGCGGCAACATCAGTTGTAGCGTGCCCACAATCGCGTGTAACCCAATGTGATAGTAGAGCGGTGTCTCAAATAATTGTGGCCCAAGCGTTGGCGCAATGTTGCCCGCCTCTAGCAGAATGCGCGTGAGTAAGGCGTGGTTGGGCACATCTACCAGCGCTGGTAACACTAGATGTTGCACATTGAGGATGCGGGTCAGAAAGAGCAGGCCGGTGAGGACGAGCAGGGTGATTGTGGCTGAATCTGATGCAGGGCGCGCAAAAACGCGCTTGAGCGATTGGCGCCGTTGCCACAAAAAGATCCCACTAAGCGTGAGCATTAGCAGCCACGTGTTTAGGCTGGTCCAGCGCAGGTTGAGTTGTGTCATCCCCAGCCATAGCAGGGCGGTGACTGAAATGCCGCTCCCAAACCCGAAGGCAAGCTTGCTAATGCGGTCTAGGCTAGCGTATTGCGGGTGGAGTTGTAGCACCAACAAGCCCGGCAGGATTAGCCCAATTAGCGTTGCGGCGCTGACCTGTAGCCAGCGCGGTAGCCATTGAAAAACGCCGCTGACAGCTTCTGTTGCGGTGAGCCGATAGCGCGTTTCAAAACGAATGTCGCCGGGATTAGCGGCGATGGCTGTGCCAGCGTGATAGCTGTCATAATCACTGCCCCAAAGGGCGACAACATCAGCGGTATTGCTGGCTGTTATTGCAAATTGATATGACTTGTCTTTTGAAAAATGCTGGGCAGGAAAGCCAAATTCGAGGATCGTATTGTGCGCGAGTGCAGTAACGGCTTGCTGCGTTGTTGCAAGCACAGCGCCATTTTGATCTAGTAGGCTCGCGTTGAAAACAGTGGTTGTGTTGGTGAGCTTATCAGGTTCAAAGACAGCGATCCAAACTTTGATTTTGGAAAACCCATGATGGGTTGCGGTAAATGACTGCCGCAGTTGGTTGTCATTATCTTTGAAATGAAAAACTGTTGTATTGCGGCGTTGAACTGTATCAATGCGCTCAATGGGTTGCCACCATAGCAGCAGCATCAAGAGCGCGGCCAACCCCGTGCCAACTAGCACCCAAGTTGGTGCTTTGCCCAGCTGTTTCAAATTGAATTACCCTTGTGGGGTTGGGGGCGTCATTGGGACTGGTGTTGCCGGGTAGGCGGTTGGGCCAGCGGTCGGTGGGCCAACTGTTGCTGGCGCTGACGCATTGTCCCCGTTTGTAGGGGTGACAGAATTGTTTGATTTACAGCCGGCAAGGCCAATTGCCAACGCAATTAGCAAAGCTGAGATTAGAGTTGAAAGCTTTTTGAATGTAAGTGAAGAATGCATAGCACTTGAAAAACGATACTGTTTGGAACCACCAGAATTGTTATGGTCGTCATAACAATTTTCTAACTTTGATTATCGTACTCTGCTCAAGCCTTCGATGCAAGCGGCAGTCTGGATGGGTTAAATAAAAAAGCACTGCATTAGTACAGTGCTTTCTTTATAGCTTACTTGTTTGTGCTTACGCGGTGACGGGTGCCCCGTCTGAAAACCAATCGATGAGCAGTGCCCAACGAACTTGAGCAGCTTCACGATTGCGCGAGAAGATGCCCATCAGGGCAAACATTACGCTAAGTAACAAGACAAACCCTAACGCAGGTGCTAGAAATACAATTCCAATAAGCGGAATGCCTTCTGTAACTTTGTGGCGCACCATGCGGATCCCGTTGCCAAAACTGACCATGTCAGATGACACATATAGGGAGACAAAAATCAAAAACGTAATTAGTGCGCAGACGGTATATAAGCCACTGATACTTTGAACAACGGCAATTGGCCACAGCACTGCACCGCTAAAAAATGCGGCTGTAAGAACTTTTCCTGTCATAAAATACCTCTTCTAAAATACGGACTACAACTACGTGTGTATTACCTCCTTAATAGTAAAGGGCAAGCCTTGTTTTTATATTCAGATTTAGTATTAGTTTGGTAATAAAACTGTTCGAGTATTTTGCTTTTGTCAACTGATGCGTGTTGCTTGCCGATATTTGGCATGTTATGATGCTTTTATGACGTCTGAAGAAAGAATTCTTGTCATTGATCAAGACGAAGCAGCCCGCGAGCTGCTCATGTATGAAACGCTACAGCCCGCAGGCTATGCGGTTGTTGCTGTTGATTCGGCTGCAAGCGCTTTAGAAATGCTGGGCGAATTTCCGCCGGATTTGCTGATTACCGATCTGCAAACTTCTGGGTTTAGCGGCAAAGACCTTATCACCGCATTAAAAGCACAAGGTGTTGATGCGCCGGTAATTGTCTTAGTTGAAGATGGCAATGAGCAAAGCGCGTTGGATGCCTTCCGGCTTGGCGCGGTAGATTACCTGACAAAGCCATTGCGTGAAGCTGAAGTTGTTGCTGCGGTAGACCGCGCAATGCAGAGCATTCGCATTCAACGCGAAAGCACTGCGATGGCGGGTAAGCTGCAATTGGCTAACACCTCGTTAGAAAAGCGCGTTCGCGAGCTTACAACGCTGATTGGGGTTGCGAAAAGCATTACGAACCTTAATAACGTTGAGGCGCTGTTCAATCGCTTGGTCAGTGCTGGCTTGTATGTCACAAATGCCGATGTAGGCTGGCTACTTTTGCTCGATGATAAAACAGGCGAGTTGCGTTATGAAACATCGCAAAACCTGCCTGATGATCTGCCAAAGAAATTTGTGCCGCAGCGTGGCGCAAAATGGCATGCTGGCATGTCGCCAATGATTATGTTGTCTGGTCAGCCCTTGATGTTACATGGGTCGCGGCTTGAGAAGTTCTTGCTTGGCCGCTTTGCAAAAACAGCGTTGGTTGTGCCGATTATGGTAAAAGATCAGCCGGTTGGCACGATTGTGATGGCCCGGCATGAAGATCAACCGTTTGGCGATCGTGATAAAACGATGTTAGCCGCAGTTGCAGACTATGCGTCAGCAGCCGTTGTTAATATTCGTTTATTCCAAGCCTTGGAATTGCGTGCTGAAAAATTAGACATGCTCAATCAAGAGATTATCTCTGGCGAAAAAGGCCGTGATGATATGCTGATTAGGCTTGGCGAGATTTTAGATAAACCGGTCAAAAAGGCACTTTCTGGCATTGAAAGCCTAGCCCAAGGGGATTTAGGCGATTTGACCGATGATCAGACCCAAGCGCTCTCAACAGTGTGGGAACATCTTGGCTTAGCCGATGAACTTATCGATACGCTGCGGGCGGGCACGTCTCAGATCATTGAGCAATAACCGCTAAATTGCAAAGCTAATAGAAATAAAAAAGGCGCTCCAGTTGGAGCGCCTTTTTCGTTTAAGTTTCACTGCAATGTTATTGCAACACTAGCTCTTGGGCAGGCTGGGGATATGGGCTGAAGTGAAAGTCTTCAACCTTTGTAAGATCAATGCTTGTGGTAAGCACGTTATCCCAAGCCAGCGCAACTGCGCGAATTTGAGTCATGATGTTGTCACGCGTTTCGCGCTCAAATTTATTGAGCTCTTGCCAGCGACTGGTGTAGTTGAAACCGGCAACCAAAATCCCAGAGATTGCATATTGCAGCGCATAGGGAAGTTCACAAGGAACATAATTTTCAGTTTGTGGGTTGTGGTGTTGTTCGATAACACGGAGGCAGCGAAGTATGTCTTCAACGTGGGGGGTGATATCGACGCGTTTACCAGTGACATCTGCGCAGTGTAGGGCATAAACAAAACTGCGGTCTGAGTGTGGATGGCCTTGGATTTGACCAGCGGGATTGGCGTGTTCCTGCAAACGTATTAAAGCATCTGGGTAATTCATAATTAATATTGTCTAGAAACCGAAACTTTTTGATTAGCTGTGTCTTATTTGCATCAAGTCGATGTAAATAAAGGGATTAGATGTGGAAACAACAAGCGCCTGTTTAAGGTAGTTTCAAAGTCTTGGTTGAAAGATTGACTTGAACTATAAATTTTTCATTGTGACGCGAGCAATATCCACGTTGTGTTTTTTGTGCATCATGACAAAAACACACGGGTTACAAACTAAATAGTAACCATTTCTAACCTCAGATGCAAGTGATATTTATACTAGTGGTTCACTAAGGTTAGATAAAGGTTTGTTTATTGAAGTATCTAAAGCGCCTGTTTTGAAGGGGGAAATGCGTTTCCAGATGCAATAGGGGTCACTGATCCAGTTAACAGAATAGTGTTTTGGTTAGAAATATCAACATTAAGCAATCCACCGCAGGTTTGTACAGTTACCTGATTTTTTACATATTGCAACTGATTTGCGGCGGCAGCGGCGGCGCAACTGCTGCTGCCAGATGACAATGTGTAACCAGCGCCGCGCTCCCAAATTTCAATTTTGATAGTGTCTTGATCAACGCGTTCTAAGAACTGAACGTTGGTTCGATTAGGGAAGTTGGCGTGGGTTTCGATAGATGGACCGAGCGCTAGCGCAGTCGCTTTTGTTGCGGGCTGGCCTAACACAACACAGTGTGGGTTACCCATTGAGACCGGTAGGTATTGAATTTGCGTTTGATCTGGCAGGGTGAGGCTTTTTATTGCGGGGGCAATGGTTGCAGTGCCCATCTCAATTTTGATTAATGCATTAGATAGCTTAGTGGCACGCCTTTTAGCAAATGGGGTTTGCAGGACGATGGTGGTTAAGGCTGGGTCAGCGTCGAATAAGTACCGCGCAAAAATTCTTAGGCCGTTGCCGCTGGTTTCTGCTTCGCTGCCATCTGGATTGAAAATGCGCAGTTTTGCCACGCCAGCCGCAGCGGAGCCATAATCAATAAGCAGGCCGTCACTGCCTACGCCAAAGTCAGTGTGGCATAGCCAGCGTGCAATGTCTGCTTCGGTATGCGTTGCGACTGCACTGGCTGGCACCACAATGTACGTGTTGCCAAGCGCCTGATATTTTGAAAACTGAATGGAATGAGGCAACTAATAAATTGAGCCAGTTGTTGCAGGTTGTGCAATTTGTCGCGTGGTGTGCACAAGGGAGTTGGTTGTATCTAAGTTGTTGGTTGCAATTGTTGTGTCGTAGCGGGCAGGTAGCGTAATGCTGAACTGCGAGCCCTTCCCAGGGATGCTCTGTAAAGTAACTTCGCCTTGATGCAACTCTGCAAGTCGCTTTACTAGTGCCAGCCCTAAGCCTGATCCATCGTGGCGGCGGTCTAGCCCAGCGTCTAGCTGTACAAACGGCTGAAATAGCCGCTGTTGATCTGCGACAGGAATGCCGGGGCCGGTATCACCCACCATAAACTTGATTTGCGACGTATTGCGGTTCAAGCTTGTTTTTAGCCCAATGCGACCGCCGGGAGGGGTAAATTTCACGGCGTTGTTGAGCAAGATAAGCAGCATTTGACGCAAGCGTTGCTCATCAGCATAAATTGATGTGATGTCAGGTGAAGGTGAGTATTTGACGCGGATGTTTTTCTCTTTTGCGGTTTCCGCAATAACATCTAGCGCGCTTTGGCAAATGTCACTGACCAAAAATTCATCTGGAAAAATTTCTAATTCACGCGTGTCACTGCGCGTAATATCTAGAATGACATTGATAAGGTCGAGCAGGGCGCTGCCACTTTGATGAATCAAATTGACGGATTTGCGCTGTTCTGGACTGAGGGCACCGTAAATATCTGCATCTAACGACTCAGACATGCCTAAGATCGCGTTTAGCGGCGTGCGGAGTTCGTGACCCATGTTGGCCAAGAACTGATCTTTTGCAAGCAGCGCGCTTTGCAATTCATTGTTTACTGCGCCAAGCTCATGCGTGCGTTCGCTAACGCGTTGGGCCAAGCTATGGCGTTCCATCTCAAGCTCTTGGTTGACTGTTGCAAGTTCTAATGTGCGTGTTTGTACGTTTGCTTCGAGTTTTTCGTTGGCGTATTCCAATTGGCGGGCAGTGCGTCGCAATTCTGTAATATCGTGAAACACCAAAATATGCCCAACTGGAATGTTGTCATCTTTGCGGTTTTGAACATGCGAATAGTGCAGATCGTATTCGCGCATTTCTGTGGTGCGGATATCAGACTGAATCTCGAGGGCAATTTGCATTTGCTTTGGAACATTGTTCTTTAGCAATTGCAAGACTTGCGGATAGTTTTGGAATAACAACGCGGCGGGTTTGCCAAAGTTTCCTTTATCCCCAACGCTAAACATCTCACGTGCAACCGGATTGATTTCAACAGCACGCATTTCTGGGTCTAATACAATCACGGCATCGGCCAAACGGTCTAATACCGCTTGCCGTGCAATTGGGACCACATCCAACAGGCCAAACCAGAACACGCCTAATGCTAGGAAGAATGCGGTTAGTGTAAATGCAAATGGGGAAGGATCAATTAGCCCAAACGGACTGCGGCCAGAAAGGTATAGTGCGTTGGAAAGCCACGGCACAAGTACACCCAAGACGATAAAGATAACTTGCCACGAGTAGGTGGTGCGACGCCCTCTAAACAGCTTGCGCACCAGCATAATTGAGCCAATCAGCAGCAATATATAACTGTAAGCTGCATTAACGTTGAACCATTGCCCATAGCTCAAGACTTCAATTAAGGAGAAACGTGAGAAGCTGACGAGCTGATACTCATCCCAGATCAGGTTGTGACTAGCGTTTGTGAACATCAAGAAGATGGTCACGAGCGGCACAATTAGCAGTAAGCCAACGTAGCGGTTGCGGTGTTTTGTAAAGGGTTCATAACCAGCGTATTCAGCTGCGAAGCCTAACCACATGACGGGGATTGTGGTGATGCCAATATACTGTACCGCCGCCCAGACAATTTTGGCGTTGACCTCGTCGTTCCAGATTTCTAACGCATAGCCAAGACACCAAATTGCGCATCCTAGCGTCAATAAGGTAAATGGTTGTGATCCTGGCTTTCCAGAACGTGTGTAGGCGAATACCGCAAAAAATAGGCACAAACTTGCTGAAATAAGCAGCAAGCCGACCAATGCGTAAGATGGCTCTAGCATGGTCATTCAAATATAGCAGAAATTAGAATAAAGTTGGAATCTAATTGGTTAGGTTTACCTGATTTTGTAAAGTATTTCGAAGAATACATTGTTTATCAGGTGATATTGCTTGTGTTTTTGCAATTTTTGCGCCACGTTACAAGACTGTCGGTATTGTTACCGGCTGTGTTTTTTTGCTGTTGTCGTAAAGACTAGCTGCTTAGTCTAGACTGTTTGGTGTTGTGCTACAGGTACCCTTCATCGAAATCACTTTTAGCACTTTCATAGGCAGTTTGCTGGTCGTCTTCATTTAGATACCCAACCGCACGATAAAGCGTTTCGTCATAGTCGCGGGTTTTGATCACAACTGGCATCGGCACTGCATGGCCTAATATCAATGCTTGCTGTTGCGTATCTAGCCGGGCTAACACTTCACGTAGTGAGCTTGCGCCACTAACCCCAGAGAACACTGCGCGAATATCAGCTTCGTTATCAAGCAGGGCGGTGACGCGCGTGCCGATCTGGCTCATGACTTCATCATCGATTCCGCTTGGGCGCTGATCTACGACTAACAAAGTGACGTTGTACTTGCGTAGCTCACGGGCAATCGTGCCAAAAATTGTGTGTTTTGCAATTTCTGGATCAAGAAACTTGTGCGCTTCTTCGATCACAATCATCAGCGGTTTGGGTTGCGCGCCTTTTTGGGTTGTCGCCTTGTTTTTCGCCTCAACATAACGCTGGTGAACGCGGCGCGTGAGGTAATTTGCAACCAGCATATAGGCGGGTAGATTATCCCCATGCTTGCCAAATTCGAGCACGACACTGGTGCCATTGGTGAGCTTGTCGAAGATTTCGGTAACAACATTGTTGCTACTTTTTTCAACGAGAAAATCCATGCGCCGGAATAGTTCAAACTTCCGTTGGATAGCACTCAACGTGCCTTTGACCAACATGCCTTCATCAATAATCGTGTCGATTTCGTCACTGCCTTTTTCATCAAGTAACTTGGCGACCCAGTCTTTGCCTAATTTGCGGCGTAAATAATAGAGTGCGCCCGTTTGCACGTCGGACAGGTTCAGCATGCTGCTGAGCATTTCTACATCGGCGGGCTCAATATCTGAATATTGAATTTGGAATTCACCTGAAATTGTGTTGTTCCGCGCGCGCGATGTTTCTGCATCCAAGGTGTATAGGCTAGGGCGATTGGACGCAAGGATCTGGGTTAGCCCTTTCCACGTTTTGCCACGCTCATTCGTGATTTCCCAGCCATAATCGCTGTGCATGTCAAAAATCAGACAAGAGGCTTTTTGCTTTGCAATCACGGCGGCTAACAAGGTCCGGGTGATAAAGGATTTCCCGGTCCCGCTCTTGCCAAACACGCCTGAAGACCGTTCTACAAAGCGATCTAGATCAAGGTTGACCTTGACGCCATCCATATCCAGCGGTGACCCGATGTAAAAGTGGTCGTCATCTTCTTCACCAAAGACTTGGTTTACGTCCTCTTCAGTGGCTTTGAAGACCGGTGAAAAGTGCGCTGGAATGGTCTTGTTAGGACGCGGTTCTTTGGCGTCTTCTTCTAACATCAACATTGGTGAGATGTTGGCGCGACCATAGGCGACGGTTGCGCGATAAATGTCCGCTAAGAATGGGCTGCTTGGGTCTGGTGGCGTTTGCTCAATGGCTGGATTGGTGTTATCTAAGATGATGTCCGTCACAATTGAGAAGAACTTCCGCTTCGTAAGCCCTTGCGCCACAACGTAACGCCCAACGGCCATGTCTTCAATGGTTTGGCCAACGGCAGAACTGCTGTCTAGTTTGACCGTAATGCCCTTAGAAAGCGAACCGCCAACCACAACGCCGAGGCGTACGCGCGCTTCCTCACTGGCAGTGTCATTTTCTAATCCGATGGGGCGATTGTCTTCATCGCGTGGTAAAAAATCGTCTAAGTCGCTCATAGTAAGCTCTCCAAGCGGCGTAAGATGGTGTCCAGACGTTGGAAGTCGTTCCCCATTAACTGGGCTAAATATTGCCCAGCGGTGCGTAGATATTGCGCCCGATTTGGGTGGGCTTGCGCGGCTTGTTCTAGGACGCGCACGGTTAGTTCATCTGTGGGGGCGTCACTGGCTTGGAAGATCAACCTTAGAAAGTTGAAATCACTTGTGAGCGCGGCAATTTCGGTATGTTCGCACAGCGCAATGTGGCTCAGCGTGAGCGGCGGTTGCGGTGGCAAGCCCGTGCGTACTTTTGTGCCTTGCATATAGCCAAGCGTTAGCACGCTTACCTCAATCGGCATTTGACGCTGCCGCTGATCTTGAATGATTTCAATCGGCGTGTCTTGATTGCCAACAATCTGCCGCACAAGGTCATCATCTTCTAAAACAATGTTATAGATGGTGCCAATGGCGTGCGCAGTGCCGTTTTGAATAGGAACTTTTACAAATGCACCAAAATGGGGCATCTCTGGTTTAGGAATAGCACAGCCAAAGGTGAAGCTCTGAATAGAGCTATGTAATAGCTGCCCGATTTGAATAGGCGACATGATAGTTATCTACGTTTTTTGCGGCGTTTGGGTCTGGTAGACCCTTTCAGTTTTAGTTTGGCAGACTTGTGCGGCACGATGTTCTTCTTTAACAGTTCGCGGGTCAGCATATTTTCTACGACCGTGCGATCTTGCGTTTGAATGACAGCTTCACCATCGGCGCGTGCCAGTGCATATGGGTAGTGCACGCCAGCGGTGTATTGTGATTGGCTGACCAAGGTTGCATGTAACAGGGCGATTTGCTCTGGATTGGTCGCAATCCACTCTGGTATTTCTACGCGCACCACGACTGGTGTTTCAGCAACCAAGCTGACATTCAAATAGAAAATGTGAATGCTATGCGTTTGATTGGCTCTTTCTTGTAAGGTGCGCTTGCGATAGGGCTCATTCCAGCCCGATGTTGTTTGGAAAATGGCGGATCGCTCCCCCGGTCCCAAGTGTTTTTGAAACACGGCTCGATCAGAGACACCACCAAAGGGCGGCTCTTTTGCTTCAATTGCAACGTCTAATGCGTCTATTTCAAAGCTAGACAGCCACAGCAGATTCAAAACTGGACTGCCGCCAGGTTGGTCTACATAGCCTGCCAACGCGCAGTCGCAATCGGCTAAGCGGTCCATTGCTTTTAGGTGTCGGTTATAAAGATAGCCAGTTTCACGCGCCGAAATGCCTTCCCCTTGCGTGCGGAGTGCGATTGGCCCGTCGATCAAGCTGACAACTGGGTGTGGCGAGGCTGTTCCCGTGTCAAGGCTGAGTTCGGTCAGGCCTTCCATTTCTGCCACAGTGCGACGTAAGTTGACCAGCGGCACCGTCACCATACGTCCGTCTACCAATACATCTTCATTTGATGCGGCAAGCACGGTATTGCGCACAACGGTTGGGGCTTCACCAGAGCCAATCTGGATAATAAAAGCGCCAATGTTTAACAAGTAGTATTGCAATGCAGAATGTTTATCGGGATAGATTTGAGACCCATCAACAGCGATCACCGTTGCTCTAGGCGTTTGTGCAGGGCAAGGAAAGGTTGCGGCAACATTTTCACCAGTCGGCTTCGCGCCACTCCATTCTCTGCTGGCGGCCGCGATTTCAGCTTTTGCATGCAAATCTTGCATAGCGCTAGCGGCGTTGAGTTGAATCAGCGCGGCTGGAATCAATTTGCTGTGTTGCGTAATACGATCTGCAATCGCATTACCAGCGTCTTGAATTTGGTGGGTGATGGCTTGGATGTTTATACTCATGTCTCAGAACACGCGTTCGTATTATAGGCGAAATTTCATAATCTGGATAGGCGGTGAGTACTCCGCGTTTATAACAAGGTTATAACTATGCATGCCTTGTAAATCACTATAATACCCGCGCATCATTTAGTTGTACCCATGATGAAGTAGTGTTCGGCCTTGGCCGAGAGAGGATTCTTTTCGGAATGACACAACCGATATGGTTCAACAGCAGCAGCTTATAAATGCCCTTGGATGAGGGAAGTTGCCGGACAGTTGCCATCGATGTTTTGGTCTTAGCTTGACCGCTAGAGCGCATTGTCTTTTGACAATGCGTTTTTAGATTCTGATTCTGTTGATGGTTGGCGGAGGTGCTTATGTTTTATAACAAACTTATAACAGCAATGCTAAAGATCTCTCTCTA
Organism: Anaerolineales bacterium; assembly: GCA_020630175.1. Lineage (GTDB taxonomy): Bacteria > Chloroflexota > Anaerolineae > Anaerolineales > UBA6668 > JAHDIM01. The sequence goes on from JAHDBW010000003.1 coordinate 36,102, forward strand.
TAATCAATCACGACACACTCACAGGGGCTTTCCAGCTATTTTTTGTTTAGATGCGGCTTTAAACGCCGAGAGAGGATCTGAATTGATGCGGCGGAAAGACTTCCTAACTATCCGATTTGATCACAACAATCTTTTGTAATCACAAAATGTAAATATGCGTTACGACCTATTACAGCGGGTTTATGTTTCTAGCAACAACAGAGAGAGGCGTTGTTATGAATATTAGATCAGATGTAACCGTTGTAACACGAAGATCGATAGTGTGGTTTATGTTTCCTGCCAATATATAAGTGGCATAGAGAGGGGAATATAAAACTGCGCAGCTTTCAATAGCGATAGCTTAGAAACGCTCTAAACCAGAGAGGCTATTGGGCAGTGGGCTGAATGCTACGATCATTCACATATCAATCAGATTGTTATTACTAAGGCGCGGCGTGATCATCTGTGCTTGAGTATCCAGTTGTATTTTAAGAGAACTCAAAGGTATTTATGAAATTGCTAACTAAATTGAAGCTACAGTTAAGTGTGCTCCTGGTTGTACTAGTGGCAATCTTTGCTGCACCGGTGCTTGCTGCGCCTGCGGCACAAGACTCGGTTAAGGCAACAACAGAGTATGTTGTGCAAAGTGGAGACAATCTATCCCACCTTGGACGGCGGTTTGGGATGCACCCAAGCGTTATCATCGGCGCTAACCCGCAGTTGGTCTTTCGTCCAAACGTGTTGATTCCTGGCGAAACGCTCATCATTCCCGGTGAACATTTTGTAGGGACTGACTCCGTTGCAGACGTGCTCGCAAGCGATCCGCGCTTGTCTACGTTCCTTATTGCGGCACGCACTGCAGAATTGTTAGACGATTTGGATTATGTGGGGCGATACACGGTTTTTGTTCCAACAAATGCTGCATTTCAACAGCTTTCATCAAGTGCACGTGGTGACCTGTTGAATAACTTGGCATTTATGAACACGATTGTGCATTACCACATTGTGCCAGAGCGTTACACAATGGCAGAGCTTGCTAATCAAAGTGCCGTGGCGTCTTATTCAGGCGCAGGCATTAGCGTGACCGGATCTGGGTCAGCATTAGCGGTCAATGGTGTTCCCATCAGTGCGGCAAGCAGTATCGAAACGTCTAACGGCGTTGTCTACCTGCTCCCGGCACTGTTACCATTGCCAGATGATGCCCAACTCACTACTGACGCAACAACAATTGACTTTGCTTCAACATTTGATGTCAACACAGCGGGCAATGCTACGGCTGTCCAAGCTGAAATTGCTGACGTTGCTGAGGCATTAGAAGAGGGTGCGGAAACAGATACAGAAGTCCTTGGGGTTGCGCTGCCAACACCTGCCAGCACGACTAACCAAGCGCTGACAGTGGCTACAGCCAGCTTGTCTGGGAGTAACCTACGGGTTGCACCAAATTCTGTTGTACTGAGCTGTGGTTCCTTATCAGTTTCATTAAGCGATGTCTTACAGTCACTTAGTGGGCCGCTTAGCATAAATACCCTAGATGTTGCATATGTGCATTACCATAATGGATTTAGCCGTGGCAGTACGGAGGCTTGTGTCACCTTCACTGCTGAGGTTGCGGGGGGTAAAGCGCCACATCGAATTTTGATCAACAACATTCCGATTGTGCCGCGCAATGCCCACCTGAATTCACGGGTCGGGGGCGAATTTGGTGACATTGAATTTGACGTATTGGCAGACTGCAATCAAGCTTACTCATTTGCACTTACAGTAGAAAGTGGAGATGGTCAGCAAGCCACGCGTGTCTTCAACCAGTTCATTCCTTGCCCATAGCGTGTAAGCAACACTCTTTGTGCAGTTGAAAGACCGTACAATTGAATATCGATCTAAAAAGCGCACCTAGCTGGGTGCGCTTTTTTGTTATTATGCCTGCATGGCAAACACATTTTCTCAATTTGTAACGTTTATTTATGTTAGTGATCTGAAGGCGTCTGCGGCGTTTTATGGCGGGCAACTTGGGTTAGAGTTAGTTTTAGATCAAGGCAGTTGCTATATTTTTCGCGTGGCTGGCGATGCGTTCTTAGGGGTTTGTGAAACAAAAAATGCCTTCACAAACCGTGAAGGCATTATCATAACGCTCGTTTCAGAGGCAGTAGCGGATTGGGCGCTGCAATTACAAAAGCAGGGCGTTGTAATTGAAAAAGGGCCGTTACTCAATGCGCAATACAATATTTACCATTGCTTTTTGCGTGACCCCGATGGCTACTTGATTGAAATCCAACAGTTTCTAGATCCAGCTTGGCCAGCGCCGCTTACTTGACACTACGTGAGAGTTCGTACAATTTATCAATGTATCCCACGATCATATCGCGGTGGGCTAGGGTGTCTAACCATTCGCTAGGAATATCAGCTTCGCCATAATATGCCCCAGCCAATTGCCCGTAGACAGCCCCAACCGTATCAGCATCATTGCCTAGGTTGACGGCTTTTAGCATACCGTCTTTGAAGTTGTCTGTGGTGTGGAATGCCCACAGCACGGCTTCAAGCGTATCTACAACATAGCCTGAGCTTTTGATGGCAGGCGGTTCTTTTTCTTTATAGTTACCTGAGGCGATTGCATCTACGTCTGGCATTAGTGGGTGTTGTTTCCAGTAACCAGCTTTTGGGCAATAGTGATCGCTTAGTAATTTCGCTTTATCGACTTCGTGGAATGCGCCGAATAACAACGCGCCGAAGTAACGGCAGCTATCCACTGATGCAGGCGCAGCATGCGTGGTGCGTGAGCTGTTGCCACATAGAACTAATGCCTTGGCAGCATTGTTTACAAAATACATGGGAACAGGGCACAAGCGCATTAGGGAGCCGTTGCCAGCCGTATCTGGGTCAGTCGGGCCGCAGTAAGGCGTATGCACTTCTAAGAATTTTTCTAGTGACCCTTTGGTTATTTTACCAATGTCAAAAGCGCTGCCAGTGCTGCTAAGGCGGCCTTCTTGATACCACTGTACATAGCGGTTTAGCTGATCTACAGCATCAAAGCGCTGCTTTTCAATTAGGCTTTCGGCCATACAGAGCGCCAATGATGTGTCGTCTGTCCAGTAGCCTGGTTCCAGATCAAAAGGCCCGCCCCCACGCATTCCGGTTACTGGCTCAAATGTGCCTGGTTCTTTAAATTCAATTGCTGCACCTAGTGCATCGCCAATGGCTAAACCAAGCAACGCGCCGCGAAATCTTTCATGCAATTCCATTATGGAGTTTGTCCCTTTTCCAACAAGTCAATAAGGTAAGTCAATTTTCTGGATCTAGCTGTTAACAACTCAGCAAAATACATATACATCTGAAAAGTGACTGTAAAACGGGAATTCAATACTTAGTGCAAACAATTTGGATTGTTCAAGCAGCAAATTCTTAAAACCCATAATAAGATAGCACAGATGTCGTTTGAATGCTATTTGAAAATCACAACATTTTCCACTAAAGTAAGACTTTTCTCAAAGGGAGCCTAAATTTATGCAACGCAGCGATGGCCGTAAGCCACATCAGATTCGTCCAGTAACAATCACAACAGACTTCATTGACTATCCAGAAGGGTCTTGTTTAATCGAAATGGGCAACACACGCGTCCTATGTAACGCCACCTTAGAGGAATCAGTGCCACGTTGGATGAAGGGCTCTGGTAAGGGCTGGATTACGGCTGAATACTCTATGCTGCCGCGCTCTACGCATACCCGAACGCGCCGCGAAACGTCTGGGCTTTCTGGCCGCACGCAAGAAATCAAACGCCTGATTGGGCGTAGCTTACGGGCTGCGTTTGATTTGTCAATTATGGGTGAGCGGATGTGCATTGTCGATTGCGACGTTTTACAGGCCGATGGAGGCACACGTACGGCTGCGATTACCGGTAGTTATGTTGCCGTGGCGCTGGCGTTACAAGGGGCTATTGATGCGGGTAAATTGCCAGCTAGAGTGCTTGGCAATGGCATGGCTGCCATTAGCGTGGGCGTGGTGAGCGGCAATGTGCTGCTAGACCTTTGTTATAGCGAAGATTCAAAAGCAGACGTGGATGCGAATATTGTTATGACGGCGTCTGGCAAGCTGATTGAAGTGCAGGGCACAGCCGAAGGTCAGCCGTTTAGCCGGGGGCACCTGAACAAGATGCTAGATTATGCAGAGCACGGCATTGCAGAGCTCATTGATATTCAAAAAGCGGCGCTTGGGCGGGGATAGGCTAGCCCAAGCCCTAACATCAAGAATCAAAAAACGGAGTGACCTGCACTCCGTTTTTGAATTAATTTACATGTGTGCCACAAACGGGTTGCGGTTACACTGACAAACACGTCATTTTGTTTTCAACGTGCTACCCAGCGCAACTTTAACTGGCCAATTGGCGTGGGTGATGTAAACCGCTCATTGCGTCAACGTCAGCAGCAAGTTTTTCCTGCTGTTTAGGGCTAAGCGTGTGCCATTTGCCAACGATTTGGCGTAATGTTGGATCTGGACGTAAAAGCCCTAATACATCATAGACTTCAGGCCCTAAGGTTTCTGCAAGATGGTCAACATGCCGACCAGCTGGCACAACCTTGCCATTCATCCAACGGCTTAGATTTGCCCCGCTTGTGTTGAGGTAATCAGCAAAGTGGCTCGCGGATCTGGCATGATCACGGTGTTGTTGCCACTCTTCATATTTCTCTTGTAACCAGCGACTAAATGATATGGACATGGCGCGATTGTACACGAGTGTTTTGCCGTTGTTGACCCACTTTTAAGGCTTATAACGGACTTATAACGCAACGTGTAACGCCATACAAACGCGTTCTTTCTTAAAGAACTCATTTATCGATTTTACCTTTAGAAACTGTTAGAAAAACCATAACTTTTCTAATTCTTCACACAACATTTTTGTACCGCATTTTAGGCAACAAATTGTTTATATTGCTAGCGCCGTTGCAAGCTCTGCTTGTGAAGTTAGCAGTTGAATTTGAATGCCAAATGACACCGTGCTTGGTGAGACTTTGTATTGAGGCAGCGTACCGGGGCCGCAACTTGCGCCGCCTAGCCCGGCCTGACGCCAGTCTAGGCTGAGGTAGTAGGCTTCGTTTTCTGGCAAGTTGGCTGTGTGCGTGGCAGCAGTTAGCTGATCTTCGGTATATGGACTAACGGTAAATTCAAGCGGTGTCTCCATTTTCAATAGAATGCCATGCTGCTTGTTATTGGTGAGGGCGATCCAATGGGTGTCAGTTCGGTTGCCATTGTTTTGGGGCAGAATATAAGGCACATAGGCGTCTTCTACCGTCGATTGCCAATGCCCAAGTGCTGCGCCTGCGTTGCGGTCTTGATAATTTTCATGTGGGCCGCGGCCAAACCATTGCACGGTATCTAAGGTTTTTGGGAATGTGAAGCGTAGGCCTAACCGAGGCAGCGTTGGTAAAGCTGGGTTGCATGTAATGGTTGTTTGGAGATGCAACTGCTGACCGGCTTGTGACAAGTTGTGAACAACGGTGAATGCATTTTCGAACGCAGGCGTTCCGTAAGTCGTTTCTAAATGGATTTGCTGTGTTTGGTCTGCTTGTGATTGCGTCTGGCCGGTGATGCGGAGCTGATCTAAACCAGCTTTTTGCCAGTGATACAAGTCTTTGTCATCCCGCTCGGCTTCAAATTGAAAACCATCGTTATCGGTTGGTGCACGCCAAACTTGCAACGTTCCAGCGCGCAGGAGGTCCCCGATGTGCAGCCCAGACTCTGTAAATTTTGCGAGCGTTACTTTGTCGTTCCGCTGTTGATTTGACATACGATTGGTCAGCGGCGCGAGCGTACACTGGCTCCAGCCGACAACATGGCCGGTATCCGTTTGGGCTGTGAACGTTAGTAGGTTGGCGTCTGCGGCAAATTTGGCTGGGAGTTGAAACACGACACTTTCCCGTGGCGCAACTGCTGGCAGCGTTAATTGCTGAGCTGGGCTAGTGCGTGCCGTATTTGAGACCGTGTAGCTGAAGCTTAGCGCATCAAGCGTGGTGAAGAAGCGTCGATTGGTGAGCTTGAACGTGCGTTGTGCTAAGTCAACGGCTTCTATCTCAAAGGGTTGCGCTAGCTTGTGGCACTCCCACATCGCTGGATGGGGCGTTCTATCTGGCCAAATGAGCCCGTTGATACAAAAGTTTTTATCGTTAATTGGGTGCCCATAATCGCCCCCATACGCCCAGTAAGACTTGCCATTGTCTGCTATTTTGACCAAGCCTTGATCAACCCAATCCCAAATAAAACCGCCTTGCAGACCGGGCAGACTTTCCATCAATGCCCAATATTCTTTGAGATTGCCGGTGCTGTTGCCCATTGAGTGCGCGTATTCACACATAAACAATGGTCGGTCTGCGGCTGGATCTTGGGCGTAGGCACGTAACTCCTCTAAGGTGGGATACATTGGGCAAACCACATCTGTAACGTTGTGCCCCTTATGCCAATCTTCGCCTTTCCAGCGGCTGATTGCGCCTTCATAGTGCAAGGGGCGCGTTGGGTCTACGCGGCGTATCCAGCCCGCCATTGCGTCTTGATTTGGCCCGTAACCGGCTTCATTGCCTAACGACCACATAATCACACTAGGGTGATTTTTTGTGCGTGCCACCATTCGGTTGCCACGGGCTACAAAGGCGTTTGTCCAGTCTGGCAGGTGAGCCAGTTGGTTGTAGTTTGCATGGCATTCAATATTGGCTTCATCAATTACATAGAGGCCGTGTTGGTCGCATAATGCATACCAGTCTTCAGTGCAGGGATAGTGGCTGTTGCGCACTGCGTTGAAGTTGAACGCTTTCAGCAGGTTAATATCGGCCAACATCGACTCGCGACTAATCACTTTGCCGTGATGTTCATCGTGCTCGTGCCGATTGACACCGTAGAACATCACCGGCTGCCCATTGATTAGAATTTCCTTGCCTTTGATTTCAACTTGCCGGACGCCAATCATTTGCGTTGCTTGATCAATTACGGTGCCAGTAGGGTCGATCACATGGATTGAAAGCTGGTACAGGTTTGGCGCTTCGGAGCTCCATAAGCGTGGGGCTTCAAGCGTGGTGCTAAATTTGACGCAGGTTACCTGCTCTAGGTCAAAGTCTGGCACCGGCTTAGTTTGCATGAAAACCGTGGCGTCCCATTCGGGGTCGGTCAGCATTACTGAGACACGGTAGCCATTTAGCAACCGCTGATTGTGGGAATGTTGCGGCCAGATATCAACTTCTAAGGTGGCGTCTGTGTAAGTTGCATCTAGCAGGGTGCGGGAAAAATAATCCTCAAGCCAGACCGCGCGCGTTGTATAAAGCGTGACATCCCGATAAATTCCAGCGTGCCACCAGTGGTCTTGATCTTCAATATAGCTAGCGTCTGACCAGCGAATAACAACGGCGGTGATGAGATTCTCGCCTTCGACCAGATGCGCGGTTACCTCAAATTCTGCCGGTAAGCGTGACCCCTGACTGTAGCCAACATAGGTGCCGTTGACGAATAAATAGAATGCCGATTCAACGCCGCCAAACCGTAAAACGGCGCGAGATTGCTCGGCAGTAGCCGCATATTCAAAGACACGCTGATAAACACCCGTTGGATTTTCTGCTGGCACAAACGGCGGGTTAGACTCAAATGGCATCTGCACGTTGGTATAGATGGGCTTGTCATAGCCTTGCATTGTCCAGTTGCCGGGCACGCGAATATCGGCTGCGTTTGGATTGCTGGTGGTTGAAAATAACAGGCTGTCTGGGATGTCTTCTGGACGTTCAAAGAGTTGGAATTTCCATGTGCCATTTAGCGACGTTTCCGTGCTGCGCTGCCAGTGAGCATGGGCGGCGAGTTTATTGATTTCAAATATTTGTGGGGTTTCCCAATAGCGGTGGTTGGTAAGAAAAGACATAAATGCGGTCTAGGTGTGCAATGCTAACGTTCTGAATACTCAAAACGATCAGGAATATGTAATGTAATTAGTTCAGTTTGACAAACTTGTTGAGCACAACGCTCAAGCTGTGCTTAACAGTGCTGGCATCGGCGGCGTCTGGCGTTTTAGTCAAATATTCACTGAGATGGAAGGCTGTTTTTTGCAGTGATCCAGTTCGGTAGTGCAGCAGGCCTTCATCACGTTGTAGGGTGGTTACGGTTGGCTGCAATACGCGTAGATGTTGCACCACAGCGAGGGCTTCTGGCCAAGCTTCTTGTTGAATGTAGATCTGGCGCAAATTGTTAAGCATGCGGATCAAGATATCGGCATTGGCTGTCGGCTCAAGCCACTCGGATGAGAATGGTTGGGTAACGCCATGCGTCACGTGCACTAAGCGCTGACAATCTTCCACGGTCATGATTTGGCCTTGATTGAAGACATCAAAAATCAGTGGGGAATCTTCAGTATGCACGCCGACAACAAAATGGCCCGGCAGGCTAATACCATAGGCTTCTAGCTCTAAACGGCGGCTGATTTCGATATAAAGCACAGACAAACTAATTGGAATGCCAGTATGCATGTCTAACACCTGATTGAGAAAGCTATTGTTAGCAGCGTAATAGTCTGCCTCGTTGCCGTGGAAGGGCAGTTCGTTGAATAGATAGTTAATCAATGCCATGGCGCGGTCTTCAATTGTTGTAAAGATGGGCATGATTTGCGCAGCTTGCAGCGCGAGATTATCTAGCTGGGCTAAGTATTGAGAAACTGAGAGATCAGGAAAAGCGACGTTCTGGGCGATCTGTAATGCGGCTAATCCTAAATCAATGTTTTGACTGGCGATATGTGTTTTAAACACGCCAAAATTTTTCATAATGTGTTTTTTTGTACAAATGTCTAATAAATGCGTTTTTCGTGATCGAAAAAACAGCTTTCTGTTGTATATTTAGAATTAGGTTTAGTGTTAGGTTTACTTAATTGTTCAGAAATGGTTTGCTTTTTGTAACCACTATTGCTTAAGACAATATTTGCGGAGCTTTGCGCCCGCGGTCGTATGAACACCAAAGAATTATTTTCTATCTCAATCGATGAAAGACTTCAAGTTGATGATCTTTCTGATTTGAAGAATCGACTTGTGCACAGTGTCCTGATGACTTGTTTAGTGATCGGTATGCTGATTGTTATCCCGGCGGTGTATGCGGCCTGGGTCGATAATAGCTTTGGGCTTATCGGTGTTTATATTGCGAGCTACATCTTCCTTTGCCTGATTGCGATGCTGCCGATAAAGTATTACAACCTCAAGGCCGGGTTGCTAGTATTACTGCCTATTTTCCTCACGGTTCAAGAGTTCCTAACCTATGGTATTGCGAGCTCTGGCACCGTTTATGCGATTATCGCGATCTTTTTAGCAGCGGCGCTATTTGATCTTAAAATCGGTCTATATGTTACCGGATTTATCAGCGCATCGATGTTAATCATCGGGGCATTGGTGCATTTGGGCATGCATAGCTTTGAGCCTATTCGCTTACAAAACTCATTAGAGTTTGTACACTGGATCATCCGCGTGGCGCAAATCACCCTAACAGGCAACCTCTTAGTGCTGACGTTGCGGTTCCTTGTGATGCGCATCAATTCCTCACTTGAAAAATCAATTGATCTAACAACATCATTACAATCAGAACGCCATCGCTTACGCAGAATTATTTCTGCTATTCCGGGGAGCGTGCTGATTTGTGATAATGACTTTTCCGGTGCGGTGTTGTGGTCTAACAACGTTGCCGAACGTGATTTTGGGCTGGGCGTGCCTAATTTGGTTGGTGAATCGATCGCGCGTTATTTCTATAACGAAGATGATTTTGTTAACGTTTGTGCCCGGGTCAACAACCGGCAGCAGGTTGTTGGTGAAGAAGTGCAAATTATCCGCCGCGACAATACAACATTCTGGGCGCATGTTTCCGGTAGTGTCATTGAAATGGCCACTGGGCCGGTTGCGATTTACATCATTCAAGATGTAGATCAGTTACGCCAAACGCAACAAGCCATGCAGCAAATGAAGAAAATGGAAAGTCTCGGCATGATGGCGGGCGGTATTGCCCACGACTTCCGCAACATTCTGACGGCGGTGTCTAGCCATAGCAATATTGCTTTACGGCGCTTAGATGAAGATGCCCCCGCGCGAAAATCCGTTGTCAAAGCCATTAAGGCTGCGGATAAAGGCGCTGACCTTACCAAGCAATTGTTGCAATATGCGGGCAATAAATCGGCTGAGATTACTGAGATTGACTTGAACGCGCTAATTACCGAGAACTTATCGTTATTAGGTGAAGCCGTACCGCCCCATGTCGTTGTGACGGATGAACTTGATTTGTCGCTGCCAAATATTCATGGTGACGGGACCCAAATTCAACAAGTTGTCATGAATCTCATTATCAATGCGGCGCAAGCAATGGGTGCGAATGAAGGCACAATTCACCTCGATACAAAACGCGTATTGTTGTCTTATGACGACTTAGTGCCGTGGCAAATCGGTGGTGAAGAATTACGACCGGGGGCTTACTTACAGTTACGGATTGATGACACTGGCCCAGGAATGGATGCTAAAACGTTGAGCTCTATTTTTGACCCCTTCTTTACAACAAAGAAAGAGGGCACCGGCTTGGGGCTGGCAACAGTGCTCGGGATTGTGCGCGGACACAACGGTGGTATCCGCGTCGACAGTACTGTTGGCAAAGGCACGTGCTTTTGGTTAGTTTTCCCGCTGCCTAAAATTTAGTCTAGTTCAGTGTAAAGGCACTTTAGGTAAGCGCCTTCTTTGAACCCAATAGGGTGGTCGTCAGCGTGGGTGGTTTCTTGGAAGATATTGATATGGCGTCCGGCGGCTGTCATGCCGCGTAAGGCGGCGTCAAAGAAGTCAACGGCTGGAATACGACTAGAACAAGACGCTGTAATCAGAAGCCCCGCAGGCGCAACCACTTCAGCCGCCAAGCGATTCAAATCCTCATAGGCCTTCAGCGCATTTTCGATATCGCTTTTCTTGCTTGCAAAACTTGGTGGATCAACCACCACCACATCAAACTTACGCCCATTCTTACCAAAATTGATTAGCGCCTTGAAGGCGTCTTCAGCGAGCAAGGTGTGCTTACAGTTTGCAACATTGGTGTTGTTCTGATTCGCTGCAAAGTTTGCTTTCGCGTCATTGAGCGCATGTTGGCTAATATCTAAGCTGACAACAGATGTTGCGCCTGCCTGTGCCGCATACAGTGAGAATCCGCCAGAATAAGCGAATACATTGAGCACAGTTTTGTTTTTGCAATACTGGCCAACACGCTGCCGATTGTCACGCTGGTCTAGAAAGAAGCCCGTTTTTTGGCCCTTGATGGGATCTACATTGAAGGTTAGCTTGTTCTCTAAAAATTGCGGTTGGGTAGGCAGCACGCCGTGCAAAATATCCCCATCATTTAGCGGCGTGGGAGTCTTTGAAAAGCGCCTTGAAAGCCGCAGCACAATGCAGTCTGGATCTAGCGTATTGATCAACAAGCGCACAATTGACTGTAAATCAGGCTGCCAAATTTGTGAATACAGCTTGATAACAATAACCCCAGCGTAGCGGTCAATAATCAGATCCGGTAGGCCATCATTTTCACCATGCACCAGCCGGTAACCATTGGTGACATTGTCTGCAAAGTTTTTTGTACGCTGTTCGATGGCGGTCAGCAGCTTGGCTTTCAACCACTCGGTGTCAATTTGCGCCGGTGCGCCACTATGCAGCATTTTGACCCGAATCTGTGAGGTTGCATCGTATAAGCCAAGACCTAGAAAACGATTTTTACGGTCAAATAACACGGCATGGTCGCCAATGTTTCCTTCATGACTTTGTTTGCGGATACTGTCTGCAAATAGCCACGGGTGGCCGCTGCGTACGTGCTTTTCTGCACCTGCATTGACATGAATCGCGACGCGTTTTTTAGAGCGCTTTGGCAAGCGTGTGTAATTAAAAGATGACATAAATTAGGGAATAAAAAAACGGCGGACTGCGTAGAGCTGTCCGCCGTAGTGCATTATGCAGTGTCTGTGCTTGCGTCCGGATCGGCTGATGGGAGCCAAGCGTTGTGTTCAACAGGTTTGCTAGGTGCAGGTGGCGGCGGTGCAATACTATTGTTTTGAATCGGTGGCGCAACTGGCGCAGCGTTTGGTGCTGGCGGCAAAATATTGTTTTCATCTTGCACATTAGCAATGCTTTGATTGATATCAGCAACAGACTCGCGTACAGATTGATTCAGGTCAGAGGCAATCGCACGTGGGTTGATAGAGCGTCGGACGTCTTGTAAATCATCGCGCACCTGCTTGAAGCTTTCTAGGGTTTCACCATCATCAATGCCCGCCAATTCATCGCGCAAGGCGGCCCGCGCTTGGTTGTACACCACCATCATTTTGCGGGTCCATCTGCCAAGCGTAAACATGTGCTTTGCGACCCGTTCTGGTCCTAAAACAATCATGGCAATGAGAACAACAAATAGAAGTTCCCAGCCGCCTACGCCAAATATGTTCATTCTTCAGTCTCTTGGTCAGTTGCTTTGGCAATTGCGGGTGCAAGCAGGGCTGCAAATTCAGCTTCTTGCTGCATCATCGCACCAAGTACGCCGTTGATAAAAGCAGGTGCGGTGTCGCTGCCAAACGTTTTTGCCAGTTCAACAGCTTCGTTAATAACGACCTTGACCGGCGTCTCTTTATAGTCTGCGATTTCCCAAATGGCCATGCGTAAAATGTTACGGTCAACAACCGCCATTTGATCAACCGGATACTCAGGTGCGAAATGATGAATGGCGTCATCTGCGGCGTCTTCAAAGTCCACAGTGCCATCTACAATTAGTCGGGCGAAATCCACAACATCGCCTTCTAAACGTTCTGAGTGAACGCGGTTCGCAAAGGCCATCCAAATGCCATGGTCACTGCAATCCGCTTCATATAGAACTTGAAGCGCGATAACTCGCGCGGTACTTCGTGATTTCAAGGTGCGATACGCTTACTAAGCATTGGGCGGCACAAACTGCACCGGCAACACAAAGTCTAAAATTTTACGTCTTCTACAAAGACGTTGATTGATACAACATCCATCCCAACGCTATCGTGAAATGCGCGGGCGACTTCATTTTGAACGGCTTCACTTACGGTGCGTACATTTTTTGTGCCGTCTACAATCATGTACAAGCTGGCAGCAATGCCTTCATCCTGCAAGGTCAATTCAACCCCAGCGCCGGTGGTTTGCCGAATAAGGCGGTTCATACTGCGCGGTGGTGAGGCTAACTCTAGCACACCCTCTACAGACCGTGTGGCAAGCTGTGCAATTGTTACCAGCACGCTTGGCGCAATCGAGGTGGTGTCCTGTGGGAAAACGTTATCTTCAGTCATAGGGACTAGCCAATCGCCATGCCGCCATCAACATTTAGCGTTTGCCCCGTAATATAGGCTGCTTCGTCACTGGCAAGGAAGGCCACTGCGTTCGCAATTTCTTCAGCCTGACCCCAGCGTGCCAACGGGATCATGGCTAACGTGGCGTCTTGTAAGTCTTCTGGCATGTCACCAGTGAGTTTTGTTGGAATAAAGCCTGGTGCAACGGCGTTCACAGTAATACTGCGGCCCGCAACTTCACGGGCTAGGGCGCGGGTAAAGCCAATCACGCCTGCTTTTGAGGCTGAATAATTGGTTTGGCCTGCATTGCCCAACACACCTGAAACAGATGAAATGTTGATGATCCGGCCATAGCGTTTACGCATCATGGCGCGCACGGCTGGTTTGGCACAGTTGAACACACCCTTTAAGTTGATGCGCATCACGCTGTCCCAGTCATCTTCAGACATTTTCATGATGAGTTGGTCGCGCGTTGTACCAGCATTGTTGACGAGGATATCAATCTTGCCATGGTCTTTGGCCACGGCTTTGATCATGGCGGCTGCTGCGTCTATGTCAGACACATCGGCTTGATACGCGTTTGCGGTTCCGCCAGCGGCTTCAATTTCTGCAACAACGCTAGTTGCGCCGTCTACGTCACGGGCGTAATTCACAACAACGTGTGCGCCTTCACTCGCTAAACGCACGGCGATTGCTTTCCCAATCCCGCGTGAAGCGCCAGTCACCAATGCAATTTTATCTGTAAATCTGTTCAAGGTTATTCTCCAAATTTCGCACAGATTATACCTTGCTAAGGGCGAATGGACTAATGGCTAATCTCGACCAATCTAACTGCATTACTATTAATAGTGGAACCTAGGTTGATGCGCCTAATGATTGCCGTCACAATCCAATTTTGCAACCAATCGTGCTAGACTGCGTACAACTTATCAAGAGCAACCATCGGAGCAAAGAGAATTATGGCTGAAAACCTCATTACCCTCGACAATGTCATCAAAAATTTTGAAGGCCCAGCAGGCACAATCAATGTATTAAAAGGCATTGATTTGCGTGTTTCTACTGGTGAATTTGTTGGTGTGTGTGGGCCTTCTGGTAGCGGTAAGTCTACATTGATGAACATGATTACCGGCATTGACCGCCCAACGGATGGCACGGTGACGGTTGCTGGGCAAGTGCTTAATAATATGAGCGAAAACAAGCTGGCGCGTTGGCGTGGCAAAACGATTGGGGTTATTTTTCAATTCTTCCAGCTGCTGCCAACGCTGACCGTGCTTGAGAACGTGATGTTGCCAATGGACTTTTGTCGCGTTTGGACACCGCGTGAGCGCCCAGAACGTGCCATGTTTTTGCTAGACCAAGTTGGGCTAGCCGATCAAGCGCATAAATTGCCATCGACCTTGTCTGGTGGTCAGCAGCAACGGGCGGCCATTGCGCGTGCGTTAGCGAATGATCCGCCACTGTTGGTGGGGGATGAGCCGACCGGGAATTTAGATTCCAAAACAGCCGATAAGGTGTTCCAACTCTTCAATGAATTGATTGCTGGCGGTAAAACGTTCTTGATGGTGACGCATGACACGTCGCTAGCGGGGCGCATTCCGAGAGTAATCAACGTTTTAGACGGCGTGCTTTATGAAACCGACGGCGCTGGCGCGATTGTGGAATAGCCATGGCATTGGAATCCCGCTCAGGATGTAAATCGTTACGGCATTCCTCTGCACTGATAAAGCATCTAAATTCCGCACTGTAACTTACTAGGAGCTTCCCCATGTCTGTCGCATATCGAAAAGTTTGGCGCGATTTATGGCGCAACTGGTCACGCACGTTATTAGTGGTGATGAGTATTGCGACGGGCGTAATGGCCTTGGGGATGGTGTTAGCTGCTAACCGCGTCATGAATAGCCAAATGTCGAGCAGCTATTCGGCGACGACTCCGGCGCATGCGGTGCTTTACCTCAATCAACGTGTTGATGATGCCACGTTGACCGCCTTACGCCGCTTGCCAGACGTTGACGATGTGCAAGGTGTGCAATCCTTTAGCCTCAATTGGAAGCGCAATCTCACCGACGAGTGGGAGTCCGACGCCGCAGAATTCATCGTCATTGACGACTTTACCGCCCAAAAATATGAACAAGTACGCCTAACTGGCGGCGTTTGGCCAACAAGTAAAACTGTTGCCGTGCCAGATAACCATCGCACTGATTTTGACATGCCCGAACTTGGCGGCGATTTGTATTTCGAAATCAATGACCGAGCCCGGTCCTATCGGATGGTGGGTCAGGTGTATGCCGCCCAATCCTTCTCGCCGCCATTTGATACGCGCCCAGTGTTCTATGTAGACCAAGGCTTTGCCTTACGCACGGTTGGCCGCAGTGGATACAACGAAATTCGGCTACGTATTCCAGACTATTCTCCAGAACAACTCGATGCCGCCATTGGGATCGCCAAAGACAAGCTTGAAAACCAAAACGTACGCGTTGGTGGGGTGCATAAGAACATCCCCGGCGAACATCCCATTCAAGAAATTTTCAACGGCGTGGGCATGATTTTGTCGGTCATGGCCGTTGCTCTATTGATTCTGAGCTTGTTTTTGGTGATCAACACCATCAATGCAGTTATTGTGCAGCAGGTGCCGCAAGTGGGCATTATGAAGACAATTGGTGGCGTCACCAAGCAAATCTCGCGCTTGTATTTAGCGGGCGTGGCGATTTATGGCTTGCTCAGCTTATGTGTTGCGGTGCCTCTAGGGATATTTGGCGCAAATGCGTTAGCTGAATACATGTTGACGATTATCAACGTGCCAACCGGCGGCGTTCAAATTCTGCCTGAAATTGTTGCGCTCCAGTTTGCTGCTGGCCTTGTGACGCCGATCTTGGCCGGGCTTTGGCCTATTTTTCAAGGCGCAGCGGTCTCTGTTCGAGAAGCCCTGCAAAATGGATTCGGCGGCTCAGGCGGCTATGGCAGTAGTCGGTTAGATCGCGCTTTGACCAAGGTCAAACGCTTGCCACGTATCGTTGTCCTCGCTTTACGTAACACGTTTCGACGCATGTCACGCGTGTTGATGACGCTGCTAGTGCTGACGCTGGCTGGCACCGTGTTTATGATGGTCTTCGCGACCAATGCCTCGCTAGTTGGCACGATTGATGACATTTGGGAAGGCTTTGGCTTTGATGTGATCATGGGCTTTGAAAAATCACAGCGCATTGCCGAAGTAGTGCCGCTGATTGAATCGCGACCGGGTATTGAGGCCGCTGAAATGTGGATCTGGACCTCTGCCACTGGTCGTAAACCGGGTGAAACGGATATTACAAAAGAAGTCCGCGTGCGTATTCGGGCAGTGCCAAAAGAGTCGAAGCTGTTTGCGCCGCAGTTGGTGGCCGGCCGCGCGTTAGATATCAATGATGAACATGCGCTGTTGCTCAATCAAGATATTGCCGGTGAATATGGCTATGCTGTCGGCGACACCATTGAACTCGATTTTGGGTCTGATGGCCTGATTGAGTGGCAAATCGTGGGCTTGGTTGCAGACATTACCAGTGATCAGAAGACGGCCTACTTACATCTAGAAGTCTTCAACAAATCGCTCAATCAAGTTGGGCGGGCCAGCGTGGCCGAAATTGTGACCACTGACAAAACATTCGATGGTCAAATTGCCATTCAACGCGACCTAGAAACCTTCTTTGCGGATCAAGGGGTTGAAGTGGCTTGGGCCTCAAGCGCTGGTGAAGACCGCGCTGAGTCGCAATCGCAGTTCAACATCCTCATCAACATATTGCTGGTGATGACGGTCTTGATGGCGCTAGTGGGGAGCATTGGCCTGTCTGGCACGCTCTCAATCAACATTATTGAACGGCGGCGTGAAATTGGCGTGATGCGCGCGGTGGGTGCGTCTTCGGTTGATGTGGCGCTCATTTTTATTATTGAAGGCTTGCTTGTTGGGCTAGCCAGTTGGGTGATTGCTGTGCCGATTAGCATGATTGCCGGGCGCTATTTTGTGCAAGGCATTGGCGTCGCGATTGATTTTCCCGCGCAGTATCACATTGATACCGTTGGCGTTTGGCTGTGGCTTGGCATTGTCACATTGCTTTCAATCGTGTTTAGCATTTTACCGGCGCGCAAAGCAACGCAAATTAGCGTGGCGCAAAGTTTGGCATATGAATAACGCCTGCTAAGGCTGGTCTGTAAACAACTAAGACGTGTGTGATCAAATGTTGTGAGAGGCTGTTTACTTCGCCGGAACCAAGGTGGTTCCTTTGACGCTGGCCAGCAGAAATAAAAACGCCAAGGTTAGCACCCATCTCAGAGCGACCACCTTGGTCGCGGTGTTTACCCCCGCAACAATGCGATAGAAAGTGTTGCGGGTTACTTCGCCGAAACCATGATGGTTCTTTCTGATCCTGATAATCAATATAATTATGAAGTGTCACAACATTTGATCACACATCCGCTAAGATGCTAAGACGGCCTCTCACAAAATCTGCAACTGTCCTTTACAATTCATTCAATAGTATTAAGGACACCTCTATGCAAATTCATTCTCCGGCTTCAGTTGGCTTGAGCGCGGATCGGCTCGACCGGATTGGCGCACTCAACCAACGTTACGTTGATCAACAAAAACTCCCTGGCTTTATTTCACTTGTCGCTCGGCACGGGAAAATTGCTTACCTCGATACGCGTGGCTACATGGACATTGCCACGCAGACGCCCTATCAACCAGACACCATTGTGCGCATGTATTCGATGACAAAACCGATTACAAGCATGGCGCTGCTGATGCTGTATGAACAGTCGTTGTTTGACTTTTTTGATCCGATCGCAGCGTATTTGCCAGAGTTCAAAGACGTGCAGGTCTACGATGGGGGTGAACTCGCACCGCTTGATCGACCGATTACGATTTTTGATCTGTTGACGCATACGTCGGGGCTAACCTATGGGTCTTTTGGGGACCCATTGGCGCACCCAGTGAACCATATGTATGACGCGGCTGATATCTTCGGGAAGAATAAATACCCCTCATTAGCGGCGGCTGTGAAAAAGATTGCTAGCCTACCGTTACGCTTTCAGCCGGGGCAACAGTGGGAATACAGCGTGTCTACCGACGTGCTAGGACGCTTAGTCGAAGTGCTGTCTGGTCAATCTTTGGGCGCGTTTATGGAACAGCATATTTTCCAGCCATTGGGCATGGTGGATACTATGTTTGGGTTCTCTGAAGACAAGCAAGATCGGGTGGCAACGCTATACACCGTTACGCCAGAAAATCCATTGGCGGTGGCAGACCATCCTTCGCAAAGCCATTTTTCTGCCCCAGCCGCCGCGCATTTTGGTGGAGGCGGCCTGCTGTCTACGGCAGAGGATTATTTCCAATTTGCGTCTTGTTTACTGAATAAAGGCACGCTGAACGGCAACCGGCTGCTAGGGCGTAAGACAGTAGAGCGCATGCAGATGAATCATATGCCAGAAAGAATGCTGCCCATTGCATGGCAAATGAATGACGTTATGCACGGCATGGGCTTTGGGCTTGGTCTAAGCGTGGCCATGGATATTACGCAAACGGGCGAAATGGGCACTAACGGTCAGTATGGCTGGGGTGGCTTTGCCGAAACAACGTTCTGGGTTGATCCCGCTGAGCAACTCATCGCAATGAACCTCACGCAGTGCCTGCCGGCAAGTTTTTACCCTGTCCGAACCCAATTCCGCACGGCTGTTTACCAATCTTTAGTTGAATAGGAGCGCCGGATGTCAGAATTTTCACCACAAGAATTTGTCTCTGATGAAGAGATTGCGCAATTTCAGCGTGATGGCGTCGTTGTATTGCGGAATAAGTTTTCAAAAGACTGGATCGATTTACTGCGTGAAACGATCGACGAATCACGCAACCGGCCGAGCCCGCATTTAGTGCGCCACACCAAAGATCCGAATGCGCCGGGCTATTTTGAAGACTTCTGGTCATGGAGTATGTTCGACGGCTTTGAGACGTTTGTGCGTGAATCGCCAACGGCAGCGCATGCGCAACAGTTGCTTGGTGGCGAACGCATCAACCTTGTCATGGACAACTGGTTCATGCGTGAAGCGGGTTCAAAATCGCGTCCGCCGTTTCATCAGGATCTTTCTTATTTCGATTTCTTTGGTTCGATGTGCGTGCTGTGGCTGCCGCTAGAACCGCTCACAAAAGAAAATGGAATTGCCTTTGTGAAAGGGTCGCACCAGTGGGGCAAACACTTTATGCGTGTGCGCTTTACAGACGGACACGAAGCTGGCTCAGATGGCACAACGACCGTCAATGGCGTGACCTATGAATTGCCACCAGATATTGCCTCTAATCAAGACGAATATGATCTCGCGACGTTTGACATGGCGCTTGGCGACTGCATCTACTTTGATATGCGCACGCTGCATGGTGGTGTCTCAGATGTTATTCCCACTGAAACAATCCGGCGTTATACCTTACGCATGACCAAAGAAGACGGCGAGTTACGTTACCGTGGCGATTGGGCCAAAGGTGAACGCGAAATGTTTGAAGCCGCTGGCTACAAAGAAGGCGATGCGATTGCTGGTGACTTCTTCCCGCAGTTGTATCCCCGTAAATAATTAGCTGTCTACTGGCCTCTGCGTATGTGCCACCCCTCGGGGTGGCACATACGCAGGAACCTCTTTATTCCCTCACATTTATTCACTTAAATTTCATAGACGCATCGTCAAAAAATTAGAAGATACTACGCACTTACTGATCGATAAGTAAAATCGTTGACTCTCGGCTGGAATGGCGCTACACTTTGCTTACTAATCGATCGATAAGTAAATTATGACAAAACAAAACCTCGGTGAAACCATCATCATGAACGCGGCGCAGCTTTTCAAAAAGCAAGGCTACAAAGCGACTTCAATCAAGCAAATTGCAAATGCATCTGGCTGTACAACGGCGGCGCTGTATTACTACTTTGAAGGCGGTAAGTCTGAAATTTTAGAGACTGTCATGCGACGGATGCAGCCGGAACAAATGCGTGAAGCCAAGTTGCAAGAGCTTCCGCCGCGCTTAGGTGATCTGATTGGCGCGCGCATGGAAATCATGAAAGACAATATGGCCGTCATGGCGGACCGTATTCGCTGGCTATTTATGGAAATGGCTAACCTTTCTGATGAAGATAAGCTGCCGTTTCAAAAGCAGTTGCTCGGGTTTCAGTCTGAAATCAAAGCTGATTTACAGCAGTATATTGCCGACGAAAAACAAGCGGATCAAATCGCATGGATTATGTTTTGCTCCTTTTTTGGCTATCAACAATTGGGCGTCACCATGGGGCTTGATGCGCATGCGGACTTGACCGTGACTAAATTTACAGAGGCCATGCAGGCAGTTATTTTTGCTGATTTGATGGATCTGCCGAAGCGGGACGATGCAGCCTAAGGCGTCTTTATGAACACAACGAAAACGCCCGTTTTTGAACTCAAAAACGTCTCCAAAATTTACACAACCGGCGCGGGTGACTTTGCGGCGCTTGATGATGTGTCCTTCAATATTTATCCCGGTGAATTTCTAGGCATTGTAGGGCGCTCTGGGGCGGGTAAATCGACCCTGCTCAACATGCTGTCTGGCGTGAGCAAGCTGTCTGCTGGGCAGGTGCTTTACAACCAATCTGATGGTACGGCGCTTTCTATTCATGACCTCAATCAAAATCAGTTAGCCACGTGGCGCGGTGAAAACATTGGCATTGTGTATCAATCGTTTGAACTGCTGCCGATGTTAGATCTGGTCAATAACGTGATGCTGCCGCAAGACTTTTTAGGCGTTTACAACGCCAAGACCAGCCCCGCGCACGCTTTAGATCTACTCACCCAAGTTGAAATTGGCGAGCATGCTTACAAGATCCCGGCGCATGTGTCTGGCGGACAGAAACAACGCGTGGCGATTGCGCGTTCCCTGACCAATGATCCGGCAGTGATCATTGCCGATGAGCCAACGGGTAGCTTAGATAGCAAAACAAAAGAAACCATCTTCAAGATTTTTGAAGGATTAGTTGCCAACGGTAAAACCGTGGTGATGGTGACGCATGATCAAGGTCTGAAAGGGCGGTTTGATCGGACCTTGCAAATTTCTGATGGACGCGTCACTGGTGATGCTGTTTCGTTTGCGGGCGCAAGCGTAGCCAAAGTAGACGAGAAAGGCCCAGATGAGTCGGCACTAGCCACTGCTGAAGATACAAATTCTGCCAGTGAAAAAAGCGCCATCAGTCTTGAAAATGTCACTAAGACTTACGTTGGACCTGCCGGTGAATTTACGGCGCTCAAAAACATCAATCTCGATTTTCACTACGGTGAATTTGTTTCAATAGTGGGGCAATCCGGCAGTGGCAAGTCTACGTTGCTCAATATGCTGACCGGCATTGATCATCCAACGAGCGGCAATGTCACGATCAATGACCTGGCCGTGTATGGCATGACCGAAAGCCAGCGAGCGCTATGGCGCGGGCGTAATCTAGGCATTGTGTTTCAGTTCTTCCAACTGCTGCCAATGCTCACGCTGGTTGAAAACATCATGTTGCCGATGGATTACTGCAACACGTACAAGCCGCGTGAACGGCGCGCCAAAGCCATGGAACTGCTTGACTTAGTGGGGCTGAAAGATTTCGCTCGTAAATTGCCCTCAGCCGTCTCGACTGGGCAACAGCAAAGTGCTGCCATTGCGCGGGCACTTGCTAATGATCCGCCCATCATCGTCGCCGATGAACCAACTGGAAACTTAGACACCCGCGCGGCAAACACAATCATCCAATTGTTCCGGCGCTTGGCGCAACAGGGCAAAACAATTCTGATTGTGACGCATGACCCCGGCCTAACGCGCTTTACCGACCGCACGATTACTTTGGCCGATGGCGAAGTGGTCAACCGTGAACTAGCGCCTGAGCTTTCGGTGGCCTAGTAGTATGAGTAAGACGAAAAAATACCTCACGTCTCCGCGTTGGCTCAAGGTGTTCTTAGACATCTGGGAAAACCGTTCCCGCACCATTTTGGTGGTAGCGTCAATTACGGTCGGTGTGTTTGCGGTCGGCATGATTATGACGGCCTACAACATCCTTGAAACGGACATGGAAACCGGCTATGCGTCGGCTAATCCAGCCAACGTTCAAATTCTGACTGACCCGTTTACCGATGATTTTGTGAGCGCAGTGGAACGGATTGAAGGCGTCAAAGACGTTGAAGGGCGCTTTAAAACCACTATGCGCATCAGTCATGATGACGGTGTGACTTGGCGCAATTTGGACGTGATTGCCGTTGATGATTTTGCAGCGAGCAAAATTTATTTGCGCGGTGCCATTGCAGGCTCAAGTACGCCAGATGATAAAGAAATGCTGCTCGAAGCGCGCATTCTTGATCAGTTAGATGTTGCCGTTGGCGATGACTTCTTGATCCAATTGCCGAGCGGCACGCAGCGTGAAGTGCCGTTGGTTGGGCTGGTACGTGATCCCTCTGTGGCCGGTGGCCCAGATGCGGCGGCTGTTATTTACATCACAATGGGCACCTTAGAATGGCTCGGCCAGCCGCGCACCATGAACCAGTTGCTGACAACCGTGCACGGTGACGCGAATGATCAAGCCAATCTTGATACCGTTTCTGCCCGTGTCGAAGACCGCGTCGAAAAGAATCAAGGCACTTTGTATAGCTCGACGACCAACCGGCGTAATGAGCATCCGGCAAGCAATACGATTTTGGCAATTCTAGGCGTGATGGGCGCGTTAGGCGGCTTGATGCTTATTTTAGGGAGTTCACTCATTGCCAATACGCTTACTGCGCTCCTAAATCAGCAAATGCGGCAGATTGGGGTGATGAAGCTGGTTGGTGCCAAAAGCTTACAGATTGTGGGCATGTATTTGATCCTGATTATTGTGCTGGGTCTGATCTCACTCTTGATTTCCGTGCCGTTGGGTGCATATGGTGGGTATCAGTTTGCGCTTTTCTTTGGTGGCATTGTTGGGTTAGATATTGCTGCATTTCGGTTTGTACCAACCGCCATGGTGGTGCAAGCGGCTATTGCGGTGATCGTGCCTATTCTGGCCGGAATTATTCCAGTCATGCGCGGGTCGCGTCTAACAGTTGAAGCTGCAATTTCAGATGGCGATGAAGGTGGCGCTACGGGGCGCTTTGCTTTCTTAGATCGACTTGGCGAAACGGTCGACTGGTTTACCCGTCCGTTACTTATTTCATTGCGGAATACGTTTCGTAATTTGCCACGGCTGATGCTGACATTGTTCACGCTAACAGTGGCCGGTGGCATTTTTATCGCGGTGTTCAATATGCAGGCCTCGCTCGAGAACTTTATTGGGCAAGTGTCCCGCTTGTTTGTGGCTGATGTTTCTATTGATATGGCCAGACCGTATCGTGAAGCTGAAATTGCTAGTTTTATAGAAGGCGTGCCCGGCGTGCTAGGCACTGAGGCGTGGGTTTCTGCTGTGGGCGAAGTTGAACATTTTGATGGCAACGATGTTGTCTTCAATATTCAAGCGCCGCCAGCAGGCAGCGTTTTGGTTGATCCAGAGCTGAAAGCGGGGCGCTTTTTACGGGAAGGCGATCAGTATGCAATTGCCGTTGCGGAAACTGTTTACGAAGAATTTCCGGACATGATGCCAGGCGACGTGATCCCGATATCAATCGATGGTGAGCGCGAACAACTGTGGACGGTGGTCGGCATTTATGCGTTCCCTGGTCGTGATGTGGACGCGATTTTTGCCTACGCACCGTATGAAATCATTGCGCCAATGACCAACCAAATTGGGCAGGCGTCCACCATGAAGGTGCTGACAGACAATCACACGATTGAAGCCCAGCGTGAAATGGTCAACGTGCTCGATGCGCGTCTTAAAGATCAGGGCGTGCAATTACGCAACGTATCGGCAGGGTTGACAACCGTCGAAGGCATTTCTGAAGGCATTGCAACGTTGGTCACGTTATTCTTAGGGATGGCGGTGCTGACGGCAATTGTGGGCAGCATTGGCTTGGCGGGGATGATGTCGATGAACGTGATGGAACGCATTCGCGAGATTGGCATTCTGCGTGCGATTGGCGCTGTAGATGGGGCGATCATGCGCTCTGTCTTATTTGAAGGCGTGTTTATTGGCGTGCTCAGCTGGTTATTTGGGATTGTTGTCTCATTCCCAATTAGTTCAGGATTGTTAACAATTGTGAGCTTAGCATTGACAAATTCGGTCATGCCATTGAAATTTAGCCCAACGGGATTTTGGCTTTGGTTAGTTGTGATCTTGGTGCTTTCAACGCTGGCTAGCGTGCTGCCAGCGCGGAATGCGTCTAAGCTCACTATTCGTGAGGTGTTGGCCTACGAATAACTCCCAACACTGGTGCAAAAGCGATAGACTTATTTGCTAAGCACCAAATTAAATAATTGACAGTAAATTCAAGGTTGTAATTGTGCAACTTACGTGGTCACTATACGTATATATCAACACAATCTACAGATCTTGTAAAAAATCCAGAAGAAAATCAACACACACAGTTTTAATAAGGTGTATCAAAATATAATTATGAAATCAATTCAACGTAATTTGCTTGTATTGCTTTTGCTACTTTCGCTAGGTCTAGTAGCTTGTAGCGGTGCCGATGATGGTAGCGCAGCTGAAGGCGATGCAACTGAAATCCCAATCGTAATCGACGATTTTGATGTTGTTGCAGATGGCCGCATTATTCCAATTAATGATGTCAACCTTGCTTTTGAAACAGGCGGTACGCTTTCAGAAGTGCTTGTAAAAGAAGGTGATGTTATTGCGGCTGGCGATGTGATTGCGCGCCTGACCAATATTGAACAGCTCGAAGCGGCTGTTGCCGGAGCGGAGCTAGAATTAAAGTCTGCTGAGTTAGAACAACAATCTGCGCAACAAGAGTTGCTAAGCGCTGAAAAGGCCTACAACGATCTGTTCGAACTTTATGATGTCAATGATCCTGCAATTCAGTTGCAAATTGCGCAATTAGAAGATCAAATCACGGCATCACGCGACAAGCTAGATGATGCCGAAGATCGACTTGAGTATTACCTTGACAAAGACTCGCGTGATCTTGAATATTACGAAGATTTGGTTGAAGCAGCAGAAGACAGAGTAGAAGCTGCCCAAGACGCGATCGAAGATGCCGAACGGGGCCTTCTGACAGCAAATCAAGGCGTGCAAAGTTTTGAGGTTAGCGCTCAACGGGATGAAACCACAAATCTCAGCGTGCTTGAACAATCGGCAGCGCTCATTGAACTGGGCCCATTGCAAGATGCGGTGCGGGTCATGCAAGATCAGTTGCGTTCAAATCAAGAACAGTTAGGGAATGCGCAAGTTGCCCATAACGATAACTGTACCGAGCGTGCAGAAGATGAAGACCTGCCAGCCTGCCGCACAACGGATGCTGTGCACTTGGGCCAAAGCTTAGAGCAATGGCAGCAAAACGTTCGGGATGCACAAACCAATCTAGACGAAGCTGAACTAACGCTAGAGCAAGCCCGCCAAAACAATGCCAATGCGCGCACAGAAGCTGAGATCGCGGCGCAAGAAACGCAAACCAATCGTGAAATTACACGCACTAATAATGCCAATGCAATTTCTGATGCGAATGAAGCGATTGCCGATGCGCAAGAACATCTTGTTGATATGCAAGAAGACTTAGCAGAAGCGGTTGAAGACTTGGAGTTGGAACGCAATTATGAAGCAAGTGAACTCCGGATTTCAGAAACTGAAGCGGATATCACCGTTGCCAAAGCAGAAATCGTAGATGCGACTAACCGGATTGAAGAATTGAAAGCTGGCCCAGAAGGCGAAGACGTAACTCTAGCAGAAGCGCGCATTCAAACGGCGAACACGCGTCTGGCAACGGTTGAAAACCGTATTTTGACTGGTGAAGCAAATCTGCGCGCTGCGCAAGCAAACTTGGCAGATCTTGAGTTGGTTGCACCAATTGGTGGCACGGTAACCAATCTGAATTTGAAAGTTGGCGAACAAATTTTGCCGGGTGCGCCAGCGTTGACGGTTGCAGATGTTTCCGAATGGGTCGTTGAAACTGAAAACCTGACTGAAATCGAAGTTCCAAGTGTCTTTGTGGGTCAGACAGTGACGATTGTGCCAGATGCTTTGCCAGACTTAGAACTTGCCGGTGTAGTTGAGTCAGTCGATGACTCCTTCATCGAACGGGCTGGTGACATCACTTATACTGTCAATATCAAAATTACTGAAAGTGACCCACGCCTAAAGTGGGGCATGACAGTTGTTGTTACGTTCAAAGAGTAACGTGCGTCAACAACGACCTAATTTATTGTAAGCGTAACGTTATCTAGAAATTGAACTTATGAAAGCAGATACTAAATTTACAAAACTGATTGTGGGTAGCTTAATGGCAATGCTGGTAAGCGCACTCGCCATTCCGGTTTTTGCACAATCAAGCAATAGCACGGCAACTGTTAGCGCCACCTGTGTTGCTAACGTTGCAACCGTAGAGTGGAGCGGCTTCTTTGGCGGCCGTTACTCTGAGGCCGTGTCTATTTATATTGATGACAAGGTTGTGGCAAGTGGCATGGGCACTTTTGGTGAGTTGCAAAAAGATGTACTCACGCTCAGCCGGGTCCAAGATACAGCGCCGACGCAAATCAAAGTGAAAGCTTACGGCTCACGCACCGGCTATGTAGATGCCGGCACAATTGCGTGTACAGCGCAACCTGTATTTGAAGCTGAAACACCTGCTGCAGCCACTGCTCCACAATTTGCGCCCCCAGAAATAAATGGTAATGGTGCCGGGCAATTGGTTGACGAATTTGGCACAACACCCTTTATTGAAGGACTTGCCCACAGTGTGGGTACAGAATTCTCACGTGATGGCACTTGGCGCGTAACGCGCGGTATTGCGATTGATGCTGCAATTGAATCAGCAAGAACGGGTGAGCCTGTCTTGGTAATTCTTGAGCGCTGGCGTGAAGAATATTATGCAGACCGTCCTGCATCTTTATATGAAGCGTTGCGCGTTTACTGCTATCCACCAGGCTATATTGAAGTTTGGCACACCAGCAATGACGAGTCTGGCAACCCAAGCCGCATGATGGGGCAATTCCATATTGCACTTGTTGCAAATGAAGGCGCAGTTTCTCTGCCAACGCATAACGGCGGCTTTATCATTGCTACTCACGCTGGTGACAATCTCACAATCGATGCGCAAACCGGTGCTGGGCAAGCCAAGACAATTTCATACGCTGCGTGTTTGGCGTCTGCACATCTAACAGAAGAAACTGTGCCAAAAATGTCTTGTAACGCAGATGCAGTTGTTCAACAGCAAGCTTTGATTGCTGAACAACAAGCTTATGTGGCTAAACTTGAACCAATCAAGACTGCTGTTGCCACGCGTGATGAGTATGCATATGCCACTAGCCACTTGGCTAAATTGCAAAATGCACTCACCTCAATGCAGGCTGGCTGCGCAGAATAACCGAATACCGAATAAACCCTAATTGAATTTAGCGCCTTCGCCTAGCGAGGGCGCTTTTTAATTGGGTAGAATTTGTTGCATGAAAGAACTTGTCCAAAAAATTCAGGAGCATGGTGTCTATCTTGGCAACGGTATCCTAAAAGTTGATAGTTTTCTAAACCATCAAATTGACGCGGGGCTGATGCACCGTGGCGGGGTTGAATTCGCTAATCGGTTTGCTGCAACCAAGCCAGATGTGATTTTGACAGCTGAAATTTCGGGGATTGTGCCAGCCACAATGACTGCGCTGCAAATGCAATTGCCGATTGTGTTTGCACGTAAACATCGCCCAATCACAATGCCCAAAGACGTCTATAGTAGCTCTGCACCGTCGCATACAAAAGGCAAAATCGTAGAGCTGATGGTTTCTCCTGAATACTTGAAAGCCGGACAGCGCGTCCTAATTATTGACGACTTCCTCGCCACCGGAAAGACGCTGCAAGGCCTTGTCCAAATTGTGGGTCAAGCGCAAGCGGAACTGGTCGGCATTGGGGCAGTCATTGAGAAAAGCTTTGAAGGCGGCCGTGCGTTACTTTCCACGCTGGGCGTGCAAATTGAAAGCTTAGCGATTATTGATGCATTGTCAGATGACGGCATTGAGGTCCGGGGTGGCTAATATGGATACAGTTGTTATTTTAGACTTTGGGTCGCAGTATACCCAGCTGATTGTGCGCCGGGTTCGCGAAGCCAATGTCTATTCTGAATTACACCCGTTTGATGTTGCTCCAGCCACAATCGCAGCCCTAAACCCTAAAGCCTTTATTATTTCTGGCGGGCCAAGCAGCGTTTATGAAGCAGATGCACCAACCCTGCCGGATTACATCTTGGCGGCTGGTGTGCCTGTACTTGGCATTTGCTATGGTATGCAACTGCTGGCGCATACGCTGGGCGGCGAAGTGTCTGCCTCTAATGAAAGAGAATATGGCCGCGCCGCAATTGGCGTGCCGCAACCGGGAACGCTCTTGGATGACGCGGTTCCAACCACATTCAACGCTTGGATGAGCCACGGTGACAAAGTTACCCAAGTGCCAGCGGGGTTTCAGGTCTCGGCCACGAGTGCCAACTGTCCAATAGCCGCGATGGAAGATACGCAGCGCAACCTTTATGCGGTGCAATTTCACCCAGAAGTCAATCACACTGCCTATGGCCGTAATGTAATTGAGAACTTTCTCAGCGTGGCAGATATTAAGCGTGATTGGAACGCGAGCTTCATGATTGAGCAAGCTGTTGCGGAAATCAAAGCTAAGGTTGGCGCTAAACGCGTACTGGCTGCTGTGTCTGGTGGCGTGGATTCAACGGTGGCAACGGCCTTGGTGAGCAAAGCCATTGGTGATCAACTGACGTGCTTTTATGTCGATACCGGCCTGATGCGCGCTAATGAAACTGAGCAGGTGATTGAGACATTCACGAAAAATATCGCTGCCGAATTCGAGCCGATCAATGCGGTTGAAGATTTCTTGGGCGCAATTGGCAACGAAACCGATCCCGAAGCAAAGCGCAAAATTATTGGTAAGACGTTTATCGATATTTTTGAGCGCGAAGCCCGCCGTCTTGGTAAAGATGCGAGCTTTTTAGTGCAAGGCACGATTTACCCGGACGTTGTGGAAAGCAGCGGCAAAGGGCGTGAAAAAGCAGCGAAAATCAAAACGCACCATAACGTTGGCGGTTTGCCTGACGATCTGAATTTTGATCTGCTAGAACCGTTGCGCTTTATGTTCAAAGACGAAGTGCGTAAAGTTGGCGAAGCACTAGGGTTGCCAGACGAAATGGTCTGGCGGCAGCCGTTTCCGGGGCCGGGCTTAGGGATCCGCTGCCTAGGTGAAATTACTTGGGAACGCCTTGAAACACTCCGCGCTGCCGATAAAATCCTGCGCGATGAACTGCGCGCTGAAGGCATGTTGCGTGGCGATACCGCGCAAGCCTTTGCCGTGTTACTCCCTGTAAAATCAGTTGGCGTAATGGGCGATCAGCGGACGTATGAAGAAGTGATTGCACTGCGTGCTGTTACCACCGATGACTTTATGACGGCTGATTGGGCGCACCTGCCTTATGAATTGTTGGCAAAGATTAGCAGTCGTATTTGTAACGAAGTGCGCGGGGTCAATCGGGTGGTGTACGATATCACCAGCAAGCCACCGGGTACAATCGAGTGGGAATAATTATCCGCTAACGTCACATGATAAAACTTATAGGCCGCACGCTCAAACATCGCTACCGTATTTACGACCGCCTTGGCGAAAGTAAAATGACCACCGTTTATCTGGCCCGTGACACGTTCACTGGGCGGATTGTTGTTGTTAAAACGCTGTTTGTGCGGCGCGTTGCCGAAGAAGATGCGCGTAACCTTATTCGTGAAATCGAAGTGCTGCGTCAGATCAACAATCGGCATGTGGTTGCGTTGCTAGATTATGCGCTGAATTATGAAGATGTTGATCTGGAACATCCGATCAGCTTCCTAGTTACCAAGTATATTGAAGGGTTGCCGCTCAAGGTTATCTTGCAAAAATTGAAGGGGCTGAGCGCGATCAATACGCTAGCGTTAGCCCGTCAACTGCTCGTGGCGCTGTCTCAATTGCACGAACATGGCATTGTGCACCGCGATTTGAAAACGGATAACGTGCTTGTGACGGCAGAGAATCGCGCTTACCTGATTGATTTTGGAATTGCCAAAATTGTAGACGGGCAAACGCTAACAAATACCGGCCAGTTTGCTGGCACGGTTGGTTATGCTGCGCCAGAACAACTTGAAAACGCCCGCGCAGTCGATACGCGTGCGGATTTGTATTCACTTGGTGTGATTATGGCCGAGTCGTTGATGGGCAAACTGCCGAGCCGCAATTTAGATGGGCGTCATCAGCTTGAGATGTCTGGCTTAGGGGCGCGTGAAGGGGAAGAGCACGTCACAGATGCGTATGCGGTTACGAACCGCTTGCTATCCCTCGCGCCGCGTGATCGCTATCTGGTACCGGGCGTGCTGCATGCTAGGTTAGAAACGTTGCTAGATGAAACGGTGCTGCTTATCCCGTGGAGCAAGCTTATCTTGCATCAGACGCGCGAATTGGTCACACCGCAAACTGCGCCACAGGCGCCTGTTGCTGAAGACGCTTTGCCAGATTATGTGCTCAAAGTACAGGAGCACACCATTCTGCTGACCGCGCCAGAAGTGATGATTGGGCGCGCAACACCGTCTGATCCAGATTGGAAGCCGGAAGTTGATGTGCTTGCCCTTGGTTTGCAAAATGCGGATACGGTTTCTCGCTTACACTGCTGCTTGTTTAGAGACGCAGATGGTAACTATCAGGCCAGCGATATGGGCAGCTATAACGGCACCGTAATCAATGGCGCATTGGTGCCAAATGGGACGGTCTATTCGCTCCAAGCTGGTGATGAGATTGAATTAGGCGGGGTTGTATTTACCTTTGAATCGCATGGATAAATAGTGCTTCTATGCTAGGCTATAGCTAAGTGTTTTGCAGTGCGTACAAGGCTTTGCAATAGCGCAAGAGCCGGATCGTTTTATTTCGGATCTCTTTTGTTTGCGAAACGCGTTACTCAATGTCAAGATCAGTGTCTATCTGATTGAGGATTAATAATGGAAAACGGAAAAGATTTACTCAAGAAACCAATTTATAGCATTGTTGACGGTAAAAAAGTTGGCGAGATCAAAGACTTGTACCTTGATAAAGAAGCGATCCGCGTGTGCGGTGTTTACTTAGGTCGGGAAGGTTTGCTTAGCCGCAAACATTTAGCTATTGCCAGTGCAGAAGTTGAAGTGATGGGCGTTGACTGTTGGCTTGTATCAAAAGCGGGCGTTGTGCGTGATGTCAAAGAAATTGAAGGCTCAGCAGATTTTGTCTATTTGGATGAATTCAAAGGTCGCCAAATCGTGACTGATGGCGAGACGGCCGTTGGGACAGTGGGCGATATTCAAATCAATGAAGAAGGCGAAATCAAGGCGTTTGTCTTGGGCAAGGTCAATATTCAAGGCCCCGTCGGTGACCATAAACTGATTGCGCGGGCCGCAGTAACGTTCCTAGGCGATAAGAAACGCCCAATGCGTGTCAATCTGCAAGAAGCAGAGCAGGCCGCAATCATTGCTAAAAACAAAGACAAAGCTAGCTAATTCGCGGCTGTCTTTTGCACTAACCATAAAAAAAGGGCGACTTCGTTACGAAGTCGCCCTTTTTTATTATGCTTCGGCTTCAGCGCGTTTTTTCCAATATCGCATAATGCCGTCAATTGACATATCAAATGGCTCGTCGGTGATGTGCTTGTGCCATACATCTTCGGGTACGCCTGCAGATAGCGCGATGTCAGTTTGGGCTTGCGTATAGCGCGCAATAATTGCCTCGCGCTCCATACCGGCCTGCATGGCATTGCCAACTAATTGCGTTATATGGTTGAGGTTAGAGACCATCGCTTCAAGGTGGGGCAATGGCGTTTCAACTGGCCCAAAGTGGGTGGGGTAAATTGTCTTGAAATCAAACGCAATGAGTTTTGCCAAGGTTTCTTGCCAAACTTCTAAGTTATATTCTGGCGG
Organism: Anaerolineales bacterium; assembly: GCA_020630175.1. Lineage (GTDB taxonomy): Bacteria > Chloroflexota > Anaerolineae > Anaerolineales > UBA6668 > JAHDIM01. The sequence continues at coordinate 68,417 of JAHDBW010000003.1, forward strand.
TGGCGCTGGCACTTTTGTGTAAGGGCTTGGCTGGAACATGCGCATCCCGGCAGCATCACCGGTAAACGCAATATCGCCCAGTTGAAAGGTCATATGATGCTTAGCGTGGCCCGGCGTATCATGCGCAATTAGCGTGTGTTCGCCAATTTCAATGACGTCTTGATCGTATAACAGCGTCACTTGCTCACTGGGGATTGGCACCATTTCACCGTACATAGTTTCCATCAGGTCGCCATAAATGCGTAACGCACTGGCGTACAAGCGTGATGGATCAATCATGTGCTTAGCGCCAAAGTTATGGACGTAGATTTGCGCCCCTTGTTGGCCCCACCAGCCAGCGCCACCAGCGTGATCAAAGTGGATATGGGTTAGCAAAACATGTTTGATATCGCTGGCCTGATAGCCATGTGCGGCTAGCCCCGCTTGCAACGCGGCGTTACATGAGGTTGGACCAGTTTCAATAATAAATGGGCCAGCTTCGCTTTCAATTAGGTAAGCGGCAATTGCATTTGGATTGCCCATAAACATCAAATCGATGGTGTGAATTTTCATCGTTTATTCCTCAATCACGCGCCAATTGAATTTGGTCGCAGCGGTGCGTAGTTTCTTGTCGGGGTCAACCGCCACGGCATCGTGGGCAATGTTTAGCATCTCGATATCCTCACCCGTGTCACCATAAGCAGCCGCGAGCTTGCCTGCCTGAAGAAAGGGCTTTAGCGTGGCGACTTTGTGCTTTTGCACGTTGAACGGCCCATCAACTTCACCAGTAAACACGTCATCTTTGTAAATAATGGGTGTACCAATGGCTTCAATGCCGGGTAATCCTTCTAGTACGCGCTTTAGAAATGGCTCTGGCATGCCTGAGGCAATAACAACGCGCTTTCCGTCTGCAACGTGCGCGTTCAATTCTGCTAAAACTGACTTACGCATGTTGGGTATCAAAATATTGTCAACGCTCCAGTCGATCACGCTTTGAAACGTCTCACGTGGGACCCCAGTCCAAATCCGCAGCAGGTCGCGCATGGTTTGTTCTTTAACACGTCTGGCCGCGGGCAGTTCTAGTTTGATAATGGGATAGTAATGTAACCGTTTCAACAGGAAATTACGTGCGACGCTGCTTTGTCCATGCGTTTGTAAATAAATTAGAAAGCCTTTGTACAACTGTGAATTCGAAAGCGTTCCTTCAAAATCTACTGCAACTGTGGGGCGCTCATTGCTGGGCGGCGTGTTGAGTAAGGCGAAATCTGTCCGAGCACTCATAATAAATCTGCGGTGTTAAGCACTGTGGCAAATTCTTCATTTAGATTTGCTAATGCGATCATATGGATAGTTTCGGCTGGATGATACACACCATTGTGATCAGTACTGTCATGCGCGGCGGTTGCATCGGCGACAAGGTAAGTGTCAAAGCCGAGGTTTTCGGCCATTCGGGTTGTGGTTGAAACACAGTGATTGGTTGTTAATCCACAAATCACGACTTGGCTAATACCATTGTCGCGTAAATGTGCTTCCAGATTGGTGCCGATAAAGGCGCTGTTCACGTTTTTTGTGATGTGCGTTTCACCCGGCAACGGTTGCAGAGCCGGTTTGATTGCCACGCCCGGTTTACTCGGGTGCAATGATGACTCGGGGTATTTTGACAAATGTTGAATGTGCACCAGCGGTCGGCTGTGTGCGCGCCAGTGTTGCAGTAGACGCAGGCAATTGGCCTCAGCATCTGGATTGTTGCGCTTGCCCATTTGGGGATGATCTAAGCCTAGCTGTAGATCCACTAAGAGCAGGGCTGCGTTTTCAGAAATATTATGCATTTGGGTTGTCACCAGCGGATTGTGCAGCTTTGAGTTGTGCAAGGGTTTTCTTATCAAGTTTGGAAAGCTCAACGTGTTCCAATAGGTCTGGACGGCGTTCTAGCGTGCGTTTCAACGACTGGTCACGCCGCCAACGTTGAATATTGGCATGGTGCCCAGAGGTCAGCATTTCTGGAATGCCCCAGCCCCGATACATTGCGGGGCGCGTGTATTGTGGATACTCTAACAAGCCGCCGCTGCTGTGGCTGTCATCAGCCGTGGCGGTGGGGTCGCCCAGTACTCCCGGCTGTAAGCGGGTGACGGCATCTGTAATTGCCAAGGCTGGCAGTTCTCCGCCGGTCAATACGAAATCACCCAATGAAAGTTCATGCGTGACTAAATTTTCGCGCACGCGCTCGTCAATGCCTTCATAGCGGCCGCAGAGCAGGGCAAAGCGTGGCCAGGTTGCCATTTCACGCGCAACAGACTGTGTAAATGGTCGGCCTTGCGGCGTGACCATAATCAGCGGAAAGGTAAAGTCTACGCCTAACACCTGTTCAACTGCGTTGAAAATCGGTTCTGGCTTCATTAGCATGCCGCCACCGCCGCCGTAAGGCGTGTCATCGGTTACGCGGTGTTTACCTTCAGCGTAGTCACGAATATTGTGCACATCTACATTGACTGCATTCATCTCGTGGGCCCGTTTGAGGATGCTGGCCGCCAAGTATGGGGCGCACACCTCAGGAAACAGTGTAAAAATGTCGATTTGCATAGTTTTGATTCTACCATCAGAGCGTTTGGATGCCGTTGGTGCACAAGGTGGAAATAGTTATTTTTAACTCATAAGCAGGCGGTATAATCTCAGACATATGTCGCTAAAATTAGTGCTTGCATCCCAATCTCCACGCCGTAAAGACTTATTAGCCTTTACTGGCCTTGACTTCGCTATCAAAATTGCCGCGATTGATGAATCCGCGCTTGAGAACGAAGACCCCGTTGCCTATGTGCGTCGGTTAGCCGCTGCCAAAGCGCAAGCCGTTGCAGACACATTGGACGCAGATGCCGTTGTGCTTGGCTCTGACACAATCGTGGTCTATGACAATATGCTGCTTGGTAAGCCAGCCGATGCTGCTGATGCCAAGCGCATGCTTTCTATGATCAGAGGCCAGACGCATCAGGTCGTGACGGCGTTTGCATTCGTCACAAAGTCTGAAGCATTGCTAGTCGCGCATGAATCAGCAGATCTTGTGCTGCGCGATTTTACTGACGCAGAAATTGACGCGTACATCGCTTCTGGTGATCCGATGGATAAGGCCGGTGCTTATGCAATTCAAAATCAGGAATTCAAACCAGTTGCAACGCTTAACGGCTGTTTTTCTGGCGTGATGGGCCTGCCGCTTTGTCAGGTGACGCTAGCCTTGCGCGATCTTGGTTTTGATCCACAAGACAACTTCTCTCTAACCGATTTGCAAGAATGCGGTTGCAGTAATTTCGCAACTGATGTTTAGTTGCGAACGCCAATTATGCCCTTAACTGCCCATACAAAATCAATGATCCGCTGGCTTGGCTTGCTTACAATTTTGCTTGTAACAACGGCTTGCGGCACAACTAGCAGCACGCCAATTACTGATGTTGAGCTGTCTGAAACGTTGCAGGCTGCGCCAGCCACTGAACTGCCAGAGCCGGAAGTTACTATAGTAGAAGCCACGCCTACACCAGAGCCTGTGCAGCCTGAAGCCGTGATTTCAACGTATCTTGAAGCGTGGAATATGCGTGAATACAACACCATGTATAGCTTGCTTTCGCCATTTTCACGGTCTGAAATTTCAGAAGAAGACTACATTTTTCGGGTCAAGCAGCAAACGCAGCAACTAACCTTAGAAGGCTTGGACTACACAATCCTAGGGGCCTTAGCTGAAGGTGTTAGCGGGCAAGTTCAATATAAAGTCAACTTCGACACGCTGCTTGTCGGCCCGCTAGAACGTGAATTTTCTGCCAATCTCGATTTCACAAACAATCAATGGGGCATTGTCTGGAACGATAATTTGATTATGCCAGAGCTAGAAGGTGGAAACTCCTTGTATATGGCACACAAAGTTCCGGCACGTGGCAATATTTACGACACGAATGGCCTCGCGTTAGCCGCTCAAGCTGATGCAGTTGGCATGTACATAATCCCCGGTCAATTGGATTTTGAACGCGAATATGACATGCTTGAAGACCTATCTGATATTACCGGGTTGCACCCAGAAGTGTTGCGGCAGCGCTACATTTATGCTGGCCCAGACTGGTTCATCCCCGTTGGCGAAGCGTCACTGTCTGAAATCCAAAACAACTATGAGCGCTTAGAGTCTTATCCCGGCTTGTACATCAACACTTATAACACGCGTTATTACAATTCTGGCGCTGCTGGAGCGCCGCACGCCGTTGGGTACGTGTCATTTATTACTGAAGAAGAGCTAGAGTTTTATATCAACAATGGCTATCAGGGTGATGAGAAAGTTGGGCGCTTAGGCGTTGAACGCTGGGGTGAAGAAAATCTAACCGGCGCGCGGGGTGCAACGCTGGTTGTGTTGAACCCAGACAATACCGTGCGCATGACGCTAGCCGATAGCGTCTCTTCGCCAGCAGTATCCGTCAATCTGACCTTAGATCGTGAGTTCCAACGCGCGGTACAACTTGCCATGCAAGACCTGACCGGCGCCGCAGTTGTGCTAGATGTCAACACTGGGAAGGTGCTAGCGATGGCCTCTAACCCAAGCTTTGACCCGAATTGGTTCGATCCGGCTAATCCAAATATCAATGCGTTGGGTGAAATCTTCAGTAACCCAAATCGCCCGCTAATCAACCGTGCCACGCAAGGCTTGTATCCGCCAGCTTCGACTTTCAAGGTGATTGGCGTAGCCGCAGCGCTGGAATCAACGTTGTTCAACTCAGAGCAAATTATTTATTGTGGCCACTACTGGGACAGACTCGGCGCTGGGTTTGAAAAGCGCGACTGGACCGTTGACAAAGATAAAGAGCCCTCCGGTGATCTTGATATTGTTGGGGCGCTCCGGCGTTCTTGCGATCCGTGGTTTTATGATATTGGGTATGACCTGTATCAATGGGATCCCAATTACTTTTCTGAAATGTCGCGTGCGTTTGGGTTAGGGGAGCCAACAAACGTGTTGGGTCTTAGTGCGCAAGCCCAAGAGGAAGTTGGTGGGTTAGTGCCAGACGTGGCGTGGGCAGCAAATTCTGATGGCAATTGGCTGTTAGGCGATAGCGTAAATATGTCGATTGGGCAGGGTGATTTACTAACAACGCCGCTTCAGATTGCAAATGCGTATGCGGCGATTGCCAACGGCGGAACGCTCTATCAACCGCAACTTATCCAATCTACAGTGGACTTAGACGGCAACATTCTTGAAGAAATTGAGCCGGTTGTTATCCGCGAACTGCCTATTTCAGATGAAACGATCGATGTGCTGTGGGACGGCCTGTATGACGTAATCCGGCACCCTGAAGGCACCGCTTATGACGTGATGGGCGCTTTCCCATTTGAAGTCTATGGCAAGACTGGGACTGCTGAAGATCCACCCAATTTACCGCATGCGTGGTTTGCTGGGTTTACAGACGAGCAACGCGCCGATAAACCTGATATCGCTATTGCGGTCATTATTGAAAATAAAGGAGAGGGGTCAGAATTTGCTGCCCCAATCTACCGCCGGATTGTTGAACTTTATTTCAACGGCAAGCCAATCAACTTATACCCTTGGGAAGACTCTTATGGCCTACCAAAGGCGCTTGTAGATGATGGCACCACGGATGAAGGCGCTGATGGCGCTACAACCGAAGGCGACGCAGCAACGACCGATGGTGCTGGTGCCGCTGACGATGGAAGCACAAATGACACAGGTACAACCGAAGATGGCGGCTAACCCACACGTATGACAGCGCCTAACGCCGAAGCGCCACTGCCTGCTGGGTTGGAGCTTGAGGGCTTAGTAATTAGCGCCAAGAGCGGCTTTTTTACAGTCCATACTGAACAAGGTGATATTGTCTGCCGTTTACGCGGGCGTATAAAAAAGAAGCGCTTAGAAAGCGGGTTTGCCACAATTGGCGACCGCGTTGTGCTACAAATCAATGAAGATCAATCTGGCGCAATTACAAAAATCTTGCCCCGCACTAGCGTAATTGCGCGCGAAGCCAAACATACCCGCACCCGGCGTTATAAAGATTACAATCGCCGTGAAGAAGCGCAGCTTATTGTTGCCAACCCCGACCAAATCATCTTAGTGTTTGCCTGTGCAAACCCTAGCCCCAAACCCCGCATGCTTGACCGCTATTTAGTGGTTGCGGAAGCCAACAACATTTCAGTCATTATTTGTGCCAACAAAGTTGATCTGGTTGCAGATGCGGATGCGCGGGCTATTTTTGACCCATATAAAAAACTTGGCTATGACGTGATTTATACCAGCACGGTGACTGGCGCAGGGATTGACGCGTTGGCTGCGACGCTGGAGGGCAAAGTATCTGCGTTGACCGGCCCTTCTGGCGTTGGTAAGTCTTCTCTTTTGAATGTGATTCAACCGGGGTTAGGCGTCGCGATTGGCGGCGTAAGCGACGCCACCACAAAAGGGAAGCACACCACAGTGCATTCTCAAATGTTCCCTCTATCTACCTCTGGCTGGATTGCAGACACGCCTGGCATCCGTTCCCTAGCAATCTATGACATGGAACCAGATGAGATCGATGCGTACTTTGTTGAGATCGCCGACTTTGTGCCAGACTGTGAATTTAGCGACTGCTCGCATCAACATGAGCCTAAATGTGCGGTTAAGGCTGCGGTTGCCACCGGTGATATTTCCACATTGCGCTATGAGAGCTATCTTGCAATGCGTTTTGGCTCTGATACTTTATTGGATTTAGAATAGCTTGCACGCAAAATAGGGCGTCAACTTCATTTGATCAAATAATTTTGCAGAACGCTCAAGTGATGATGCGTTCTAATTTACTAATTTGTCAGCTATTCTCTAAGAAAACTTAAGGTAAGGCGAGTGTCTATTATTTAAGCTTCTTAAGGTGGTCTCAATTTTTCTTTTAGAAACATTAAGATTAGCAATTTACCTGACATAATTATTAAGATGGGTTCGGGCTATAATCAAAACTGCCCATGATTATCCGACTAATCCTTAAGCACGCACGCCCAGCGAGCCGGATTGTAGTACCGCGTAATCCATTATTGATTTGCGGCTTATTCTTAGTGTTTGCATTAGGAATTAGCGGCTTTGGTGTACTACAAGCTGGCACCCCAAGTGATACTGAATCACCACAGGGGTCTGTTCAATACTTCCCAGAAACTGGCTATCAAGTGCAATATGCATTTCTTCAATTCTTCAACGCTTATGGCGGTGAGGATGTGTTTGGTTACCCCATTACCAATGAATATCAGGACCCAATCTCTGGGGTTGTGATGCAATATTTTGATAATGCCCGCTTTGAATGGTGGCCGGATAGCGAAGCTAGTCAACGCGTGAAATTAGGGCTGCTTGGGGATGAATTAGAGCTGCGAAGCGTGGCAGACCCGCGTCAAGATGGTGAAGTCTGTTGGCCGTCTGATGTGACCGGATACTTCATTTGTGATGACTTCCTGACGTTTTATCAGGCGCACGGGGGCAAGCTTGTGTTTGGCCCGCCAATTGGTGATGCGTACACAGTGAACAACATACGTGCGCAAAATTTCCAACGCATGCAAATGATTTTGGTGCCAGATTCTGGCGTTGTAGCCATTAGCAGTTTAGGACGTTACTCTTGTGAAGATCGTTATGAAACGCTGCGCTGTGAAGAACTGAGCGAGGTGAAATGCCCGCCGCAGAACCAAGCGCTTGTGATGCCGCTAAATCTCAAGGTAAATGTTGAACATACAAAGCGGCGGCAAGGGGATTCGCAAATTCTCCGCGCCAACGTTGAAGATGCCGCTGGCAATCAATTGTGTGGGCAGGTGGTTACCTTCAAGCTCAATTTTGACGCAGTTGGCTCTAATGGCATTCGCCCTGAAGAACAACGGTTTGAAGCCGTGACGAACACTAACGGCGTGGCTGAGATTACCATCACGCAGCGCGATGGGCCGAATGGGGCTGATGTAACTGTCTTAGCCGAAGTGGACTATGACGGTATTTTGTACCCCAGCACAACGCAATACGCCTTCTGGCAACATTAGTCCGTAACGCTTAGCAACCAGTCTTAACGCAAAAGGGGCGGCCAACAATTGTTGGTCGCCCCTTTTTTTATTGCTTAGTCGCTTGTTTAGGACTGTTCTTGCTCTTCGAAGTCGTCGGCGTCTTCATCCCAAGTCAAGATCCAGACGCATAATGCAGCAACTGATAATGTTGAAATGATCAGCATGCTCCACTGAAATAAATTTAGCCCAGCATTGCGGCCAGAGTACAGCACTATTAGGACCATGCCAAGCCCTAACACTAACCAACCGCTGAGGCGCGGATGGTCTTGCGCCCAATTCCATAAGTTTTGCATAATTTTTATACGGGACGCAGAATGCGTTTATCGCGCAGTTTTTTGAGTAGACAAACTTGCGAGTCTTGGTAAAGTTCTTTTGCTGCTTCACGCCAGGCAGAAATGCGAATTTCACTCGGCTGAAGTGCGTTATAGCTCAGCGCCTTGAAATGATTTTCTAGCCCATTGTAAGCGGCTTCATCGACTAATAAAATCGAGGCTTCAGCTTGCAGGGTTTTGGCGGCCTCTTCTAATTCTGTCAACAGTGGAGCAACAATTTCTGCTTGATTGGCGTCTGCCGCAAATTGCAGCCCAGTAATGCGTACAATCAGGTTTTCAATCTGAAAGCCAGCGAGTGCTTCAACGTCATCATCGCGCAAGGCAATAAAGTAAGCGCGTTGCCCAAACATTCCAATCACATCAGACCGTGACAGCGATTGTTTAGGGTTGATCTTGTTCAAAAATTCTGAAATTTGCCGCGCATCACTTGGTGTTGCACGCCGCACGCTTAGTTCACTAGCGCTGCTGTTTGCGCCTGCGCCTTCTGGCGCGCCAAACATGTCAATCCAGCCGTTGCGGACTTGTTCCCACGTGTGCTCATAGCTAAGCCCATTGTTGATCACGAGGTCTGCTTTTGCGGTCTTATCAGTTTGTGGATTTTGAACCTCAACGCGGCGTTTGGCCTCTTTAGGCAACATTTCGCGTTTATCAATTAGGCGTGCAATGCGCACATCTTTGGGGGCATCTGCAACCCAAACCACATCACAATAATCAGACAAAGAGCCTTCTAACAGCTTGATCGCTTCAATAACAATTACGTTTTGGGGCGAGCGTTCAATCAAGGCCCCAATGGCTTGTCTCACTACTGGATGAATGATTGCTTCAAGCATCTTAAGGGCTTCTGGATCATTGAAAACAATGCTGCCTAGCCGCTGCCGGTTGATCTGCTCTTCATCGTTCAGTACATAGCGCCCAAACGTGCGGATAATTGGCCGATACGCCGGCGCGCCTTTGGCCATTGCCAAGTGCGTCAAGCCATCTGCGTCGATGCCAAAGGCTCCAAGATGCTGCAACATGCGCCGGACAACGCTTTTGCCAGTGGCAATGTTGCCGGTGAGGCCAATAATGGTTTTGCCGTCTGGCTTCTGGAGAGGGGAGTCAGATTTACTCATAATGCTTAGTTGTATTCTATGCGGCGAAGATTTGGCAGTCAAGCGCAGCCTTTATCTATCAAGTGCCAGAAGTTAGTAGGCCGTTTGGATTTTGCCGCTGATTTTGTTAGAAAATACTGTCTAGCGAATGCAACGGCAGTGCCTTTCCCGCAATTAAGAAGTAACTTTGGTCTGCGACACGCGCCAATTGTTGATTTACGCGCCCCAAAACATCCCGATATAAGCGTCCGACGGCGTTTTCGGGAACTAACCCTAAGCCGACTTCATTTGAAACGAGAATCCATTTGAATTTGCTAACTTTTGCGAATTCTAACAATGCGGCAATTTCTGCTTGGACTGCGGCTTCAGCTCGCGCGGCATCGGGAGCCTCAAAATCAGCGATTGCGCCTAACATCACGTTGCTAACGAGCATGGTGAGGCAGTCTAACAAAACGACGGTTGCTGCGGTATCCGTTTGGGCTAGTGCCTGGGCAACATTGGTGTTGGCTTCTAGCGTTTGCCAGTGCGCTGGGCGATCTGCAATATGCCGCGTGATGCGCTGCTGCATCTCATCATCAAAAGCTTGGGCGGTGGCAACGTACAAGACGTTGGCATGCGTTTTGGCAACAGCCTCTGCCAAGCTGGACTTACCAGACCGCGCGCCACCAAGAAGCAGGGTGATATCACTCATTTGCGATTGCGGCCGCTCAGCACCGCACTTAGTAGCGTGGCTGCGCCGACGGTAAGCCACATCAGTTTCCGCGCTTCAGCAAGATCTTCGGCTACGGGTTGGCGACCTTCTGGGTATAAATTGTATTGCCCAATTTTTTCGAGACTAACATCCAAAGCGCCCGCAGCAGCACTCATGGGATACCCCGCATTTGGGCTATCCGTTTGCTGATGATTGTCCTGAATGACGGCCAATGTGCGTTCAGGGGATTTGCCGATTAGGCGCGCACCCAACACCATCAACGCTGCTGTTAGGCGGGCGGGGAGCCAATTGAGTACATCATCTAATTTAGCTGGGAACTTTCCTAGCCATTCGCGCTCTGCATCACGGTAGCCAAGCATGGCATCGGCAGTGTTGCAGAAGCGATAAAGCAGCGCCCCCGGAACGCCAAACAGTGTGTAATAAAACAGCGGTGCCACTATGCCATCTGACGTGTTCTCGGCCACCGATTCAATGGTTGCGGCACAGAGTTGATGTTCGTTTAAGGTGTCTGTGTTGCGGCTGACCAAGTGCCAACTCAGCAACCGCCGCGCTTCGGCTAAATCGCTTTGCAGTATAGCCGTTTGAATTTGTTTGGCGGCGGAGTCTAGTCCGTGCGCTGAAAACGTGGATTTGAGCACTGCTGCATTGACGAGGATCGCAAGCGGACGCGGCAAGTATCGCGTAACCCAAGCGACGATGGTGGCAGCAAGCCCAACAGTGCCTAACCCAGCGGCCATCAGGCCCATGCCAGTGCCAAGGTCGGCATCGGTTTGGGTAATGTTGATGCGTTCTTTCAGGTTGGAAATTAGCGTGCCCATCCAAGCTACAGGGTGCCATTCGTTAGGCGGGTCGCCAAAGATAACGTCAATTGCAACTGCTAAGAGCAAGACAAGTGACGAGTCGGAACGTTTCATAGGCGTAGATGTAAGGTGGCGCGTCTGATTTGAAGTTGCTCAGACGGAGTGAATTAGATGAGTGTTGGTGGCAGTGCGACAATGCATAACAGCACGACAGCCTCGGTTAGTTCGCAAATTGCGCCGTAGCTGTCACCAGTCAAGCCGTTGATTTTGCGCAGGCATAATCCGCTAAATGCCAGCATCAGCAAACTTGCAGCGCCAAGGTAGACTAACCCCGTTAGGCCAGCAAATCCCCATAGAACTGCTAGCACAGCAACATTGGCAATCGCAATATGTAGCCAGTTAGCGTGTGCCTTCATGGTGGTGCCTAGCCCCTGTTTGCGGGCATAAGGAAAGGCCACTAACGCCACAGACATTGCCCAACGGCCAAGGGTGGCTGCCATAATCAGGCTGGCAAAGGGCACGCTAAGCGTGCTTAGCAGCGTGAATTTGAGCAGCAGCAACGCGCCACCGCCAGCCACGCCAAAGGCGCCAACGCGTGAGTCGCGCATGATTTCGAGGCGTCGCGCAACGGTATAGCCGCCAAATAAGCCGTCACAGCTATCTAGCCAGCCATCAAAGTGTAGCGCGCCGGTTAGCAGTAACCATAGCCCTAACGTAAGCGCGGCGGCCACTTGGGGCGGCACAACCAAGGCTAGCCCGGTGAAGGCTGCGCCTAGTAAGGCCCCCAGCACAATTCCAATATACGGTAAAACCGCAACCGCGTTGCCTAATTCTTGATTGGCAAAAAGCCGTTTGACGAGTGGTGGGGCAATGGTGGAAAACTGTAACGCAGCGGCAAAGCTCCCAATCAACGTTGGGGTTTCTGGAATTTCCATTGTTTGCGCGCTGTTGGTTACAGTTTCCACAGAATTTTTAGGTGAACTTGGCTTAGAGATCGGTCATCTAAGCACCGGGTGATTATGCGTCTTTGCCGCTTACTGCTGCTTCAGCAAAAGTGGCCATATCGCTTAGGATTTTGCAAGCAGTTGCAACAATTGGGTAGGCTAGCGCCGCGCCGCTCCCTTCACCAAGGCGTAGGCCAAGGTCAACTAGCGGATTGATCTGTAACCAGTCTAGCATAATCTTATGGCCAAGCTCTTGTGAGCGATGACCGCCGATTAGGTAGCCTTGTACGTCTGGGTTCAACAAAACCGCAAGCATAGCGGCTGCGGTTGAGATAAACCCATCGACCAACACTGGCTTGCCTTGTGCTACCGTTGCCAGAATCGCGCCAGCTAACCCACCGATTTCAAACCCACCGACAGTACTGAGAATATCGAGTGCGTCATCTGCTTCTGGTTTGTGCAGGGCGAGCGCCTTTTCAACGGCAGCTTGCTTGCGGGCTAAGCCTTCGTCGTCAACACCCGTGCCTCGGCCGACAATATCTTTAGGGGCGGCACCAGTAATTGCTGCGCAAATTGCCGCTGCTGGGGTGGTGTTGCCAATCCCCATTTCGCCTGTAATTAGAATGTCAAAGCTGGCTGCATCTTGCGCGTTGATTACGTCAATCCCAGCTTCAATGGCTGCGGTCGCTTGGGCTGCGGTCATTGCAACTTCAGTGGTGATATCGCCGGTGCCCATGGCGATTTTTTTGTTGACCAGTTGTGGGTGGTCTGGCAATTCAGCGGCAACGCCCATGTCTACAATGACCGTTTTTGCGCCAATTTGCTTCGACAGCACGTTGATTGCTGCTCCACCAAATAACATGTTCATCACCATCTGTGGTGTCACTTCTGCTGGGAATGCGCTAACGCCGCTGCGGGTGACGCCGTGATCACCTGCCATTACAACCACCATAGGCTTGCCAATGCTAGGCTTGGCTTGGCGTTGTACGCCAGCCAATTGAATCGAAATGTCCTCGACTAATCCAAGCGCACCGGCTGGCTTTGTCAGGTTATTCTGGCGGTCTTGGGCGGCTGCCATAGCGGCTTGGTCGACAGGTTGGATTGCGTTGAGGGTTGTTGTGAGTGTGCTCATAAAGATGGATATATAGAACAAAACAGGTGCCCAATTGCACCTGCTTTGTCAATGATTGTTAGTCTTAAGCTGTATTCAATTATGAAGGTCGCGCTGTTATTTTAAACGATGTTGGTGCAGAAAAACACTAAAGTTTCGTATCCCACAATGGTTCTGCAATGCCACGCTGGTGGTTTTCATAACGGCCCATTACAAATAGGGCGTCGGACAGTCGATTGAGGTAGGTCAGGACAAAGCTGCCAATGCCTTCTTCACGGGCAAGTGTAATGACCGCAATTTCTGCGCGACGACAAACGGTGCGTGCCAGTTGTAGCTGCGCCGCACCCGGCGAGCCGCCCGGTAAGATGAAATTTTCCAAAGGGCCAACCACAGCGGATAGCTCATCAATGAGCACTTCCATGGCGTCAATGTGGCGCTGCTCAATTTCTGGAATACTGTATTTGATCTTGTCTTCTTCAATAAAGCACAGATCAGATCCCATATGGAAGAGTTCGTTTTGAATAGTTTTGAGCGCACCATCTAAGCGTTCAACAAGACCGTTTGCACGGGCAACGCCAATGGTTGAATTTAGCTCATCTACAATGCCGTAAGCAATTACGCGTGGTGAATCTTTTTCTACGCGTTGGCCACCACCAAGAGAGGTGGTGCCGGTATCGCCTCGGCGGGTGTACAGTTTTGTCAGTCGCGGCATGGTTATCCTTCAGGTGTTGCGGTTGCTGTTGGCGTTGCTGTTGGGATGCCGATTTCATTGGCAATAACCCAACCGTTGCGCCCGTCCGCTAATTGTATCTGCACCCAGACCGTTCCGCCGATATTTTTTTCATTATGGAACAATCGCACTGGTGTATCTACCGGAAGTTGATCGATTACTGCACCTCCGGGTGAGCGCCGCACGGTAATCGCTGGGATTGTGCCTGCCCGCCCATTGCTGTTAGTGGCCGTGATAAACGGCTGTACTTGTAACAATACGGCGTTTTCTGGCGTTGGCGTTGGGGTGTTGGTTGGCGTAGCCGTATTCGTGGCCGTTGCGGTAGCCGTCGATGCGTTTGGTGTGGCAGTAGCGGTTAGCGTCGGCGTTGCGGTTGCAGTTGGCGTTGGACCCGGCGTCGGCGTATTTGTTGGTGCCAAGGTTGGCGTTGGCGTTGGGGGAATGGCCGGATCTAGCCGCGCGCCTTGGATTACATCTAATTTAAGCGAGAACGTTTCATCATTTTCAAGCACGCCATTGCTAACTAAGTGGGTGCCGATTTTTTCTTGTAATTCAACTGTATGTTGATAGCTAATCAGTTGGCGTGACAGTGAGCGCACGTTGAGATCCATACTGATGCCTTCGGGGTCGCGGTTCCAAGTTAGTCCGGCTTTCTCTACACCATTTAAATCGGCGAGCGCGATGGCAACCGCATCTTCTACAATTGCCCGCTGTTGATTTTGGGAAAATAATCCGTAAGTTGCGTTCAGGAGTGGAATGCTCACAATCAGCACCAGTGCCGCAGAAATAAACATACTGCGTGGCACGTACCCCGGCTGAGTTTCATTCCGACGCGGCCGATAGCCTAGAATAAAAAAGACCAAAATCCCAGCAAAGCCAATTGACGCAAGGTTGGTCATAAACAGCAGCAATGCGCCACCGGCAACGCCCATGCTCCAGCGGCTGAGACCGATACCAACCGTACATAATGGTGGCATGAGTGCAGTCGCGATGGCAACACCCGGTAGGGCTGATGATAGATTGGTGCGGCAAAACGCATAAGCGGCTGCCATCCCGCCAGCCACGGCGATCATCAGGTCAAACGGTGAAGGGCGCGTGCGGGCGAGCACTTCGGGCGGTAACTCCGAAATGATGCTAAACGGTAAATTGTGTGAAAACCAACTAATGATGGCCGCCAGTAAAATGGACACCAATGCACCCGTAAATACAGATTTGGCCGCAATCTGGAACAACCCACTATTCCCGCGAATAGACGCAAGTGAAATCCCAAGGATTGGCGTCATGAGTGGCGCGACGAGCATCGCCCCGATAATCACGGCGGCGCTGTCGGTCAATAACCCTAACGTTGCAATTGTCGCGGATAAGATCGTTAGTAGATAGAAATCAAAGCCCGGCGCACTATGCAGGGCGATTTGCTTCTGAACTTCGCGCTTCTCTTCTGGCTTTAGCGGCTTTACAAAAATGTTGATTGCGTCGACAACGGGATTGGACATATTAGAATAGATTATAGTGACTAATGATTACTTATAGAAAGCGTAACATATCAGCCTGCATCACAGGTAAGATAACACTAACGATTTTACGCATTTGCAAGGATACAAAACTAACGTATGTACGGAATTATTGGACAACTCAAATCTACCGCAGGTAGCCGCGACGACCTGATTGAAATTTTGCTAAACGGCACCAAAGATATGCCCGGCTGCAAACTTTACACAATTTCTGCCGATACTGCTGACGATATCAGCATTTGGATCACCGAAGTTTGGGAGACTGAGGCAGCACATCAAGCGTCTTTGCAATTGCCAAGCGTGCAGGCTGCGATTGCAGCTGGCCGACCGCTAATTGCAGGCTTTGGCGACCGGCACATCGTGTCACCGGTTGGCGGCGTTGGGCTAGACGCTTAGGCTTATGACAACGTATCTTGACCGGACCGTCTTTTTGAATGGTGAGTATGTCTTGGCGCGTGATGCTAAGATCTCCATTTTTGATCGCGGCTTACTGTTTGCCGACGCGGTTTATGAAGGGCTGGGTCTGCTTGATGGCAATATTCTCGATTTTGACTTGCACATGGTGCGGCTTGATCGCTCGTTAGCAGAACTCGGCATTGTATTGCCGCTAAGCCATTCAGAAATTTATCAAGTGTTTACGCGACTGGTCACTGACAATGCGCTTACCAACGGATTTTTGTATTTACAAATCACGCGTGGCGTTGCTGATCGGCGGTATTTACCAGCGGCAGGCCTCGTGCCAACGGTATTTGCGTTTACCCAGCCGGGGCAGCCCATTGCTGAACGTGAAACGCAACACGGCATCCGCATGACATCTTGCCCAGATTTACGTTGGAAACGGCGTGATATCAAGACCACGAACTTGCTGGGGCAGGTTATGGCAAAGCAAGTTGCGAATGCGGCCAATACAGCAGAAGCGCTGCTGGTTGATGATGCTGGTTACATCACTGAAGCGGCTTCTAAAAGCTTCTTTATCATTCAAGGCCACACGATAAGCACGCCGCCGGTTTCGTCAGCAATTTTGCACGGCGTTACGCGGCAAGCGATGCTGCAAGTCGCCGCGAAATTAGGGTTACAAGTCTCGTTCCGTAAGTTCACACCCGCAGAAGCATATGCCGCGGATGAAGCGTTTGTAACGGGGTCTTCGGCAACTATCGTGCCGGTGATCGCCATTGATGAACAGCTGATTGGCGCTGGCAAACCGGGTGCTATTACGCAACAGTTACAGCGTGAATACTTAGCGGCATTCACCGCGGCTGAGTAATAAAACAAAAACGTGATCAGTGCAATTCCAGCACTGATCACGCGAGACGTTGTCAGCTTTCTGGCAGCGTTTTTAGCATTTCTTTTAGCCCACCAACGGCACCAAGTGCGCCAGCGGCTTCAAACGGCATAAACGTGGTGTTACCAGCACCGTTTGCCATCCCTTCTAACGTTTCTAGATAACGCATCCCCACCATATACTGCACAGCTTGGTCTTCCCCAACAACCTTGGCAAGGGTGGCGAGGGCTTGCGCTTCTGCTGCTGCCTTAAGTTGCCGCGCATGGGCGTCTGCATTAGCTTCAAACTGGCGTGCTTTTGCCAAACTCTTGGCTTCTACTTCGCGGGTAAATGCATCTGTTTCAGCCGCTAGCCGATTGGCTTCTTGGCGGGCACGGTTCTGCTGTAACTGTGCGTTGGCGTTCCCTTCAGCGCTCAAAATGTGGGTTTGCTTATCCCCTTCGGCTTTGAGCAGTTGGGCGCGCTTGCGGCGTTCAGCGGTCATTTGTAATTCCATCGCCTTACGAATTTCAGGCGGGGGAATAATGTCTTGCAACTCGACGCGTGTGACTTTGACACCCCAGTTGTCGGTTGCCTCATCTAAGATAGAAAGCAAGCGTTGGTTGATGTCATCACGCGAGCTAAGCGTGGCATCGAGCGAGAGTTCGCCGATCACATTGCGTAATGTGGTTTGGGTTAGCTTTTCAATTGCGTCTGAGAAATTGGCCACTTTGTAAAGCGCCTTGACCGGATCTGCAATTTGGAAATAAAGCACGGCGTCGATTTCCATAACAACGTTGTCTGACGTAATGACAGACTGCTTGGGGAAATCCAAGACTTGTTCACGGAGATCAATCACATCGCTATGATGCGTGACAATGCGCTTTTGCCCGTTGGGCATTTGGTACGTCACCCGCATTGTAAACGGGCGGGCGCGCTCGCGAATTGGCATCACGAGATTTAGACCACTGGTCGCAATTCTGTCAAAGCGGCCTAGTCGTTCAATTACCATCACTTGGTTTTGTCCGACGATGCGGAACCAAGGAAACAACAGTCCTAAACAACCTCGATTATTGGTCATGATAGACCTCCTGAAAAATCGCGGCTAAGACCGTTGTCGTAACCGCCTAAGTGAATTTGTGAAACATCGACTTCAGTCTATTTGAAATTGCT
>JAHDBW010000051.1 GCA_020630175.1 Anaerolineales bacterium
CTAATAACGTGACACCAGAAAAGTAGATACGCCAATAGGTCAGATCCGATCAGTGCTGCTTACTGTCAGTATTGACGTTGGGAAGATTTTGAGGTTTCCATTGGGTCCAGAGCACGGCGCTGTCTAACGAAATTGAAAAGGCCTGTGGGGCGTTGAATTTGTAGGCCTTTTTTGTTGCTTTGTATTGGTCATCAAGACTGCCAAAGCGAATATTGAGAGTCAATCAATAAGTTTGTGATGAGAAGTAGCGTTTTTATATTATTTTTTATGTTCGCATTTTTAGTAAGTGCCTGCACTATGCAAAATCAGCCCCCATTAATACTTGGAAACCCAGAGCCATCTTTCTTTAGGATTGCGGGAGGAGGCGATTATAAAGAGATCCAGTTTAAGGTTAGTAACAATAGTGGGCAGCCGATAGAATTTGACAACGCACTTTATAGCTGGATTTTATATCGAGAAAATAGTAGTCAAGAATGGGATCTTTTGCGCAAAAGTAGCGATAAGCAAGGTCCAATAATCTTATTTGAGAACGGTAGAACATCTCCTGATCATTTTCCTGACATTATCTTATTATTAATTGAGAGTGATAATTGTCAACTTCATAAACTATCAATTGAGGGGAAAACGATGATTTCTGATGAAGCTGTTTATTCTGAAGTCGAGTTTATCCCGTACGATTGTTGAATCCAAACAAAGAAGCCACTAAACTGACTCCCCGAAAACTGGACTACTTGCTAAGGTGTAAGATACACCAAAACTGGAGGCCAAAATGGCCCATATCAATCTCTGGGCGACAAAATATCTACTCAGATTTACTTTGAAAGTGATGAATTAGAATAAAATTTATTCTTAAGAATCGCGATTTTTGATCCTAAGATGGGGGCAGTTAACAATCAGTACTTTATTTCAAGGAGTAATGTCGAAATTATGCGGTGGATAATAACGTCATTGTTACTTTTTCCATTTGTTCTGTGCAACGCTTTTTTTGCAGATGTTGTTTTGCCAAATAGTAAAATTGACGATCAATTGGCTATTACGGATATTAGTTTTTGTAGAATAATGCGTGATGCTATAGCCTTAGATTTTCTGTGTATAGAAATAAATGGTGATATAAATACTTCTTTTTCTTTTGAAGTCAATCGTAAAAGCGATGTCGCAGAATTTGAGTTTGAGTTTAGTGAATATTTATTTCGAGATTTGACTGACAGCACAAAAATGTATATTCCTTTTACAACAACTGAGTTAGCGACGAAATTAGGCTCTGGTGATTATGTAGTTTCAATACGCACACGTAAAACAACTGTCGGGCACTTTGGACTGAGGATCGGCAAGTGTAACACCAGTGATAATATATTGATTTGTATTCCATTGGACTAGAGTTAGTTTATCAACCTCAACTGTTGAAGAGATGCCTGATGACCCGTCCAAGAACAACGTACTGAAAGGATTCGACACTTGCACCTTTACAATAGATCTGCTTCACAACGACTTAGGCCTATTACTCTTAAACAAAAAAGCCGCTGATTACCTCTAATCAACGGCTTTTTTATTTTTATAAACTGGCTACTGCAAGAACCGATCGCTCAAGTCATTCAACTCTTCATCAGAATAGAAATGGATCACAATCGTGCCTTTGCCTTTCTCATTGCGGTTGAGCTTGACCTTTGTGCCAAACGAGTCGCGGAACCTGTTTTCAAGGTCTACTTCTTCTGGCATGCGCTCCGGCGGTGGTGGGGCGCTTGGCTTTGCACCGTTTAAGCGGCGGACTAAGTCTTCTGTTTGGCGTACGTTCAGGCCGTTCTTTTCAATAACTTGCAAACCTTGAAGTTGCGTGGGCACATGCTTTAGCGCAAGCAATGCCCGGGCATGGCCTTCGCTAATCACGCCGTCAGATAGGGCGTTTTGCACATCTGGTAGCAATTTCAGCAAGCGCATGGTATTGGTGACCGCAGTGCGGCTCTTGCCAACGCGCTTGGCAATTTTCTCGTGTGACATGCCAAAATCATCGGCTAACGATTGATACGCAGTTGCGGATTCTAGCGGACTAAGATCACTACGCTGAATGTTTTCAACCAATGCCAGCTCTAACAGCTCTTGGTCTGTGGCCGCTTCACGAATGACGGCCGGCACTTTTTCCAGCCCAGCCAAGCCAGACGCCTTCCAGCGTCGCTGGCCAGCAACCAATGTAAATTGTCCAGGAATGTCTGTGCGTGCCACAACCAACGGTTGAATTACGCCATGCTCTTTGATTGAAGCGGCAAGCTCTTCTAACTCTACCTGCTCAATGTGCACCCGAGGTTGCCGTGGGTTTTGCTTGATCGCGCTCACAGCAATTTCAACAATCCCGCCTTTAGCCTCTGCGCTGTCTTTTTGGCGGCCTGAACCACCTTTCTTAACAGGTTGTGCGGGCTGTGCCGGTGCTGTTGGTATTAGCGCGTCAAGTCCGCGCCCTAAGCCTCGTTTTTTTGCCATTGGGGTTTAGTCAGTCCTTTCTAAAAGGTAAATTTTTGTCTCAAACTGCTAGGGCAACACCGTCGCCCATCAGCAATTCTTTGGTTAGGTTTTCATAAGCCTTAGCACCACTAGAGGCCGGGGCATAAACAGTCACGGGTAACCCGTGTGAAGGCGCTTCGGCCAAGCGTACGTTCCGTGGAATAATATTTTCAAATACGTTATTCGGAAAGAACTGGCGGACTTCGTTGACCACTTCACGGGCTAGCGTTGCGCGGCCATCGTACATGGTCATAATTAGGCCACGTAGTGAAAGGCTTGGGTTGATCGTGCTCCGAATCCGGTTGATGGTTTGGGTTAGCTGGCCAAGCCCTTCCAACGCTAAATATTCACATTGCACCGGAATAATCACTGCTTCAGCAGCCACTAAGCCATTAATGGTCAATAAACTCAACGATGGTGGGCTATCGATCAAGATATAGTCGTAATCTTCACCTTGTTTGAAGGCATTCAGGAGGCGCTGTTCACGGCCTTCTTCATTTACCAACTCCACTTCTGCACCGGCTAAGTCTGGCGAAGAAGGCACAAGGTAAATGCCCAACTCTTGGTGGAAGAGGGTGTTCTCAGCCAAGTCTGCGTCCGCGTCTACCAATAATTGATAGGTGCCACCTTCTACGGTGTATTTATCTACGCCTAAAGAAGATGTGCTGTTGGCTTGCGCATCAAGGTCAACTAGCATTACTTTCTGGCCTAAGCGGGCCATACTCGCAGCGACGTTTACTGCTGATGTTGTTTTACCAACGCCACCTTTCTGATTAACAAAGGCGTATATTTTGGGACCAGTTGCGTTTCCGTTTTCCACTATCGTTTTCTCTCCAAGAGAATCAGTCTATGTTTAGCCGTGTGCCCATGCATCTACAGGCCAGCCTTTGAAGCCGGGCTGCGTGATGAAGTGTGCCGCGACGTAATTGGCAAATTTTGCGGCACGCCAAGGGTCTTTATGCTGACCCATATGGCTGAAATAAGCACTCGCGAAGACATCGCCAGCACCAGTTGCGTCGCTTTCTATAACCGTTGGGGCAGGAATGGTGCGCTTTTCACCATTATGGTAAACCGTAACGCCACTACGCCCTAACGTGACAGCCAAAATATTGCAGTAAGGTACCCAGCGCTCAATGTAAGACCAATCATGGCCCACATCTTCGGCGCTAATAACCGTTGCGTCTACTAATGGCAGTGTCTCAAGTGCCGCATCCCATTCTATTGGGTGGATTTTGCCATCTTCATCCCATGTGCGCATCCAACCTTGCGGGGTTAACCCAATAAAGTTGTGTTCACGTAGGGTGGCAATTGCAGCCGGATCTACTTCATTTACAAGTGGACCAACATGCACAATTGGTGCCGTTTTCCACACTGGCGGTAATTTCGCCAGATCAATATCATCTGCCCGAGCATATAGGTACTGAATGCGCCCCGAGTCTGTATAAATATTCTCGAACCGCGAATTTTTAGCAGTATCTAGCCGAACAACTTCCACATCTTTGAGCTGGCTAAGGTCAGTCTCTGGCGTAGCAACCGTTAATACACCAACGGCTAAGCCGAGGGCCTTCGCGGTCAATGCTGCGTAAGAGGCTGTTCCACCGAGGTGTATATTGCCAGTAGGGTCGATGTCTTCGGTCAAGGTGCCAATGACAACATAATCTCTAGCAGAGATTGTCTGCGGGACCATTTCCATTATTGCGATTATACCAGTACGGGCGCTAACATCCGGCTGGAGTAGCGCCCGTAAATAAGAGTTTTTAGAATTGAGGCGGTGACACGTTTATCTGCACGCATTGGCCTGCCGCCCGCCGTGGCTAACAACCGGCTTAGCCTTATTTATTCCGCGAGATAGATTACAACTTTGCGGTATTCTCCGTCGCCTACACTTTCTGTGTAAACGTCCTCATTTTCGCGTAACGCAATATGTACAATGCGGCGTTCATAACTTGGCATTGGTTCAAGTGAAACAGAGCGGCCATTGCGTACAACTTGCTGTGCCAACCGGGTTGCAAGGCGTTGCAATTGCTTGGTGCGGCGTTCACGGTAGCCATCTACATCAACAATAATATTTACATATTGCTCTAGACGGTTGCCTGTAATGACGCGCACCAAATACTCTAGCGCGCTCATCGTTTCGCCTTTGCGGCCAATTAGCATCCCTAAATGTTCACTGTCACCAGTAACATCTAATCGAATGACCTCATCGCCATGGGCATTGCCACCTTCTTGCCACGCTGCGCTAACGTCAGCGTCAACGCCCATCTTGTCTAAAATTTCAGACAAGGTTTGGGTGGCCACGGTTAGTGCGTTTTCAGAGAAATCTGTTGGAAGCGGTTGTTCATCAGACATGAGCATCAGGTCCTATTTCTTCTTCTTTTTCTTCTTCTTTTTCTTAGGTGCTGCCGCTGCCGTTTTTTCGTCACTGGCAGCCTTGCTGACTGAAGAGGATTTGGCCTTGATTGTGGCCTTTGTTGGTTTTGGGATGGCTTTGGGCTCAGCCGCAAATGACGGGAACGGAATGGAAGCAATGCCGCCCGGCAAAGACCATTCAATCCAGTGGAACCGCTCGCGGTTTACAACAGCCGTTTGCAACATAGTTACCAAGTTGGCAACCACAAAGTAAATCGAAAGCCCCGCCGCAAATTGCAATGAGATGAACCCAAACATAATTGGCATGGTGGTCATCATAGAGCGTTGCATTTGCGCCGTCTGATCATTTGGATCAGTGTTGTTTGGCATCATCATTTTTTGTTGTAACACTGTCGTGATCACAACCAAAATGGCCAATACCGGAATGCCCCAAGGCAGGAAGTCTACAAAAAGACGTTCGCGCTGTGCCAAGTCCATCCATAGGAATTGGCGCTCAACAGGCACCAAGCCAGCGAAGTTATCAAACAGAGATGGATACACCGTGTTGTACAGGTTTACCATCCGCAGTGGGGTGTCTGGAATTGCACGCTCAATACAGCGATACATTGAAATCAGAATTGGGAACTGAATAATCAATGGCAAACACCCGGTCAGCATAGACGCAGGATTGTAGCCAATTGCTAGCAGTTCAGCTTGCATGCGCTGTGGATCATCCTTGTGTTGTTCTTGGATGACCTTGATTTGCGGTTGCAACTCTTGCATTTTGGCCTGGCTTTTTTGCTGATAGACCGAAAGCGGAATAAGAATTGCGCGCACACCAACGGTCAACAACACCAAAGCCAAAACCATGCTGTTATCAAGCACGCCGTACAAATACAGCAAGACGTTGGTAAATAAAACAATAATGGGTTCTAACATAATTACCCTTCAAATATCCAACTGCTGGTGCCATTTTCCTTTTGGAAAGCATAGACCAGTTGGTCGCCACCAGTGGTTGCCACAATTACTAAAGAGTCATAAATAACTGGGCTAGCTAGCAATTGTTCATCAAACTCTGGTTCTGGCTCAACTTGCCAATTGATCGCGCCATCGGCAATATCAATTGAGTATAAGAAGCCGCCGCTAGTAGACACATACAAAATGTTTTCGTCTAGCGTTGGCGTACTTGGAATACTGCCGTTGAGCTGTATTTCCCATGCGGTTTGACCCGATTGGGCATCAATTGCATACAGATTGCCGTCAAGGTCACCAATGTAGACATTGCCGTCTGGCCCAACAGATGGTGTTGCCCACGCCCAACCACCGGTTGCAGCGTCCCAAAGCACGTCACCGTTGTTTGGATCAATGCCATACAGGTGGTCACTTAGTGAGCCTGCAATCAAAACGCCATCAACTAGCACAGGCGGGCTTGCAAATGCCCCTTCAAGGGCTTCAGTTTGCCATAGCAACGCACCATCTAGGCTAAGGCCATACATAATGTGGTTCATGCCAGGTTGGTAGACTGCATCCGCAGTCACTAGCGGCGCACCCCAAAGGGCTTTGTCACTTTCAAACGTCCAAGCGGTGTCGCCAACTTCATCAAGCGCATATAAGTTGTTGCCAGAGGCAAAATACACGTGGCTATCTGAGCTAGCAGCACTACTAGTAATTACTGTGACACGGTCTGGTTTAGCGTCAAACGCCCAGACAATTTCACCGCTATCAGTCAATTGGAAGATCGCTTGGGAATATGCACTAACAACAAGGCCAGTGTTATTGGCAAGCACTGGGGTAAACAAGTCTGTGGCTAAGGACTGCGCCGCTTGCAGCTCTGGGTCAGCGGGTGCAATTGGGCCATCTGTGCCAAAGCTCCAGTTTGGCGTGCCACTAGCAGCATCAAGGGCAATTACGCCGGTGCCCGCACTAACATACACAATGTCACCATCGACAGTAAGTCCGTGCCAGCCGCGTGGAGAAACCGCACCACATGCTGTAAGCAAAAATGCTGCGGTGATTACACCAATCAATAAGATTGTGCGCCGCAGGGATGAGTTACGCTTCAATTTCTGAACTCCTAGGAGGATCGTTTTTTTGTTTGAAATTTGGCCAAGTGTCCGGAACTGGATCAAAACCGCCTTTTGAAAACGGTTGGCAGCGCAAAATACGCCAAGTTGTTAGCACGCCACCTTTGAGCAACCCGTGTTTCTCAATTGCTTCATAGCCATATGAAGAGCACGTCGGATGAAACCGACAGCTGGCAGGCAACGCAGGCGAAAGGAAGCGCTGATACCCGCGAATAAAAGAGAGGGCGATCCGTTTGACCATTTATTGAAAGGCTTTATTCAAGCGCCGTAGCGTTTTATCAAACGCGCTAGACACTTGCTGTAGCGTTACATCTTCCATCGTATGCCGCGCAATAATCATGATGTCAATCCCTTGGGGGATCTTCGCCGCATTTGCACGAACTGTTTCTCTGATCAGGCGCTTGGCTCTATTACGCTTGATCGCATTCCCTACACGCTTCCCCGCAACAACGGCAACCCGTGAATTGCCTTCTGAATTGGGCAGGGCGATGGTTACCAAATAATGGTTAGGGAAGGCGCTGCCGTTCTGGCGCACATGACCAATTTGTTGAGAGCTTTGCAGCTTCAAAATTGGTGGGGTGCTACGCACAAGGTAGCGCATTAGAAAGTGCTGATACTCAGTGTTTTTCAAACAAAGAAGTGGCAAATTAGTAAATCTGCCACTTCGAATAGTTTAGATACGTCTGTTACGTAAAAATTGGCACTGCTTGCTGAACAACAACATTGCAGAGCCTTGCATCACTGGGTGCCTATTTACGTTTCTTTTTTACTTTGATTGATGCAGTACCGCTTTTTGTACCGTTCCAATCTTCATGCCGTTTGACGTGCACGCGTTTTACCGTCAACTGATCACGACCGCGCAGGCGGCGGCGCTTCAAAATATTGCGGCCTGTGGCACTAGCCATGCGGCTGCGGAACCCGTGTACGCGTTTGCGGCGGCGAATTTTTGGTTGATATGTTCGTTTAGTCATTGTTTTATCCTGAAAAGCGATACCTGAGGTAAATCCATTTGAGTTTACACGTTATATCGCTCATTTTTCGTTTCAAGCGCAGACAACTGCGACCCAAAATTATACCCAAAGCAAAATTTGCGGTCAACACATTAGTCACTTTGATTTTGAATCTTGTCACACTACTGCATACATTACCTTGGCTGGCGCAATTTTCCAAGCAATTGCTAGAAAATTCCAACCTGTATTTAGGACTCTGATGCTTGCTATCATCTGAAGCGCCCATTATACTGATATGGTGCCACGCGTAATTGTTATCGCTAATCAAAAAGGTGGGGTGGGTAAAACCACAACCACGTATAACCTCGGCGCAGCGCTTGCTGAACGCGGTAAGGAAACCATCCTGGTTGACCTTGACCCGCAAGCAGCGCTGACGGCGTCTTGTGGATACAATCCATATAAGATGTCTCGCTCGCTCTATACCGTATTAATGAGCGAGAAAGCCTCGTTGCTTAGTATTCTCCAACCTGTTTCAAAACACCTGCATCTTGCACCGGGGTCTGTAGATCTCACGCGCGCAGAAATTTCAATGACGGGCGCAACCGATCGTGCTTACCGCTTACGCAAAGCAATTCGGCGCATGCGCATGCAGTTTGATTATATTCTGATTGATACGCCGCCGAGCTTAGGCTTACTGACTGTTAATGGGCTGGTTGCGGCTGATGAGTTGCTCGTTCCGGTGCAATGTCAGTTTCTTTCAATGCGGGGCGTACGCGCCTTGCTTGAAACGGTGTGGCTCATTCATGAACGCCTCAACCCGCAATTAGATTTGCTAGGCGTCCTCGCAACAATGTACCGCTCGCAGTCTGAGCATTCGCAAGATGTTGTTTCTGAATTACATTCTGTTTTTGATGACCGCGTTTTTGACATGGTGATTGAAGATCAGAACTCAGTTGCCGAAGCACCCGCTGAACGGATGTCTGTTATCGATTTTGACTCAGATAGCCCAGCGGCCAACGCTTACCGCAAATTAGCTGCTCAAATCGATAATGACTGATCGTAATAATTCAATTTCCGGCAAGGGCGGTGATTACATGCTGCCCGAACGCGGCAATCCGTTTGATGTAGATCCGGAATTGTCCAGCGATGCCATTGTGCCAGATCCAGACCGCTTAGACGATTACTTTGAGATTGAAGAAGAGGTTTCCCCGGAAGCTTTTGATGAAACGCCCAAAGAAATCACGCCTGATGAACTGGCAGCCCTCTATCCAAGCCTGCACAGCGACCGCAATCAGGTGCCCGGCACAGGTGAACTTGCCATTCTTGGCACAACCAATGCTGATCTGGCTCCCAAACTGCGTGACACGCAAGCCGGGGAAGCGGTCAAACGTGCGCCAAGCGATACGTCGCCAACGCCGGTGCAGCACAGCGCTGCCTTACCAGACGTTCCGGCTGATGATGACTATGTTGAACTTTTAGTCGATGATGAAACGGTCACCGGCTTGTGGGAAGAGATTGACACGCTTGAAAAACGCTTGTTGCGAACGCGCAACGGTGGCAATCGTAAAAGCATCAATCAAAATTTGCGTAAATTGAAATCAGCGCGCAACCGCTTGTTGGGTGGGGCAACGTATTATGACGATGCCGAGCAACTGGTGGCTGAAGTTGAAGCGGATGTTCGCTATCAAAAGCGCATTCGCCGCTGGACATGGACCTGGGGGCTGGGCTTGCTCGTCTCCGCTTTTGTTTGGTTAGCGCTGGTAGTCGCTGGTGTGGTTGCAGTCACGCAACTCGTGCCTGCCAATGAAATGTTTGAAAGCGTCAATTTGCGTTGGCTGCTGTATACAATCTTGGCTGGTGTATTTGGTGGTGTCACCAACACGATCCGCACGCTCATCGTTCGGGTGGGCATTCGGCAAGACTTTGATCCGCAAAAGAGCGTTTGGTACCTCCTAAGCCCGCTAATCGGCGGCATTCTAGGGATTGGCGTTTACTTGCTCTTCCAACTGGCTGAGAATTTCATTCCGCAATTCAGCGCCTTGCCTGATTTTAGAGTTTGGGCAGCATTTGTCCTAGCTTGGCTAGCAGGCTTCTTCCAAAGCGGTATTTACGGTCAACGTAAATAGACTGCTCAAATCGCACTAAAAAAGCCCGTTCAACCTGAACGGGCTTTTTGTTTTAATACGGCCACCTCAGGTGGCTTATAAAAATGCTTGTGTCAGTAAGGCTAATAGCTGCTCTGTGCGGTAGGGCTTTTGCAAGTACAACACATTCGGCGCGATGTGCGGCATTTGGTTGGCATTGTGCTTGTTATACCCTGAGGTTAGGATCACGGGCGTTCTCTCACAGCGCTCACGTAAGCTTTGCATAGTTTCCACGCCATTTAGCCCCGGCATCGAGACATCGACCAAGGCAAGGTCAATTTCACCATAACGTGCGTCAAATACCTCCAGCCCAGATTCGCCAGACGTCGCACTCAAGACAGTGACTTGAAATTGCTCTAGCGTTTGCCGCACGGTGTCTAAAACGCGGTCATCATCGTCAATTGCTAGGATAGTACGCCCAGCCAGCCGAGACACATCGGTTGTTGTGGCAGTAATCGGTGCCGTTTCTTTGACGGCTGTTGCAATTGGGAACACGATTTCAAAGGTTGTCCCAACGTCTATTTCGCTGCTGACGCGCAGGCTGCCCCCATGTGACCGAATAATGCCAGACACTGCCGCCAACCCCAGGCCGTGGCCAGTCTTTTTTGTTGTAAAAAAGGGGTCAAAAATGCGGCTCAGCGTTTCTGGCGTCATGCCACAGCCATTGTCGCGGAATTTTATGCACAAATAGGGCGTATTGGTCTGCAATTGCGGCGCGATGGTTTGCCAGCGCTTGGCGTCGATTGAGTCAAAGACAACGTGCTCGGTTGTGATCCAGATGTCGCCAACTGCCGTGCCTATCGCGTCGCTGGCATTGATGATCATGTTCATCACCACCTGTTGCAGTTGGCTTTTGTCCGCTAGCACTTGCGTTGTGGCTGTTGTTAGGTCTTGATGAATATGCACGTTGACTGGAATGCTGGCCCGTAATAACGTGGCATTCTCAATAATCATTGTGTTGAGATCAATAGCGGCCAATGCCCCGGCAGTCTGGTTA
The DNA here is from genome assembly GCA_020630175.1 of Anaerolineales bacterium. Classification (GTDB taxonomy): domain Bacteria; phylum Chloroflexota; class Anaerolineae; order Anaerolineales; family UBA6668; genus JAHDIM01. The sequence continues at coordinate 11,018 of JAHDBW010000051.1, forward strand.
TTACCGGCATAGGCCATCATCTGACGCGTTAGCTCTGCGGCGCGCTGGGCTGCGATTTCTATTTTTACTAAATTTTTGACCGCTTTATGCTCTTCGCCCAGTTTGCGGCGCACAATTTGAGACTGACCCAGCATCGCTAGCAATAAGTTATTGAAATCATGGGCAATCCCGCCCGCCATTACGCCTAAACTGTCTAGCTTTTGCGCTTGGATCTCAGAGGCTTCTTCCTGCTTGCGTTCTGTAATATCAAAAATACTTGCCCGAATGAGCGGCTTGTTGGTATTTGGGATGAGCGCCAAGCGGATTTCCGCGGCAAATGTTTCGCCTGCTGCGTTTATTAGCTGCCGTTCGACGGTGTATTGGCCTAATTCAAGCGTTTTTTCAAAGGCCAACTGGCGCGATTCCAAAATGTGTTCATGTTCAGAAGGGGCATAGAAAGCCAGCGGATCCATGGCCTTGAGGTACTCAACCGAGTGGCCGAATAACGCACTAGCAGCGGGGTTAGCTTCAATGAACTTTTTCTGATCCATGTCTAAGATCAAAATCGCATCGGGGGCATATTCAATTAGCGCTTCGGCGCGGGCAAGTGCCATCTCAGCGCTTTGAATTGCGGTTTGATTAATAATGGCGCTGGCGATTTGGGTGCCTAACGTTTCGATGGTCGCAACATCTTGCTCAGAAAAATTCGGCGCGCTCATGCTACGTGAAAGCGTAATCGTGCCCACTAATTGCTGCTGATAGAGCAGTGGGCTGACAATAATTGCCCCCGTATCGTGCGTCACCCGTTGTTTATAAAGGGCTAGCGTTTCGCGTTGATCGTGGTCGCCTTTTGGGGAGATTGCTGTTTGCCGGTTGCGCATTGCCCAGCCAGACAGCCCAACGTTGATTGTTTCTAAATCAAATAGCTGCTCTTTGAGGCGTACTACGCTGCCTTCGCGGTAAACAACGTTTGCGACTTGGTCGGCTGTCTCATTCAGAATGACAACATTCGCTTCGCGGTTTGGGATGACCACGCTAATTTGTTGCAGAATCGCTTGCAGCGTTGCCGTCTGATCCGTTTGGTGTATCAGGGTATTACTGATTTGGTTTAGCGCTTTGGTCTGATTTAGGTAAACCGTGCTGCTATTGCGCTGTTGTCCTAAGCGGTGCCCAAAAATAAACGCCAGCAGACAAGCAAATGCAATGCCAAGTAGCCATGCTATTGGCGGCAGATTCAAAAAGAAGGGTGTCATAAATTCAAAAATGGCGGATGCATACAGAGACTTTCTGAAAAACGATAGAACAATAAAAAGTGCCAGAAATTGCGTAATCAAATACGAGTTTCAATTTGAATTTATAGAATTGTTGGAGACGCTGCATTGGGTGGCTAATAGCGCACCCAAGCCTATGTAGTCATTGTACAGGGGTTTACTTGCCTTAAACAATTAGAAATTAGCAAGCTTATCGGCCATTATTAAGACGAATCACAATTACAACAACCAGCATCGTGTTAAACAAAAAAGAGGCCCAACAAGTGTTGCGCCTCTTTCAAATTTACTTTGCTGTGATGCTAACGCGTTAGCGTCCCATGACTGCGCCAATTGAGGCACAGGCTGGACAGCTACCGTCAGGACGGATCATTGCGAAGCCAGCTTGTGGATCATCACTCCAGTGCTTGATATCCACGTTCCAAACAATGTGTAGCAGCGTTTTGCCTTCTGATGCAGCCAGTTGAACCGCTTCAGCAGACCATTGTGCGTGTTGCGCCAATGTTGTGTTGCTAGCCCATGCAAACCCAGCCGGGATGCCGCCATAACCTTCACCGGTTAGGTAACCAATTTCGGTCATACAAAGTGGGCGTTGGCCACCAATTACGCTCCAGTAGGTATCGATCATACCGCGGTAGTAACGGGTGTAGTGGCTGCCGCGTGGGTCGCCACTGGCTAGGGTTGGGGAGATAATCCCTTCATTGTAGTGAATACCCATGCAGTCCATGTAGTTCAACGCGCCAGCTGCAACCATCCCTTGCGTGTAAGGAAGATCGTCGTAACCGTTAGGGCCACTGCGTGAGCCAAAGAAACCAGTTGGCGCCAATGCCCCAGACACAACGATTGTGTTTGGATTAGATGCCTTAATGGTTGCGTAAGATTGGCGCAACATTTCAGTGTATTGAACTGGATCAATTTGACCTTCTTGCCATTCGCGAGGGAGGTTCATTTCATTCCAAATTTCAATTGCGTCAGCGCCCATTTTTGCGAGTTCACCAACGAAGCGCGCGTATTCTGCAAAGTGTTCTGGCTTGGCATCACTTGCGTGACCCAAGGTGCTGAGCAAGACTTTGAAGCCAGCAGCTTTTGTTGCTGCCAAGCGGCCTGCTTCATCTTGCGCGCTCTTACCAGGATGCCAGCGCACTTGGTGTTTTACCCAAGTCATGCCAGAGCGGTTTAGTGCGTCTTTAGCTTGGTCATTCATGTGACCTTCAAGCTGACCACCAAGGTTGAACCCAGATGGGATGTTACTTGCGACTGGTGCTGAAGGCGCTGCCGTTGGGGCAGCAGCTGGGACTGCGGTTGGTTGTGCAGCTGGGACGCCCAACGCGGCGGCTTGCGCGGTAAGTGCAGCCGGTGGCATTGGTGATGGACCCAAGTTAGGCGTTGGTTGCACGACTGGTGCGGCCGTTGGGCCAGCTTGCGCAACTGGAACTTCTACGGTGAGACCTGGAATTGTCAGGGTTTGCCCGATAAAGATAATGTTGTTGGTCAGGCCGTTTGCTTGTTGAATAGCGCTAACTGTTGTGCCGTTGTTGAAGGCAATGCTCCACAACGTGTCATTTGCTTTTACAGTGTAAGAGCCAGCAGCTGTAGTGGTTGTGGTGGTTGTAACCGGTGCTGCGGCAGGTGCTGCAGTGGTTGTGGTTGTTGTGCCACCAGGAATGTTCAAAACGTTACCTGTGTAGATAATGTTTGAAGTCAGACCATTTGCATCACGGACAGCTTGCACCGTCACACCATGTGTGAAGGCAATGTTCCAAAGCGTATCACCAGGTTTTACTGTGTAAGTTCCCGCTGGTGTAGTTGTGGTTGTTGTAACCGCTGCTGCTGGTGCCGCTGCTGGCGCTGCGCCGCTGCTTGGCCCGCTTACGCCTGGGATTACCAAGATTTGACCAGGATTGATGAAGTCAGACGTCAAGCCGTTTGCTTGCTTAATTGACGAGACTGATACACCAAACTTCACCGCGATACTCCATAGAGTGTCGCCGCCTAATACTTCGTAACTTACGTCTGCGTTAGGTGCAGCCAATTCGGCTGAAGCTGGCGCAGCAAATGTTGTTACCGGGGCAGAACTAAATAAGAATGCCGCCATTAGCGCCACTATTAACGCTCTTTTCATAAGTGTTTTCTCCTTCTGAAAGCTATAATGCACGTTGCAATTCAATCGCGAGTGCCTGCTTGTCTAAACACAAAAATTAGTGTGCCACATAAATTCAAATCCACCAAACCGGATTACAGCACCACCCAGTGATAACCGGGCAACAATAGGATTTGGTGTTTTAAATTCAAGTCGCAATTTTGATATGGTACTTGAGCATATACATGCAATAAAAATGCCACGAGATAATACCATCTCGGATTTCTTTTAACAACCGTAGTTTGTTTGATAATCGTTGGGATTCGCAAGCGTATTCCCTCCGATTTCCTCCGATTTCCAAACGGTGTAATATTTGACCCTATGAAACAACATATTCCTGCACAGTCTCTTGCTGTTGCGCAGTCTTTAGCCAATTCCTTCCGCATGCGTGCTGCGGCGGCAGATAAACACGCGGCACTACCGGCCGCAGATATTGCTGACCTCAAGCAGTCTAACTACTTATCAATCAACGTGCCAACGGCGTTGGGCGGCTGGGGCAACACCATGCACGACACCATTGCTGCACATCTTTTATTGGCAAAAGGAAGTGGCGCAACCGCCTTGGTTGCGGGAATGACTATTCACACATTTGGAAATGCACTAGGCAATGGCAATTGGTCTGTAGAGACTGCTGCGCGGTTTACCAAGGCACTGTGCAATGGGGCGGTCTTCAATAGCGTCGCGAGTGAGCCGCAGTTGGGCAGCCCTTCACGCGGTGGCTTGCCAAAGACCTATGCCGAACCAGTTGCTGGTGGTGGTTGGCGTATTAACGGGCACAAAAATTGGACAACTGGCGGCGAACACTTAACACATATGCTGGTGCGCGTTCGGATTGAAGACGATCCGGCTGTGCTTCTCGTTGAAAATCCAAGTGCGGGCGTGCGCTGGGAGCACACATGGGGCGATGCCCTAAGCCTACGTGCCAGCGATAGCCATGATGTGTACTTTGAAAATGTGATTGTGCCCGCTGAGAATTTGATCGAACGCGGACGTAAGAAAAAATCGCCAAACATGTGGTTCCCAATGATTGTTGGGGCGGTGTATTTAGGGATGGGCCTAGCCGCCCGTGATGACACAATCCAATACGCCTTGGAACGTGTGCCCACGGCGTTGGGCAAACCTATTGCCACGTTACCCAAAATTCAACGCCAACTGGGTGAAATTGATGTTGCGCTAGAATCTGCCAAAGCGCTTTTATTAACCGTTGCCAATGAGTGGGATCAAGCCACAGATAAAGACGCGCTGATGTCTCGCATCATTATGGCAAAACACGTTGCCACTGAAACGGCAATCGATGTAACGGATAAAACGCTGCGTATTGCGGGTGGCGCTAGTATTTCTAAAGACTTGTCGTTAGAACGTTATTTTCGGGATGTGCGGGCGGGCCTTATGCATCCACCAACTGGCGACGCGGCATTTGAATTGATTGGAAAGTCAGCCATCGCCGCGCACACAGATTGATATAATCAAAAGGCTTACGCAATTGTGTCGTAAGCACAGCTATTGAACTATACCTATAATGAACGTAACATTTTTTGAGATGGGGGCTAATCCTCGTCCGCCTGAAGAAGTTCGCATCGAACAACTTAACATCTATCCACATCCAGACCGCAAGCGCGTCATGATTTCTATGGTCATTACGCCGTTTACAGAAAAGCCAAACTTAGAGCTAGAAATGCGCAATGCCAATGGTGATTTGGTGGCGTCAACTGCTGTGTTGGAGGCATCGAGTTCTAAACTTGAGCCCACGCTACATGTCCGTGGCGAACAAACTGACCGGTATACAGTGACAGTACACTTGTATTACGAACAAAATCCACCGCAGCAAACAATGGAACAAAGCTTTTCGATGGATGAAGAAATTGCGAAATATGATGAAGACTAATTGTTGCTAACGCAGCCGTCAGTTAAATAAAAAAAGCGCCGATCTTTGATCAGCGCTTTTTTATTTATGGGATAGCAGTTATGGGGCGGTGTTTACAACGAGTGGTAAGAAAATGTCATTGTCACTGCTGCTAACGTTGTTGTAAGTAATAACGATGTCATCCACACCGGCTTCTAACAAGCTTGGATCGCCAGTGTCATTGGCTTCAATTTTGATCCGAACCGTCTGTCCCGCAAATGCGTTGATATCAACTTGCGTTTGTTCCCAAGCGCCTAGTTTGTTATGTCCCGCGCCTAACTCTTCTAAGACAATCTGTGTTGACTGGCCAATGATGCTAACGCGGAGATAGTCTTCGGCGCTGGCATTGTCACGATGCGCAAAGAAACTATAGAAATATAGGCGCATATCTAACGTGTCTGGGGGTAAATCAATTGCCGGTGACAAAATGCTAGTCACACCGTCATCTAAATCGAATTCGCCAACAAAATCGCCTGCATTTGCCGTGGTAACTAAATAGGTATTACCGTTGGTGCCGTAGCCAATTTGGTATGGCGTGACCCCATAGTAGTCTGTTGTTTGCCCAACAGCGCGTTCCCACGCCCCGTTGGTTGCGGTGTCTGTTGCGTTTGGATTGATCTGCCAGCTTTTATCGGTTTCAAAGTTATCTTCAAACACAATGGTGCCGTATGTAGGGGCTACCCAGTTACTTGTATGTAAGAAACCAGTATTCAGCAGCAGATTTGGCGAGCCAGTTTGCAGGTCGGTCAGCACGTTGCTAAGCGCATTGGTTGTGAGGGCTGTGGCAACCTGCGCGGGCGTTGCGGTTGGATTTTGTTGCAAATACAGCGCAGCAACCCCAGCCACGTGCGGGGCAGCCATTGAAGTGCCACTTAGCGCTGTTGAGGCGTTGTCTCCTCCCATATCTGCTGAGGCAATTTCAGCTCCCGGTGCCCAAATGTCCACACAAGAGCCATAGTTTGAATAGGTCCAGCGGGCATCATCATCGCCGGTTGCACCGACAGTCAATGCGTCGGACACATCGGCTGGCCACACGGAGCACGCATCTACAGCGGAGTTCCCAGCAGCAACAACCACTGTAATCCCTAAGTCAATTAGATTTTGAATTGCCTCGCGTTTGGCGTCTGAGGTGGGGCCGCCTAAGCTGGCGTTGACGACTGCTGGCGCGCTGTGATTGTCTGCAATCCAGTCTAGGGCAACTAAAATTTCTGAGGTTGCGCCAGTGCCGTCACAATCCATTACGCGCATATTATGGATGGTTGCGCCTTTCGCAACACCGTAATTATTCCCAGCAATCGAGCCGGCCACGTGGGTGCCATGTCCGTTACAGTCGTTGTAGGCATTTGTGTCAGCGCCAACAAAGTTGCGTTGTGAACTGAGCTGGCCGTTTGAAAATTCGTTATGGGTTGCGCGTACGCCAGAATCCACAACATACACATGCACCCCAGAGCCATCTAAGTCACTGTTATAAATATGATCTAGCGGTAGGCTGTCTTGATCAATCCGATCAAGGCCCCAGCTTGGCACTGGGAATTGTGAGTCGAAAACGCGAATGCGCGTGTCTGGTTCAATCGATTCAACGCGTGGGTCTTGTTGTAACTGCGCGAGGGCTTCTGGAGAGAGGTTTGCCACAAAGCCATTCAAAACGCTTTTGATTTCGGCTTTAACTTCAGTTTGCGGCTTTTGTTCTACAGACTGAATAACGTCAGTCCGTTCTTCTTTTTCTTCTTGCTTTACTTCCGCCTCGGTCATCGGGGTCTCTTGACCACCAATGCCAAACGGACGCCAGCCATTAAATAGTTCATTCTCATCGATGTCTTTGAGAACAACAATATACTGACCAGGGATGATCTCAACGCTTTGCGTAGGCGTTGGCGTAGGGTCTGGCACTTCTTGACCAAACGCGTATTGCGCTGGCGCTGCGCCAAACACAAGAGTGAGGAGTGTAAAAATGATTAATTTGCGCACAATAGTATGCATCTACCCAGTACCTATACTTTTCCAATAGACCAATTCTACATTGCTGTCGTTAACGATATGACACACTGATTTCCGGCAATGCTTATATCTTGACTACAAGTCTTGCGCTAACGAATAATTAGCGACTCTCTAACCTAAAATATACCCTATCTCAATAGTACGCCCGATATGACGCTCTAAAAATAAGAATCCCTTGAGGATTAATTGGCATCTGCCGCTTAATGGTCTCTATTAAATAAAAACGGCGCCGTGAATATTCACGACGCCGTTTTTTGCTAGGTTAGCGTGTTACCGCTACTTGCGCTTACGCAATTGAAGGATCGCTGTTTTTTCGCTTGATTGCGAATGTCACAGCGCCTGCAATGAGCAAGAACAGTAGGGCAAGCATGCCAATTTCCACTGGAGTACTTGCAATGCCTAACAAGCTGTCACCCGTGTTCGGGATTTCGCCCGGAACAATGCGTGTTTCAACTGAATTAGAGGTTGCATTTCCGGCATTGCTAGAAACAGTCGCTGTATTGATGATGGTGTCACCAATGGCATTGTCTGTTTTGACAAGCGCGGTAATTTGTACCTTGATGGTTGCGCCAGCAGCAAGTGTGCCGACTTGAACTGTCAGTTCGTTTGTCACTGGGTTGACAGAAATGTTCCCAGCGCCTTCGATGACAGCTGATGTTTGGTATTGCAACTCGCTTGGAATAACATCGCTGATTTCCACATTGCTGAGAGGGTCGTCATTCGGGTTCGTAATCGTCAGCACATAGGTGACGCTTTCGCCGATAACAGCCACATTCAGGTCTGCTTTTTCTTCGTTGATTTCCATGTCCATCATTGATTTTTCAATCGCTGGTGGATCGAGGTCAACACCCAATGGCGGTACGTAGACGCCAGCGTCAACATTAGTGATTTCATCACCTGGGTTGACGGTGAAACAGCCCGTTTGGCCAGTGGTTGGGTTCACATCACTATCAACAGTATCGTCGCCACCAACGTCGGCTGGGCTAAATTGCTCATTCGTAGCGTTATTTAGCACAACTTGGATGATGTAGTCGTCTGTTTCTAGCTCTGTGAAGTTGTAAACACCGTTTGCGCCAGAGACAACAGTCTCAACAACCGTGCCGGTGCAGTCCGTTAGGTTGACTGTGTAGCCGGTTAAGCCCGGTTCATCAGCCCCTTGGACACCGTCATTGTTGGTATCGTTGAAGATTGTGCCAGACACAGACCCCGTTTCGAGTGGGGCTTTGACTTCGGTTGGCGTTGGTGTTGGTACAGCGGTATTGACTGCGGTTGGTTCACTTGTCGCGGTTGCAGCAGTTGTTGCCGTTGGTGCAGCCGTGTTGGTTGCAGTCGGCGCGTCTGTTGCGGTTGCGGCAGGCGTATTCGTCGCAGTTGGGACAGCTGTATTGGTTGCGGTTGGCACCGAAGTGTTCGTCGCAGTTGGTTCCGGCGTGCTTGTGGCCGTGTTTGTCGGCACAGGCGTGTTCGTCGGTGTATTGGTTGGTTCAGGTGTGTTCGTTGGCGTATTGGTCGGCTCTGGCGTGCTTGGCACGTAGAAACCAGCGTCAATACTGTCATTGTCTTCACCTGGGGCCAACGTTACCGTTTCGGTCTGACCACTTTCTGCATCTGCATCGCTGTCCACGTCATCATCAGTGCCTGCGTCTTGCGGGCTGCTGGTGAAACCATCTGGGCGATAGAAGACCACATAGTAGTCACCCGGTACGAGATCAGTGAATTGGTATTCACCATCTGCGTCGGTATCGGTTGTTGCCACAAAGTCACCATCACCATTGAATAGGTCAACTTGTACCCCAGCAATCCCTGATTCACCAGCGTCTTGTACACCGTCTTCATCCAAGTCTTCAAAGACATAATTGCCGATTGAAGCTGGGATTGCAGTTGGTGTCGCCGTTGGCGCTGGCGTATTGGTTGCCGTTGCTGTTGGTTCTGGTGTATTTGTTGCTGTTGGCTCGGCTGTCGGAGTCGCCGTTGGTTCATCCGTAGGCGTTGCCGTTGGTTCATCCGTAGGAGTCGCCGTTGGTTCGTCCGTAG
>JAHDBW010000356.1 GCA_020630175.1 Anaerolineales bacterium
GCTATACTGATATCAATGGAATTCAAAGCCGCATTTCTCGCAACATGTTGTTGCTGCTGTTGTCTGTGTTGTTGTTACAACACGGGAGATGTTGCGCGTCCTGACGTAGCCTAGACACGGCTGCATTTATAACGGCATTTCTCCTGAACCAATTCAGTGGAATGCCTACAGATCAATCAATTTTGAAACGCTCGTAGGGTACTCCTGCGGGCGTTTTTTGTTTCCAGTAGCGCCACACCGCAGTGTGGCGCTACTGGAAATACACTAATCAACCAACTAACAAATAAACCTATGTCACACACTTGGGAAAAACAACTAAACGGTAAAGTCGCACCAGATTTGAAAGTCCAAATCGACCAATTCGATGGGCAAGTGCAATTGCGTAAGCAAGGCAAAATTAGCGACAAGGTATTTGCAGAAACCCGTCTGCGGCGCGGCGCATATGGTCAGCGCTATGACAACGGCAAACGGCACGACGGCATCGTCTCGCGTGATTTAGTCTTTGAAAATGACGGCATCACCAAAGGCCCGGACACCCATTGGGACGCACCGGGCATGATGCGCATCAAAATTCCGTATGGCGGCGTCACCGCAGAACAGCTCGATGTCATGGGCCAACTGGCCGATGAATACTCAGACAGCATTCTGCACGTCACCACGCGCCAAGACATTCAGCTGCACTTCATCCACATTGAAGACACGCCCGACCTGATGTTGCGGCTGGCGGCAGTGGGCATCACCACCCAAGAAGCCTGTGGCAACGCAGTCCGTAACGTCACGGCGTGCCCGTTGGCTGGCGTGTGCCGCACGCAAGCCTTTGACGTCACCCCTTATGCCGATTCGCTCACCCAATATTTCCTGGGCCATGACGACGCGCAAGATTTTGGGCGCAAGTTCAAAATTGCTTTCTCTGGCTGTGAAGCGGAAGCCTGTGGCTTGGTCAAAATGCATGATCTGGGTCTGTTAGCGCAAGTGCGTGAGATCGATGGCGAAAAAGTAAACGGCTTTAAGCTATATGTCGGTGGCGGTCTGGGCACCGTGCCCCATCAGGCGAAGGTGCTGAAAGACTTTGTGCCTGTGACTGAAATTTTGCCAGTCGGCCAAGCCGTGATGCGTGTGTTCGCCCGCTTAGGTGAAAAAGAAAACCGCAATCGCGCCCGCCTCAAGTTCCTGATTGCCAAGCTCGGCATTGAAGAATTTACGCGCTTGGTAGATGCCGAATTGCCAACCATCCCGGTTGATGAACGCTGGACCCTCATTGAAAAAGAAGCCGCTGACTACAGCGAAACGGCCTTGAAAGCGGGCTTCTCACTCAGTGGCACAACGCGCCCAGCAGGGTTTGATGATTGGTTGCTGACCAACGTCTACCAACAGCGCCAGCCTAATTACAGCGCGGTGACGGTGCATTTGCCGCTGGGCGATTTCACCACCGATCAATCGTTTGCCTTGGCGGATATTGCCCGTGAATTTACCGGCGACAGCATCCGCTTGACGGTTGAACAAAACATTGTGCTGCGCTATGTCTCGAACTCAGACTTGCCTGCCTTATACGATGCTCTCTCGAAAGCTGGTCTAGGCGCTCCCGGTGCTAACACCATTGAAGACATCACCACTTGCCCTGGCACAGATACTTGTAAATTAGGGATCGCCGCGTCGCGGGGATTGACGGGCGAGTTACGCACGCGCCTCATCGAAAAACGCGATGAATTACCGCAAGAAATCAAAGACTTGAAGATCAAGGTCAGTGGCTGTTTCAACTCTTGTGGTCAACACCACGTGGCCGATATTGGGTTCTTTGGCAACAGCCGCCGCAAAGGCAGCTACCGCGTGCCGCACTTCCAAGTGGTGCTCGGCGGTAAATGGAAAGACAACGGCGGAGCCTATGGCCTTGCGGTGGGCGCAGTCCCGTCTAAGCACGTGCCCGCAGTGTTGGACGCAATCACCCAACGTTACGTGGCCGAAAAAACAGCCGAAGACAACTTCCAAACCTACATTACGCGTTTGGGTAAGAAAGAAATTCGCAAGATGTTGCGCGACTATCAAGACGTGCCAGACATCGCCGTCGATGACACGCTCTATACCGATTGGGGCGATCCGCGCCCGTACACCATTGGCGACATTGGCATTGGCGAATGTGCTGGTGAAGTGGTCTCGCTATTCGCGATTGAAATTGTGAAAGCGGAAGGTGAGGTGTACGAAGCACAAGAAGCACTCGATGCTGGTGAATTTGAAGAAGCCGACGAACGCGCCTTCAATGCCATGATTTTGGCTGCTAAAGCACTCGTGCGCACGCAGTTCCTCGACGTTGGTGATGATCCTGATCGGATCGTTTCAGAATTCCGCACGCGCTTGTTCGACACCAAACTATTCTTTGACAAGTTCGCCAAGGGTAAGTTTGGCCGCTACTTATTCGAACGTTACGAAAATCCATCAGCCACGGTGACCGCCGATAGCGCGCACCAACTGGTTGAAGAAGCCTTACTGTTCATTGAAGCCTGCCACGCCGCAGACGCAAAAATCGCCGCGCTACCAAGTAATGCCGCGAGCTTATTTCCAACACTCTAAACGCATTATGCAAGCACACAGATTTACCATCAAATATCCTTTCAAAGACAGCCCAGACATTGATCTAGAGGCGGTCACCAACCTGTTCCATAAGTGGATTCAGGAAGATGCGGTAGACGGCCTGCTGCTAGACGTGGCCGACTATAAGCACGTTCCCGCTGGCCCCGGCATTATGCTGGTGGGCGACAAGGTTGAATACAACTTAGATTTTGAAAATGACGAGCCGGGCTTTCTCTACATCCGCAAGCGCGCGTTAGATGTTGAGCTAGAAGACGAAGTCAAAGTTGGGCTGGAACGCATCAACAAAGCCGCTAGCCTGCTCACTGACTTTGGCTTATCAGTGGACACCACCCAAGCTCAAATCACATTCCGTGACCGTTTACGCCTGCCAAACACAGCCGAAGCGTTCACGAAGGTGGTGCCATTGGTGGCCGAAGCCGTTGCGCAAGTGAACGGTGCGGCAACGGTAAGCCGCGTTGAAAACGATGCGCGCGGCCCGTTGACGGTGCAGGTAACCGGTAAGGGGTAATGCCTAACGTCGCATTTATTTCTATGGCGTGCACTGCGGCCTTAGTCGTGCGCAATGCAGCGCCAGAAACGGCAACACAATCCTTAACACAAATACGCATTACACAGTACGAATTAGTATGACCCGACCTGACACATCCCTCTTCCACCCCTATATCAAAGCCGTTGGCCGGGGTGAAAAACTCAAGCG
>JAHDBW010000357.1 GCA_020630175.1 Anaerolineales bacterium
AGAATCAAAAAGGGCTTGATGATTTTTCATCAAGCCCTTTTATTTTTAAGCGAAATCTAAGCCGCTAGCCAACACAAGCTGACCGCTGACGCCTGATCGCTAATAGCTTTATAGTAAGCCAGCGCCAGCAACGGTTGCTTTTTCTTCTTTCAGTTCAGCTTCGGTTGCGTTGATTTTTTCTTGGGCAAAGTCGCTGATGTTCAAGTCTTGGACAATGCTGTAGTTGCCACGGCCGGTGCTGCGGACTGGGAATGAGAACATCAAGCCTTCTTCAATGCCATAGCTGCCGTCTGATGGCACAGCGGCTGAGAACCAGTCACCGGTTGGGGTGCGGGCTTCAAAGCTCATCACGTGATCCAATGCTGCGTTTGCAGCTGACATTGCAGATGACTTGCCACGCGCTTGGATAATTTCAGCACCACGTTTTTGTACTTTGGTGATGAATTCGCTGCGTAACCAGTCGTGATCGCTGATCACATCAAAGACAGGTTGGCCATTGATCATTGCATTTTCAGCATCTGGGTATTGGGTCGCGCTGTGGTTCCCCCAAATGGTCATGTTGGTCACGGCGGTCACTGGCACGCCAGCTTTAGCAGCCAATTGGCTCTTGGCGCGGTTTTCGTCCAAGCGGGTTAGTGCTGCAAAGCGATCGTTTGCCAAGTCTGAGTGGTTCATGGCGATCAATGCATTGGTGTTTGCTGGGTTACCAACAACCAAAACGCGTGCGTCGCTGTCTGCCCGGTTGAGTGCTGCACCTTGGCCGGTGAAAATTGGGCCGTTGCCCAAAATCAGATCACCACGTAACATGCCTTTGCCGCGTGGCTTTGCGCCAACGAGTAAGCCCCAGTTGATGCCGTCAAACGCAACGTTTGCGTCGTCAGTGACAACAATGTTGGTGAGCAATGGGAATGCACAGTCGTTCATTTCCATTACAGTGCCTTCAAGCGCTGGCAGCGCCGGGGTGATTTCTAGCAAGCGCAATTCAACTTCGGTATCTGGGCCAAAAATTTCGCCAGATGCCAAGCGTGGGAGCAATGCGTAACCGATGTTACCTGCTGCGCCAGTAATTGCGACGCTTACTTTTTTACGAGCCATTTATAATATCTCCAAGTTTGGGTCCCGTGCATGGTGGCTTTACAAAAAACGACCCAACGAGACAGAAAAATATTTTGTGCTGATTTCTCACGTTGTGGTAGAAATCTAGTTAGGCTTGGCGGCCTTTTTTTGCAGCCGAAGCCAATTTTTAGCGAGTGCCGTCACTTCGCACTGTAAATTGTACCTTTAAGCCGTCTTTTGATCGACTCGAATTTTAGGGCTTAGATTCTAATAGTTTGAGAGCGTTGTTAACACATCTATAAAGACTAAGACTGACGCTGTTATTGCGTTGTTTTCCTTATGAAATTAGCTTCACATGCCGTTATCGGCCAACTTACATCGTTTGGCGCTGCCCGCGTCCTCATCACCGGTGACTATGCTGCCTTAGCCAGCTTTGGTGAAAATCCCATTGGCACTGACATTGCCGTCACGTGCGCCTTTGCACAAATGCGCGCGCCAGAGCTGATGTTCCCCATTCGTGGGATTGATGATTACGGCACCATTATTAGCGACGCGCCGTTGCTAGATTGGATTGTGACCCGTGGGCAACTGCACCCCCGCATGGAAATTGAAGCCACGTCAGCAACTGTCAAAATGACGCAACTCTTTTTGCGCGACCTTGACCTCAGCATGCCCGCCAGATTACACGCCACGGTTGCGGGGCAAGAGCCGGTTGAAATTCAGGCGGTCATCAATGTCAGCGAAAACAATGCGTTTGCTTTTATTGAAGATGACACGTTGCCCAAATTTATGACGGAAACGGTGCCGTGTTACCAACTCGCGCGCGATGTGGTCGGGCCTGCCGCAATTGGTCTGATCAATCAGGCCTTAGCAACGCCAAATACGCGCATGCAAGTCAGCATGGCGGCCATGAATGAGTTCCTAAACGGCTTAGATTAAGGTTCGCCTACTTTCCTGAGAACCTATCCAGACTAAATTTGGCGCACCTGCTAAAATAGATGCAATGGCAACGACTGTAAATCCCACAGACCTCCCACCAGAAGATGGAATGGGAATTCTAGATCACCTGAAAGAATTTCAAGGGCGGGTGATCCGTGCTGTGATTGCTGTGGCAATTACAACCTCTCTGAGCTTCTTCTTTGTTAGCGACTTGCTCAAGGCGCTTTCAGCTCCTTATGGCGGTAAGCTGTTGGTGTTGGAACCAACTGAAGGCATCTCGATCTTCATTCGGGTGGGGCTAACAATGGGGATTGCAATTGCATCGCCCATCATCATTTACCAGATCTTAGCGTTTGTAATTCCGGGGCTCACGCCTAAAGAATTGCGGCTGATGCGCTTTGTTGTGCCGATGTCGTTCATTCTGTTTCTGATTGGGGCTTCATTTGCGTGGTTCTTGATGATTCCAACGGCGATTGAATATCTAGCGACGTTTGGCCCAGAAATTTTCCAAGTTGAGTTTTCATCACGCGGCTACGTGCCATTTGTGATGCAACTCACCATGTGGATTGGCGTCGCGTTTGAAATGCCGCTGGTGATGATGTTCCTAGCGCAACTCGGATTTGTCACACCGAAAATGTTGATCCAAGGTTGGCGTTTAGCGGTTGTAGGCTGTGTGATTGCTGCATCAGTCATTACACCAACAGTTGACCCGTTCAACATGGCCTTAGTTGCCTTGCCGCTGATGGGGCTTTATATCATCAGTATTTTGTTTGCATATTTCCCGTATCGGGCACGTAGAAAGCGTGATTTGGAAGAGTATCCTGAACTCGTCGCTGAAGAAGACGCCGCTGCTCTCGCTGAACAACAAGCTAAGGACTAACCTTAGTACGCCTGATATTGTTTTATAATCAGATTATCTGACTAGACTGTGTAATTGATACACACTTGTAAAAGGAGAACTCAACATGAAATTAGGTCCATGGGAACTAGTAATTATCCTCGCCATTGTCTTATTGCTGTTCGGTGTCGGGCGTATTAGCAAAATCGGGACTGAACTAGGGCGCGGCATTCGCGGCTTCAAGTCTGGCTTGGCTGATGGTCAAGAAGAAGGCAAAGAGGCGGTTGAAGACGCTGCAGCAGCAGACTAAGTCTTTCACCTTACGAAGTAAACAAAAAGCGGTTGGCATTTGCCAACCGCTTTTTTGTTTAAGGGTGTTTTGTAGATCAATATTAACCCTCAGATGTAGGTCCACGGCTAGCC
>JAHDBW010000358.1 GCA_020630175.1 Anaerolineales bacterium
CGCACTAGATCTGACGCAAAATCAAATTGAGCGGGATTTCATTAGTCAAAAGATTCAGCAGATAGAAGCCGACTGATAGAGGGTAGGTTGCTTTGCGGCTAGTGCTACGCTAATCGAATCAGGTCTTCTAATTTCAGACTTCTATCCGCGACCGTCAACGTTTAGTTCCCCACCCATTCAATTTCAAATAAGTGCCCAAAGAAATACTCACCCACAATTAGCGTATCTGTTGTAGATTGCACAACGTCAATTGGGGCGAAAATCCCTAACGCGAATGGATGATATTCCCCAGGTTTATTGGGATCTACGCGGTAAATGCCGGGGCTGCCCCATGGATTCCATAAGGCGGTATAGACTGCGCCTTGATAGGCAACTGGGAATTGTTCACCTGTATACACCGTAACACCCGCTGGTGCGGCGTGCGGCGGGAATTCTACAAATGGCGCAATAATCTCTAAATCTTCTGGTGGTGAAATGCAGCTTTGGCAATCTTCACCGTAATAAGGCCAGCCGTGATTGCCACCAAAAACAATCTGATGTAAACGTTCTGGCGGCCCAAAATCCGCGCCATTGTCTACGGCCCAAAGCTGACCATCTTCAGAAAAGGCAATGTCATATGGATTGCGGAGCCCATCGGCCACGCGTTCTACTGAACTGGCATCGGCAGCAATTTTGAGAATACCGGCCTCTAGTGGGTGGATGTCATCAGGCGAGTCATCTTTAGGATCTGGGCCATGGTCAGATCGGGCACCAATGCCCATGTATAAGTAGCCATCTGCGCCAAATTCAATACCATTAGGTTGATGGTAGAGCGGGTTATAACAGCAAGGTAAATCGCCAATTAGCAGTTCCAGGCTGTTGTCTGCAACGCGAATGACAGATAGCGCTCCGGTTTGTTCATCTAAGCGGTGGCTGATGTAAATATCGCCTGTGTTTGGGTGCAAGGCGAGGCCGGTGGGCAACAACAGGCCGTTGGCGATTGCTTCAAAGCTATCCCCGTCTTGTTTCCAGATAGTGCCCAGCCGATCGGCTGAAGCATCGAAAAAATCTGAATTGACAGTTGCCACATACAGGGTGCCATCTGGCCCTTGGGTGATGCTGGTAGCGTTTTGGTCGGTCGGTAAAGAGATAAGGTGTTTTACGGCAAAGCCTTCTGGCACGCTAATGCGGCGGGCCCAATCTTCAACATCGTCTGGGCATGGGCGGATTTGGCCATCTACTTCACACTCACCAATGGTTAGATCTGGGGCGGGGGCATCTGCAGCGGCGACGGTGTCAATAATCTCAGGATCATTGACGGCTAAGCTGGAGTTCTCTGGAACAATCTCCGTTTCTACGCCACATGCGACGAGAAACAACGTAAACAGTAAAAAAATCCAAGAAAAATTTTTCATAATGGAGTGCGTAAGTTGGGTGCACTAGACCGTTTTGACGTAGGTGCGGGCTTGTAAGAGTGCGTCTACTGGGTCTGGCGTGGTGTGTGCCCACGGGTAGTGTGTAAAGCCATCATTGATCAATGATAGCGCTTGTTGGCAGCGCGGCCGATCTTGGGTTTGCCAAAACCACCAGGCCGCGTTGTTTACATAGTCATATTCTGCTGATGTAAGCTCTGTGCGCGTGTTTGTGTAATGATCCCAAACTTGCTGCGCTTTGCTGGTTGCTTCCTCATTTTTGAAGAACTTTGCTGCGGCAATTGGGTCTTTATCAAACTGGGCAAAATAGAACCACTGCTCAGTGCAGGCCTGAATCCACAGGAGCGGTAATACGCTGCCGGTGGGGGCATCTTCAATGAGTGGATTTACAAAACTGAACATATCTGTATGTTTGCCCCCCCATTTTTTTGTAAGCGCTTGCAGCATCATCGCATGGGCCTGCAAATTGAACGCGTCGCGGTTGGTGGCGGCATGAAATATATCGTGCAATTCGGCCTGATCGGCTTGAAGCGCCATTGCTGCCGGAATGAGGTTTGCATAGGGCGTTGGGTCTAGGTCATCGGCTTCGCCAGCATCTTTGAAGTGGGCGACTGCTGCCAGCAGCCGCTCGCCGTAGAGCTGTTGCATTTGTGCATCTGCACCACCATTGCGCGCTTCCCAACCCAAATGTAACGCGCCGATCCCTTTGATGAGTGCGCCAAGCGCAGTATCTGGAGCGTTGCGAATCATGCGTGGTGCGGCATGCTCTACCAAGCGCCAAATGAGCCAGTTGCGCTGATCCCAGGCGTCATCACGTAAGGCGTGTAGATAATCGTAGATCGGCTCAGTTTGGCGTTTATCTAACAAATCAAGCAGCGTTTTTGCTTGCGTATTGCCAAAGATTGGATCAAAAGTAGGGCGTGCTGGTTGCCGGTTGAATAGGGATTTGAACATAAATGAGCCTTGCTCGCTAATTGTAATATTGCACAAGCAGCGTCCTAAAT
The DNA here is from genome assembly GCA_020630175.1 of Anaerolineales bacterium. GTDB lineage: Bacteria > Chloroflexota > Anaerolineae > Anaerolineales > UBA6668 > JAHDIM01. The sequence continues at coordinate 2,417 of JAHDBW010000358.1, forward strand.
AGGATGTTAAAGCGCTTCAAATTATACGAGATGTTTGGCGATGTGCCTTGACAGGCTTGCAACAGAGCAGCAAGTTGATTAAAGTGAAGCCCTACAAATGCTACCTAGCCAAATGGAGCCAAAATGTTAGGAATAATTGCTGCCCTAAAAGAAGAAATCGATCGCTTGCTGAGTGAAATGCAGGTAAAAACTGTGTGCCATTTAGGGGGACGTGACTACCATGTTGGCATGCTTTGGGGCGTAGACTGTGTGGTTGTTCTCTGCCGAATTGGCAAAGTTGCCGCCGCCACCACAGCCACACAACTTATTGTGGGTTTTGATGTGCAGCGCGTCTTATTTACTGGCGTGGCCGGTGGGTTACATCCAGACATTGCCGTTGGTGATGTGGTAATTGCCACTGCGCTGTTGCAGCAAGACTTGGATGCTAGCCCGCTATTTCCGCGCTATGAAGTGCCCCTAACTGGCAAAACTTACTTAGAAACAGACCCCTCGCTTACGCGTACGCTGCATCAAGCCACGCACGGTTGGCTTGCCACACAAGCGCAAACGGCAACGCTGCATCAGGGGTTGATTGTGTCTGGCGATACGTTCATTGGCACTGAAGCCCAACGCAATGACCTCACGCAACGCTTGCCAGCGGCACTATGCGTAGAAATGGAAGGGGCCGCAGTCGCACAGGTCTGTGCGGATTATGACGTACCGCTAGCTGTGATGCGCACCATCAGCGACAGCGCCAACGCAGATGCCGCGCTAGACTTTGCCACCTTTGTAAAAGATGTCGCTAGTGTCTATGCCCTAGGAATCGTGCGCATGTGGTTGCAATCGGCAGGGTGAGTG
>JAHDBW010000359.1 GCA_020630175.1 Anaerolineales bacterium
GCGGATTTTATTCACTTCATTCGAAGCAAACTACACGTTAAACTGCCCGAAACATTTTCGCTATCAACGCCGCAACAAACCATGCCACGCCGCTGGTGGCTGCGCCCATCAAGGCGCCTAACAAGCGGGGTGCCATCGAAGCCAGACGGCCAAATATTTTGAGCGAATTCAGCTTCAGCAAGGCCGCACCCAAAATTGCACCGATGAGGATGACAAAAATCCCCCAGCGGCCAAGGGCGGCGCCTGCTAATAGGCCCAGCACAACGCTTACACCAAAAATACCCAGTACGCGCGGCAACATGCCTTTGGCTTCGTTGACCGCAGTGCCCATGTGTTCCACGTTAGGGATCATTTCTTTGGCTTGGTCGGCGAGGTCACTAAAGTCTTGTTCGTTGGCTTGCCGAATTGGCTCGGGCCGATACGGGGCTTCAGCAGCTTTGGCGGCGGCTTCGCGCTGCACCCGTTCGTCATGGTAACGGCGCATGGTGTCGCGGGCTTCGTCTAGCGGGGCGCTACAGCCACCGCAGTTGGGGGCGTCAAAATCATTGGTGTGCCCACAGTAGGTGCAGGCCATTTGTTTAGGCGGAGTGAAGGTTGTCATACTTACAGTTTATGGGATAGCCAAGGCTGCTGGCAAGCATTTTCAGCCGATTTTGCTAATCATCTGTTGAGTTGCTGAAATATATGCAACGCCTTAAACTAATAGAATGAAGCTGCCTTACCAATTTGTCCTATTCGCAATTTTTCTTAGCGCCTGTGCTTCCAGTCCGGTCACTGCGCCAACTAAAGTTGCTGAAATCCCCACAACGGTTGCGGCCACCCTAGCCGACCCGACCGCCACGCATACGGCCGTCGCACCAACTGAGACAACCGTTGCACCAACTGAAACGGCCACTGACATCCCAGCAACTGCAACCAACGCAGAAACCGCAACATCAGCGCCAACAACACCGCCCACAGCTATTCCGACCGTCGATAACCTCACGCGTTTAGAGCGCTTCATCGTGCCGGATACGGCCTACATTGGCAAGCTGGCGATCACGGCAGCCGAGGCGCGCGATTGTACCGAACCCGGTGCGCCGTTAGACGCTGAGAATATCGTCTTATTAGCGCACGTGGATACGGGAAGCTGTTTAGGCGGCGAGCTTGATATTGCGGTCATTGATGACCGGACGCTTATTTTTCAAGCGGGATTAGGCTCCACTGCGTTTATCGCGACCGACGTCACAACACCCACTGCCCCGCGTGTCCTTGGGCGTTGGCGCTTTGCCCCCAATAGTTACGCGTCTGATTTACGCTATTTTTCGCAAGGGGATCAGCACTATGTCAGCATCTCGCTTGAGGGGTTTAGCCAACAAGCGCCCTGTGGCATTGCGATTGTCAACGTCACTGATTTGAGCGCACCAACCTTAGTGCAGCATATTCAAGGCCTCAATGTCGGGTCAGATCGGGCGTGGTGTAACGTGCATACCGCCCCTGTCAGCATGGATGAAAACGGCGATGGCGCATTCTTGTATGCGTCGGTTGATGATACGTTCGATCTGCGCGTGGTGGATATTCGCGACCTTGATAATCCTGTTGAAGTGAACAGCTATCAACACGCAAACTACACCTTTGAACGCAACGGTCCGGAAACGTTTGTGCATGACTCCACCATCGTTGGGGATCGGGTTTACGTCTCGTATTGGGATGGTGGGGTCATGATCTTGGATCGGGCAACAGTTGAAGCTGGCGCACCAGCAGCGGAGTTTGTGCTCAATGCGCCAAACAGCATTGATCCCTTCGACTTTTTAGTCCATCACGCCTATCCAACAGAGAATGAAGACTTCTTGTTTATTGAAGATGAGCTCACCTATGACGGCAAGTTTAGCCAACTGCGCCTGTGGGATATTCGCGACTTAGATAATCCAGCGGCCGTCTTGCGCCTGACCATTCCCGATGCGGCGATTTCTCCGCATAACTTGTTGGTCAAAGATGATTTGTTATTTGTGGGCTGGTATACCAATGGCGTGCAGGTCTTTCGTTATGACGTGAGTGATCCAGACAATGCCACGGTTGAGCGCATCGCTTGGCACGCCGTGCGCACCGCAGAAGAGATAGAGACCACGTTCGACGGGGTTTGGGGTGTGCGCCTCAACGACTGTACCGTCGCTGGCAAAGAGACCACGTGCATCTATGCTTCAGATATTAGCAACGGCCTGTGGGTGATGGCGCTGGAGGAGTGATGTTGCTTTGTATGCTTGGGGGAATCCGTTGAACTAAGCACTTATTACTTTTTAGGAAGGTTACTAGAGGGGCCACCCTGGCTCCGGTGAAGAAAACAACGTCAATGCCCGGAGCCCGGGTGGCCCTCTAGTAATTATCAAGATAATTTATGATTCAATCGCATTTCTTGATGTCCATTTGCAACGGCAAGCCGTTGCACTACCCCGCTACTGCTTCAAATTCGTCTCCAAAAATGCCAACGTTTGCCGCCACGCCTCACCGGCAGCACCAGGGCCTTCGAAGTTATCTTCGTTCAAAAAGCCATGCCCGACGCCTTCATAAAGCGTGATCTCATTTTCAATATTGAGGCTGTTGAGCGCCGCTTCAAACTCTAAAACGTCTGCCGCCGGAATACTCTCATCATCTTCCCCAAAGATGCCCAAAACGCCGTCAGAGAGCTTCAATGGTTCCAGTAAGCTAGGCATCGTTTCGACTGCGCCGTAGTACATCACGGTGACGGCCATGTTTTGCGATTGCCGCATGCCCAGTTGCAAAGAGTGCCCCCCACCAAAGCAAAAGCCCATTGACGCGATTTTGTCGGCATCGACGGTGTCGAGTTCCATTAGGTAGGCAAGCCCGGCGTCTACATCGGCGAAGATTTCTTCTTCTGGGGTCGTTATCACGAGCCAAATCGCCCGCATAATCGACTCGGTCAAGTTGCCACGATAGGCGTCAACTGCCAGCACGGTGTAGCCTTCTTCGGCCAGCGCATCGGCTAGCACGACCATGCCTTCGTTGAAGCCCCACCATTCATGAATCAATATCACTGCCGGGTGCGGCCCTTCGCCCGCTGGCTCTACTAAATAGCCGTAAATTTCAGTGCCGTCGGCGCTGGTATACGACACATTGGTTAGCGCGGTTGAGGTGTCATCGGTAATGCTGCGCCACGTTAGCATTGCGGCAAAAATCACCACAATCAGGGCGATGAGTGATACGAGGCTAATTAGAATGCGTTTGATCCATTTCATAAGTAAGGTCTCCG
>JAHDBW010000052.1 GCA_020630175.1 Anaerolineales bacterium
TCCAGCAACCAATTCACGCGGCCGATACTGTAAGGCTTCCGCAACGTGTGCGGCGCGAACTTGTTCCATTTCGGCAAGGTCGGCAATGGTGCGTGCTAGCTTCAACACGCGGTGAAAGGCGCGCGCTGAAAGTTGTAGCTGGGTCATTGCGGTGCTGACTAACTGCTGTCCGGCGGCGTCTAATTCGCAGTGCTCGGTCACTTGGCCGGGGCCCATATCTGCATTGCTATAGAGCCCAGCCCCTGCAAAGCGATTTTTTTGTAGCGTGCGCGCCGCTACAACCCGCGCCCGCACCGTTGCGGAGCTTTCGCCGGGCGCGCGCTGCGTTAGCTTTTCTAGCTCTACGCGGGGCACTTCTACATGAATATCAATCCGGTCTAGCATTGGGCCAGAGATACGCTTCTGATACCGTGTCACGGTGGATTGCGCGCAGGTACACGGCCGCACAGGGTCTGAGAAAAAGCCGCAGGGGCACGGGTTCATTGCTGCAATCAGCATGAAGTTCGCAGGGAACGTGTGCGTGCCCTGCGCGCGGGAGATTGTTACCGTCTTGTCTTCAAGCGGTTGACGCATCACTTCGATCACGCGTGCGTTGAATTCTGGCAGTTCATCTAAAAACAACACGCCCCGATGCGCCAGTGAGATCTCACCCGGTCGTGGCACGTTGCCGCCTCCCACTAATCCCGCATGTGAAATAGTATGGTGCGGCGCCCGAAACGGCCGTTCTGCCACAATGGGGCTTTCTGGCGAGAGCTTATCGGCAATGGAATAGACGCGCGTTACGTCTAGCGCTTCTTCAAAGCTAAGCGGCGGCATAATAGAAGGAATGGCACGCGCCATGAGGGTTTTACCAGCGCCAGGCGGGCCACTCAGTAAAATATTGTGCCCACCAGCGGCGGCAACTTCTAAGGCGCGCTTGATGTGCTCTTGGCCGCGAATATCTTCAAAATCTGTTGGGTAGCGCGTTGTTCTTTGTAGACCGTCTAGCACCGGACGCTGCGGGGTGAGCAATTCGTAACCTTGTAAATGCTGGATCAAGTCCTTGAGCGAGTTCACCGCGTACACATCTACATCAGGAATTAGCGCCGCTTGGGCAGCATCAACTTGCGGCACATAAATGGATTGATAGCCCTGCTTACGGGCTAAGGCCACCATCGCTAGCGCGCCCCGCACGTGCCGCAAGGAGCCATCTAAAGAGAGCTCGCCCACAATCAGGCTATTGTCTAAACAGTTAGGCGGTAGCTGATGCGTTGCCGACAGCACGCCCAACGCAATTGGTAAATCGTACGCGGGGCCTTCTTTTCGAATAGACGCCGGTGCTAGATTCACCACAATTCGGTTGCCCGGGAAAAAATAGCCAGTGTTGCGAATTGCAGACTGAACCCGTTCTCTTGATTCTTGAACGGCGGCATCTGGCAACCCGACAATAATAAATGCACGTAAGCCCCGATTAGAATGATCAACTTCGACCTCAATCGGCACGGCTTCCATCCCAACAACAGCACAAGACATAATGGTAGACAGCATAGTAACGCTCGCTATGGGCTTGGATTACAAACATGTTGCGGTGACGCGCCTGCCTGTAAAAAAGAGTTCTCAATAAAGCATTACACGTTTTTCATTTATGTATTTCGGAATGGTTTGGATATAAGTTCGTTAGTCTTTAAGAGTGTGGATTGTTATTAATTAAAAAGATATTTAATTGTGTATAGAAGTTATTGTTAGTAGTCTTAGTAGGGGCTGTGGATAAGTGGGTAAATGCCGAGAGATTAGATTTTCTACACCATATATAGGGTTATAAATTGCTTTGATCCCATGTATAGCACGATATTCACCGATTCAGAACGCCTGTTCCTGTTAGTAGAGCTGTGGAAAACTCTGTAGCTTTGGAATCGGGTTTTCCACAGCTCTTGTCAAAAAAAGATAATTTCGGGGACTCACCCAAGTACCCCCCATATCTGGGTCTGCCATTTATGAAGTTATCCGCACCGTTGTTGATAACTCGGCACCTTATACACAGTTATCCACAGTTATCCACAGCTATTTGGCGTTTATCCACAGGTTCTGTTGGTTAGAACGGTTAGAGTCTCGTAATTGGATTCTAACCGTTAAAGTAAAAGACCCCATATATGGGGTCTTTTTTTTGCAAGAATCAGGTGATTTTTGGGTGGCGCTACTTATAAAGCGCGTCACGAATGGAGAGCACATCGCGTTTGAGGTCTTCATCCACATCTATTTTGGCTTCGATTTTATCAATGCCGTGCATGATTGTTGTGTGATCACGGCCACCTAGCCCTTTACCAATTTGCGGCAGAGAGAGTTCAGTTTCTGTCCGTAAGATATACATTGCAATTTGGCGCGGGACGGCAATTGCGCGTTTGCGCGTGCGGCTTTCTAGCGCTTCAACCGTAATCGCAAAGTAGCGCGCCACTTGGGTGAGCACCATCTCTATGGTTGGGGCTTGCCGATTTGGCATTAGATCGCTAATTGCGTGCTGGGCCGTGTTAGTGTCTAGCGGGTGGTTGAGAATATCGGCATGCGCAATAACGCGGTTGAACGCACCTTCTAGCTCGCGGATATTACTTTTGACACGCTGAGCCAACAGCTCGATCACATCTGATGGAATGATGCGGCGTTGTTTTTCTGCCTTTTGCTGCAAAATTGCAATGCGCGTTTCAACATCAGGGGCTTGAATGTCTGCCGTGAGGCCCCACTCAAAGCGTGAGCGCAGGCGTTCTTCCAGCGTTACTAATGCTTTTGGCGAGCGGTCAGAAGAAAAGACAATTTGCTTGCTATCGCCGTGTAGCGTGTTGAAGGTGTGGAACATCTCTTCTTGCGTAGATTCTTTCCCCGCAATAAATTGGATGTCATCAATCAACAAGACGTCGATCTGGCGATACTTTTCGCGGAACTCTTCAGTTGTGTGCGAGCGGATTGCGTTGATCAGGTCGTTGGTGAATTCTTCTGAAGAGACATACAGCACAGACAGGCCGTTATCTACACAGCGGTTCCCAATGGCATGCAGCAAGTGCGTCTTGCCCAGACCTACCCCACCGTGAATAAATAGCGGGTTGTAAGCCGTTGCGGGATTGTCTGCCACTGCAATAGAGGCGGCGTGTGCTAAGCGATTGCTGGTGCCCACCACAAAGTTGCGGAAGCGGTATTGTGGATTGATGCGGTGCTGTTCGCCGTGACGCACTTCAGCTTCAAGCACAATTTCTGGCTGTGGTTCTGGCGCTTTAAACGCTGGAACAGGGGCGTGTTCTTCGGTGTCGAATGGGGCTGGATCTACGGCAGAGTCATCAACATAATGGGAATGGATGACAAACTCAACATTGATCCGTTTGCCACAGATGCCCGCGATGGTGCGGTTGACCGTTGTGGAAAGTCTGTTTTCTAGCCAGTCTTTGACATAAGCAGTTGGCACACCTACAACAAAGGTGTTGGCCTCTCGAGTCACTACGCGTGTATCTCGCAGCCACGTGTCATACGTGGCGCGGGTCATTTGTAGTTCTAATTCACCGAGTACGGCTTGCCAAATTTGTTCAGGCGTCATTCAAACAGTCACAGGCCTACAAAACAGCTTGTTTTGCGGCATTCCCAAAAGATTTTTTTACCAAATTACTAGTCTTGCCCGTTGCTTTCTTGTTATCAAAATTAGAGACGCAAATAGACAGCAAAAAACGCACGGCATAATCCGCGTAAATTTTGCGATATAAATCGCGAGTATTCTTATTTTGTCTAAGGAAGAAAGGTATACCAATTCGACCGGAGTGCTCGTTGTTTGTCACACATTGGCGAAAAACTGAACGGTGAGGCCGAAACTATCATAAAAGGACTACGTATTGTGGACTTTTGCAGTGCCTTTGTGTTGGATGGGTTGTCATGGATGACGGTGTCGCTTCAACACAAAATGATATCCGTTGGACGGTACCTAGCGTACAAAGATTGTAGCAAACAGAAATGCCCACGACAAGGTGAGTCTGGTTGGAATCTGGCAAGTTTAAAAAGATTTTAAGAACTAAAATTGTTAAAGAATTCAGCCATGTGTCTATAAACAATTCGGGTTGAAATTACACCCGTGTATATGGATATTATTTTGACTAGCCCCCCATATATACTTTGAATCTTGCGCAATAATTTTGGCTCCAACAAAAGCTTAAAGAATTCATAATTCTTAGAATCAATTGTGGATTCAGGAGTTACGAATTACACAAATTAAAGACCCTATATTTAGCAAACTCTGCCCAAAACACGCACTACATGAGGTATCTATTTCTTTTTGTATTTGACTCGTTTAGTAAATACAGTATATAAGTTCTGTTGTTAGGACTAGCCGTTTCCTGTAGGATCAAATCGCCTAGAAAGATTTTGTTATTTGAATGAGTTCTATCCTATATTTCTTCGTCCTTTCCTCATTCTTTGACTAAATTTTGATGTTTTTGCCTAATTTGAACATAGTTGGCCACTTGAAGAATTAGGGGAGTTTGCGGGGAAAGGAAATGGACGTAATTAAGGTGTCTGCGACATCAAGATCGACTTCGGTTGCTGGTGCAATTGCGGGCATGCTACGAGAGCATGGCAGTGCTTACATACAGGCAATTGGTGCCGGGGCAGTCAATCAGGCTGTAAAGGCAACAGTTATTGCGCGTGGGTATTTAGAGCAAGACAGTTTGGACTTAATCTGCCAGCCTTTGTTTACTGAGGTGGAGATCAACGGGCAAGAACGAACTGCTGTAAAGTTCTTAGTTAAATCTATTGAACGCAGTGTGGATGTTCTCGCTGAGGTTGATGCATTATAGGGAAAACAAATTAGACTGTACGCCATACCTGTAGTTGGTTTAATAAAAAAACGGCTTCTGATATCAGAAGCCGTTTTTTTATTAAGTTTGCTGCCTCTAGGCAATGCTAACGCGCTAAATTGGCTTGGCGAAAATCATTCGCCCTGCTGCTGTTTGCAGAATCTTAGTGACCACAACTTCTAGCTTCTTGTTGATATAGCGCTGCCCATCCTCTACTACAATCATAGTGCCATCATCTAGGTAAGCAATGCCTTGGTTTTGCTCTTTCCCTTCTTGAATAACCCGCACGTGCATGGTTTCTCCAGGTAGATAGACGGATTTGATTGCATTTGCAAGCTCGTTGACGTTAAGCACCTTTACCCCTTGGATGCCGGCAACGCGGTTCAGGTTGTAGTCGTTGGTCATGACTGGAATGCCCAAGTGCTTGCCAAGCGCAACAAGCTTTGAATCGACTTCGTTGCTACTGCTTACATCTTCTTCTGTAATTTCAATTGGGGTCGTTTCGTTTTGCTGTAGCTGCTTGAGAATTTCTAGCCCCCGCCGCCCGCGGTTGCGTCGCAAGGCATCGGCAGAATCGGCCACGTGTTGCAGTTCAATCAGTACAAAGCGCGGCACCAGTAGTTTGCCTTGAATAAATCCGGTTTTGCTAATGTCTGCAATGCGTCCGTCAATAATGACGCTGGTATCTAAGACGGCAGCATAGCGCGGCTTTTCTTCCGCCGTGACAGGGATTTTGACAATGGGAGTAATATCTGGCTCTGGTTTGCGATTGAAGAAGATGGCCGCCCCAATGCTACTTAGCACAAGTGCCAGCGGCAAAGACAATAGATTGCCTGCGTTAGCGGGTAGCTCTGCCAACATAGGCGTAATCAGATATGCAGCTAACAAGCCCCCGATTAGGCCAAACCCGGCTAACCGCAATTGGCCGACTGTTTTCTGGTTAAGTGTTTTGGTGAGTGACTGCGCAATACTGGCGCTTATAAAGAAGCCCAATAGTGCAAAGAAGAGGGCAATAGCCCATGCGTAAGTTGTTGCAACTTCACCAAGCAGCGGCGCGCAAGCCAGCCCAATCATGCCAAAGAGCAAGGCTCCAAGAAGTTGTAAACTCGTCCGTAACGTCATTTGATCTCCAATAGGAAAAATAACGTTAGATTTTACGAACACACAAAGCGTGAACGCGTTAGTCTTCGCAAATATGTTTAGGTACTAAAAAATAAACAAAACGCCTCATTGTGATAGAAAGACAAGGTCTCTATTGCTAAGGCTTTGCGGGTCTCTTAAGTTGTATAGCGACTCTAAAAAAAGGAGCTTGATAAATATCGAATCAAGGTATAACTGCTTTTTTAAGACAACTTACAGCACATAACGTGACTGTAAAACGGTTACTGTGGCGTGGCAAAAATCTAACTTTCTGGCCTTCATAATAGCTTATCCACAAACGGAAATCTAGCAATTGACAGAAAATGCCCCCTTATTTAGCGGAAGCCTAAAGATTATTAAACGTTTAGGCTCACTGGGCATGCCCTATGACTGGCTGAAGTCAATGCGTTATTTGCGACCGCTCATTGCGCGATTCAGCGCTTCTTTTACAGACCGAACCTGAATAACTTCGATCTCTTCCGGAAATTTTTCTGACTGATGTAACAATTTAGGCACAATTGCGCGCTGAAATCCTAGCTTTGAGGCTTCTTTGAGGCGTGCGTTCAACTGGCTAACGGCGCGTAGCTCACCAGAAAGGCCAATTTCCCCAATCATGACCAAATCTGCGGGGATGGGCGTGTCGCGCATCGAAGACGCGATTGCCGCCGCAATCGCAAGGTCGGCAGCAGGCTCTTGCACGGTAAGCCCCCCAATCACATTAACAAAGACATCTTCTTCAGAGAGCTTTAGCCCAATGCGCCGCGTTAACACGGCGGACACTAGCAACAAGCGATTAAAGTCGATGCCGTTGGCCGTGCGTCGAGGGTTACCAAATGAGGTGCGCGTGGCTAGTGCTTGAATTTCAACCAATAGCGGGCGCGTGCCTTCCATAGTGACAGCAATAGAAGACCCCGGCGCGTTTACCATCCGCTCTGCTAAAAATGCCTCGGATGGGTTTTCAACTTCAATCATGCCGGCTTCGCGCATTTCAAACACGCCAACTTCAGACGTGGCCCCGAACCGATTTTTGACGCCGCGTAACAGGCGGTAAGCGTGATGCCGATCCCCTTCTAAGTAGAGCACGGTATCCACCATGTGTTCTAGCACGCGTGGGCCTGCGATGTTGCCCTCTTTTGTAACGTGCCCAATCAGAAACAGCGCCATGCCAGTGGATTTTGCGTGCCCAGTTAGGCGGGCGGCACATTCGCGCACTTGGCTAACAGAGCCATTTGCAGACGAGACGCTTGAACTGTAAGTGGTTTGAATTGAGTCGACAATTGCCATTTTGGCACGCGTCGTTTGCATGTGACTGATGATGGTGTCAACGTCTGTTTCGGTCACGAGGTAGAGATCTTCGGCAAACTTTTTGTCGCTGGTCTTGAGGCGCATGGCGCGCATTTTGATCTGCCGCGCCGATTCTTCACCAGAGGCGTACAACACCGGGCTGCCTGTTTCGGCCAACGTTACGGCGAGTTGCAGCATCAGCGTACTTTTACCAATGCCAGGGTCACCCCCAATCAGCACTACAGAGCCGGGCACAACGCCACCGCCTAGAACCCGGGCAAATTCGGGCATCGGCAGCGACATGCGCGCTTCTGGATCACCTTCAATCTCATCTAACCGCAGTGGCTTAGACGCAGAGAGGCCAAATCCTTGGCGTTTGTTAACTGCGGGCTTTTTAGCCGCCACCACCACTTCTTCATAAGTGTTCCATTCGTTACACTTTGGGCACTTGCCAATAGACTTGGGTGACTGTCTGCCACAGTTTGAACATTCGAATGCAGTTTTGATCTTTGCCATATTTTTATTATAACAAATGTTCTAATTTTTACGGTGTTGCGTTAGGGGGATTTGTGCCTGAACTGGGGCGATTTTAGAACGTCCGCTTGACAGCGCTATACAGCAAGTCTAAGACACCGTGGACAATGTCTTGCGTGGACCAAATGAGGTAGGTTAGGCCAATCCAATACCAATTTAGCGTCGGGACAGCGTCCATGCCGACGACGACCATAATGAGCGGCGTGAATAAATAGCCCCAGCGCGTAAGTGTGCCCACAAAAGGCCAGTGGCTAACGCCGCGATGTTTCATGACTTTGGCGTAGAGATACCAGTAGGCCTGCCACAGAAAACCAATGATGGGGTGCCACCGATAGAAACGCTTTTCTTCGTAGGTGCGCCCGGTAATATCTAAGTCTGGCGTGATCAGCCAGCCCCCAACCGAGCCAAGCGCAACCGCCCCCACCATCGCCAACGAAATATCTCTATTTGGCGCAAAGCTAAGCAGAATCGTGCCACTTGTCATGAGGATGCCAGTGACTTTGTTTACTTGTGAGTGAGTTCTGCCGTCTGCCAAGGGATGTTTATCTTAACTGCACGTGACTTGTACAGGGGGTAATACGGCGCAGCCTTATAAGTGCGCTACGCTGTTTGGAAAATATGTTCGCATTATACCTGAGCAAATTGGGTTGCTCAATAAACGGCGTGCTGGCTGTGGGTTAGTCTGTGAAGCCGTAGGCTTGCCTAGTTTGTGGCCAGTAGAGCCAAACGAGCCCTAACAGCGGCTGAATGAGTGGGAACCAGCCGTAATCTGCCCCAAAGCGTGACCACACGGTGCGGCCAATTAGGTCAGGGTAAATGAAGCTCAGCGTGCCCACAACGAGGGTCAACACTGTTTCAAATCCCAGTACCCCTACCGATAAATTCCAAGCCCAGCGTTTGCGGTAAAAGAATCCAACCGTGGCAAATAAGTAGCAAACCGCTGCAATAAGGCTGAGTGATGGCGCTAAATAATTTGTGACATCTTCTTTAAAGAAGAGTTGAAACACTGCCCGAAACCCGGTCGAAATCGCGAGTAACGGATAAGAGATGCCCAAGACATAGCCCGCAACGCTTAGCAGCTCTTCTTTGCGCGAAGGCAATGGTTGTTCTGAGGCTGACATTTACGAATTATTTGCCCAGATCAGCGATCTGGCGTAGCACGGCAATGACGGCCACGCTGAGGTTCATGGCGTCTTTAGGTTTGAGCGCACCGCGATCTTCACGATCTTGTTGTGAATACATGTAGGCCGCGCCCACGCCAATTAGCGCCCCTAAAATTGCGCCAATAATTAGAATTGAAGAGTTCTTTTTGTTCATAAGGACTGATCGTCTTTGGATTGCATGAGCCGTTGCTCTACTTTCATGCCCACTTCGCGCACGCTGCGTGCGCTCGCTTCAAAGCGCGTGTTCATGGTCAATGCCGTGGACCGCACTGGCCGCATATACTGGGTTACTTTTTCAACAACAATAAAGAGGAAATCGTGCACAATGCGCACGTTGCCCGGAATCCAGTTGATTAGCCACATTACGCCCCAAACCATGCCGCCGATCGCTACCAGCCCGCCAATCAGCAGGGGAATGAGTAGCGTCAGCATCATAATGAGCATAGCGTCTGCCAGGCCAGAGGTATTAACATCTGTGCCCATGCCAAATGCGCTAAGCATCATCAGTGCTGCCAGCCCTAGCACCACAAGTGTGCCCAGACCTAACGGTAAGTAAACTTGCCACCACATATCTTTTGTGTGGGCGGCGTGTGTTTTTGGATTGCGTGGCCTAACACGCGATTGCTTTGCCATACGTTGATTCTACCTTATTCAGTGTTGTATTAGCATAGCATTGCTTGGCCTTAGAACGCTTAATCTGATGTGGCTTGCTAAAATAGCCCTAGGAGACCAAGTATGAAGAAAAGAGGCTGCCTAGCAGGCATCAGCGCGGTGTTACTTATTTTGATCGGTGGCTTTTTATGGGTTGCACGCTCAGAAGCGCATGATTTTATTTACAATCCGCCGGGGCCAGATCGGGCGCTAGAAGAATGGCCGGAAGACTATGGCCTTGCCTATAAAACGCTCGCGCTTGTTGCCGTTGATGACATGCCCTTGGCCGGTTGGCACATGCCCTCTCAAAACGGCGCAACCATCATTTTGCAACATGGCTACGAGAGCAATCGTGATGAAATGCTAGACGAGGCGGCGCTGCTGATTGCGAATGGATACGGCGTTGCAATGATCGATGTGCGGGCACACGGCGAAAGCGGCGGCGAGATGATCTCGTTTGGCGGGCATGAAATGAAAGACCTTGACGCCCTGTATAACTATCTGCTGCTGCAACCTGATGTAGACCCCAACAAAATTGGGATTTTAGGTAATTCGATGGGCGGGTCTCTGGTGATTCAGTATGCTGCCCAAAACCCCAATATCAATGCGGTGGTTGCGGTTAGCGCGTTTTCATCGATTGATGACACCGTTCAGACCTCTGTTGAACACTTTACCAACCTGCCGGGTTGGCTGTTTGGGCGGCCAATGATTTGGTTTGCCGAGCAAGAAGTTGGGTTTTCTGTGGATACTGTTGCCGCCACCGGCAAGATTGGGCAAATTAGCCCGCGGCCGGTTTTCCTACTGCAAGGTGGTGAAGATGTGGTGGTCGACCCAGCAAGTGGGCGTAGATTGTATGAAGCTGCAAATGAGCCGGTAGACCTTTGGTATGACGAAGGCTTGGCGCACGTGGAATTTATCAGCGCCTACCCAATTGAGTTTGAAGAGCGCGTTGTGGGCTTTTTTGACACGCATCTGCTTGGCGCTGAATGACATCATCTAAACGTCTCATTGTTGAGACCCACTCACACACAATCTATTCAAAAGACTGCCTAATGCAGCCTGAGAAGATTATTGCCACCTGCCGCGCGCGCGGCATCGACCGCCTGTGCGTTACCGATCACAACACCATGCGCGGTGCGTTTGCATTAGCTGCGCTGGCCCCAGAACTGATTATTCCGGGTGAAGAGATCATGACCACCAAAGGCGAGTTGTTAGGCTATTTCATGACGGACGAAATTCCACCGGGACTTTCGCCTATGGAAACGATTGCTGAGCTACGCCGCCAAGGCGCGGCAATTAGCGTCTCGCACCCGTTTGATACGCACCGTAACGGGCATTGGCATCCGGCGGATTTAGCCGCAATTGTGCCGCATGTGGATGCCATCGAAGTGTTCAACGCCCGCTGTTTTACAATGAAGCCCAATCGGCAGGCGCAAGCGTTTGCCAATGCCCATGCTCTGCGTGGCACGGTTGGCTCTGATGCGCACAGCTATCGAGAGTTAGGCCGCGCGACGCTGTCTCTGCCACCATTTGAGACAGCGCACGGATTTATCAACGCATTGCAACATGCCACGTTTAACACGAAGCTATCGTCGCCTTTTATTCATTTCACGTCACGTTGGGCAGTGATTCGTAAGTCTCTAGCCCGTTAGGCGTTGCGCTATTGCGATATGGTCAGGCCTAGTTCTGCCAGCGCTTCTTCAAACGCTTGAATTGGTTGTGACCCAATCAAAAAGCCCCCCACCTCTGCATTAGAAAGCTGGAACACAGGCTGGAACGTGATGTTTTGTTCTAGCCGGATGCGATCTTGCGCTAAGAGCGTTTCCATGTGGCGTTCTGTATCAATGCAGTTGTTGAAATCTACAGTGTCTAAGCCGTATTCACTGGCCAACTCTTTGACCGTGTTGTGAATGCTGCCGCGCCATAAGCGCGAATGTTCTTCAAATAAATACTCGCGGAATCCCCAAAAGTCATCTTGGTCTCCGGCACACTCATTTGCCATATGCGCCACAATAGAGCGTTCACCGTGATTTAGCACTGGGCTAAAAACGTTTTGCACCAAACCACTCGCAACATAGCGTTCTACCAACTGTTGTTCAGCACCCAACACGTGGGCGCGACAGTTTGGTCACAAAAAGTCAGAGTAGTCGATGATGGTGACAGGCGCATCGGGATTGCCTAAGGCCATGCGCTGATCATCAAGGCGCGTGCTGACGGTTGTCCAATCAAAATTGGGGTCTGGGGTTGGCACTGGCGTGTTGGTGGGGATATCTGGCGTGTCCGTGACCGGAATGATCGTCACGGTTGGCGTGTGTGTAGGCGTTGGCGGATCTGTTGGCACCGCGGTTGGTGGTACCGTTGGCGGCAGCGGTGTTTCCGTTGCCGCGGCTGCCACTTCAACAGGCGCTTCTGTGATGACAATGTCTGCTGGTGGCGCTGGCGCGCTACAAGCTGCCAAAATCATCGGTAAAATCAAGCCGAAAATAGAAAGTCTCTTCATAAGTTGGAGTTGTGTAAATAAGGTTATGTACGCATACGCATTGATTGTTATACGTATCTAATTAGACGTTGCAACGCCGCTAAACATTACCGTATTCTAAAATCCTGTTGTCATTTAAGCCCGTAAGGAGGCTTTCAATGTCTTTATTTAACCCGCAACCGATCCTCGCGATAGCTAACGCGCTGCGCAATGACGAGATTGGCCTGCACGAATATTTGCTTGGCCTAGAAACCTACTATGCCGAACGCGAACCGCAAATTGAGGCCTTAGTGCCTGAACCAAAACGGTTCAACATCGTCCGGCGGAACGCAGTTAAGACGCTGTTAGGGCGCTGGCCAGACCCTGCATCTCGCCCGCCACTATTTGGGGTGCCGCTGGGTGTCAAAGACATTATCCATGTGGATGGGTGGCGTACCCGCGCCGGAACTGCCTTACCTTGGGATGAATTTCAGGGAGCGCAAGCCACCGTGGTGACGCGCTTACTGGATGCCGGTGCGCTTGTGATGGGCAAAACCGTCACCACTGAATTTGCCTGCTTTGCCCCCGGCCCAACCCGGAACCCAAACAACGTTGCGCATACGCCCGGTGGCTCTAGCAGCGGCTCTGCGGCAGGCGTTGCGGCAGGGCTTTACCCTTTGGCGCTGGGCACGCAAACCGGCGGCTCGATTATTCGGCCCGCCGCGTTTTGTGGCGTGGTTGGCTTCAAGGCTAGCTTTGGGCGCATCCCGCGAGATGGCGTGCTATTAGTCTCTGAGGCATTTGATCACGTTGGGCCGATTGCCGCAGACGTTGCCAGTGTGACGTTGGCAGCCAGCTTCCTCTGCGATGGGTGGGACTCTTCTATAGAAGTAAGCACGCTACCTGTGCTTGGCGTGCCAGATGGACCATACTTGGACTACGCTGCTCCTAGTGCGCGGCAGAACTTTGAAGAGACGCTTGCCAAGCTAACCCAGCAAGGCTTCAAAATAGTACGGATTCCCGCGCTTGCAGACTTTGCTGAAATCAACGCACGGCATAATTTCATCCAAACGGCGCAGCTTGCCCAAGTGCATTCCGATCTTATTACACGATATGTAACAGAATATCAACCTCCTACTGTGCGCCAGATTCAGGCCGGATTAGCGGCGGACTTGACACGATTGGATGCTAGTCTACAATCTCAACATGACCTTAAGTTAAGCTTGGTTAAGCAGATGCAAACGCATCAAATCGACGCTTGGGTAATGCCATCTACCGTAGACGTTGCGCCAGCCGGATTAGCAAGCACCGGTGACCCAGCAATGAATGTGCCTTGGTCGCAAAGTGGGTTGCCCGCTGTCACGCTACCAAGTGGTAAAGCTGCCAACGGTTTACCCTACGGCTTGCAAATCGCCGGGCATTATTTGGCAGATGAACAGCTACTTTCAAACGCTGCGCGCATCGAACTAGCCCTTAGGTCTTGAGTGCGCCCACACTTTTTTTTGACACGCTAAACTCACCTTCAATATAGATTGATTGTGATGCTCAAAAATATCGCTAAAACCAGTCTTAAGTTAGCGCTCTAACCTTGCTTTTACCAAAAAAAGGCCAATTTCTGCAATTTTTTATGATTGAAACCAAAATCAAACTATGCGTTTACCCTACTCACATTGAGAAATTATTGAGGCCGCTATAAACTGCTCACTATGAAGAAGGTAATTTTTGTATTGGTAAGTCTACTTATTGCTGGTGTCGGATTTGGGTTCACGTCACGTGGGCCAGGTATTCCGGTGACCGGTTTGGCAGCTAACGACGTCTCACAAACAGGCGCTCCGGCTGTAACTGTTCCAGCTCCCGTTGAAACATTTGACGCATTCTACGCTCGCGTTGTAGACGGCACGCCGCAAGTGCGTGGTGTCTATGCTGAAGGCCTGTTTGCACTAGACATTGTGCAGCAAACGTACGGTGGTGCAGGCTACGTCGACTCAAACTTTGGCACTGTCACGCAATTTGAATATGCCAGTTACTTTGACGTAATCGGGTTACTCGCCCACAACTATCTGTCTGGCTCTGATTTCTTCAAGCTTACGCTTGGCACGCACATTCAAGTCATCTACGGTACGGGTGAAGTAAAAACCTACGTTGTAGACAACGTACAACACTACCAAGCCATTTCATCACAAGACAGCCGCTCTCCGCTAGTTGACCTTGCTACCGGTGCTGTCTTAGACGCATCTGCTGTGTTCCAACGCCATTACATGGGCACCCACAAAGTAACGTTCCAAACCTGTATTGCCAACCACGGCGACCCATACTGGGGACGTGCTTTTATTAGCGCCTCACCGCTGGTGGTTCCGACTGGGGTTGCCCCTGCTGGTGCCGCGAACTAATTAAAACTTTGTCACTGTTGTGACAGCACGCAGTAATTTGTAGAAACGAGCAGTTATCGCTGCTCGTTTTTTCTTTAAAAAGAGCGCTCTTGCGGCGATCTTTCTCCTCTTCAGGACATCTTCAGATTTAGTTCGCTTCCAATTCACATCACCACGCTATACTGACCCTATGCAACAAAAATGGCTTAGGAAAAACTGGCTCTGGTTACTTGTAAACACCGTGGCTGCGTTGTTATTCAGCGCGTTTTGTGTGCAAATTTTTACGCTGGGCAACCTAAGCGCAATTGGCAAACAGATGCCCGCCGAGATTGGCGAATGGTCCAACCGCTGGCTCATCGTGTCGTTAGCAATCACCCCGCTGATTACGGTCACACGCATCCGGAAATTAGCGACGCTGCGCAAGTCGACCGGGCTTTGGGCGTTTGCGTACACCGCGTTACATTTTGCGACGTATTCCGCCCGCTTTTCATTCAACCTCATTGAGACGTTGCAAGAAACTTTCTCGTGGATTGAATACTCGCTTGGCTTTGTTGCGTTTGTGATGCTACTGCTGTTGGCGATCACATCAACCAAACGTGCCATGAAATCACTCAAAAAAGACTGGAAGCGCCTGCACCGCAGCGTTTACCTGATTGCGATCCTTGTTGGGCTGCATGTGGCCTTGGTGACAGAGGCTTACACCGTGCTCGCCGTTTATAGCGTGCTGCTGCTTGCCCGTATTCCTGCTGTAAAACAGCGTCTTAGTCAGCTTCGTGCCTAATCTTTAACCTATGCGAATCCTTGTTGTTGATGACGATAAATCGATTGTAAAAATCCTCAAAGGGTATTTAGAGCAAGCCAATTATGATGTGCTCACCGCCTATGATGGCGGCTCTGCCCTCCAAGTGTTGCGGCAGGAACAGCCAGACTTACTGCTTCTAGACCTGATGTTGCCAGACCGTGACGGTTGGGATGTCACGCGGGAAATTCGGGCCAATCCAGCCTTGGCAACAATTCCGATCATCATGTTAACTGCCCGCGCCGAAGACGCCGATAAAATCATCGGTCTTGAACTTGGCGCAGATGACTATATGACCAAGCCCTTCAATGCGCGCGAAGTGGTTGCCCGCGTCCGCGCGTTGCAGCGGCGGGTTGGCTTTGAGAAAAAGCCGGTCACCGATATCCTGACCATCGATCAACTGAAATTAGATATCGCGCAGCACCAATTTAGCCTCGCAGGCAACATTGTAGAACTCACACCAACCGAGTTCAACTTGCTAGAAACGCTCATGCGCAACCCGGGCTACACCTATAGCCGTGAGGAACTGCTACAAAAAGCGCTGGGCTATGGCTACGAAGGGTTAGGCCGCACGCTAGACACCCACATCCGCAATTTGCGCCGCAAGATTGAACCGCAAACGTCTGAGCCAACCTATATCCAAACGGTATATGGCATTGGCTATCGCTTCAAACGGAACTAACGCATGGATCGTTTATGGGTACGCATCACGTTATTGTTTACGGTTGTGCTTACAACTGCCATTGCGATTCCGATTCTGTTGATTGCGGTTTTTGGCTCCTTTGAAACGGATGCCGAACGGGCCCAGCGCATCGAACGTATTGAAGAACGACATGCCGAATTAGAAGCAGCAGAGCGTGCTACAGAGACAGATGAAATTGCTGCCCCAAGCGGTGGACACATCCGCAAAGGCCGTGGCATTTGGCCGCGCCAAGTGTGGGAGCGTATTCCTAGCGTGATTTTTCGGCTAGCGCTTGGAATGGCAACGCTTGGCGCCATTGCCGGGAGTATTGCATCGCGCCTGATTTCAAGGCCGTTTAGCAAAATGGCGCTTGCGGCAAACATGATTGGGCAAGGCGACTTTACGCATCGCGTGGAGGTGAGTGGCCCGCGTGAAATCGAAGCGCTTTCTACCGCGTTCAACAGCATGGCCGCCGATTTACAAGAATCAGAAGCGCTGCGTAGTAATTTGTTAGCGGATGTGTCTCATGAGTTACGCACGCCGCTGACCGTGCTCGAAGGGAATTTACGCGGTGTTATCGATGGCGTCTTCACGTTAGATGATGCCGAATTGGCAAACTTATACGGCCAAACCAACCTGCTGATTCGCTTGGTTGAAGACCTGCACCTGCTTTCACGCGCAGAAGCGAAGCAACTGCCGCTCAACCTAGGCCAGATAGACTTAGGGCAACTCGTGCAAGAAGCGGCTTTCAATTTTGAACTGCTCGCCAAAGAGCAGGCTATTGCCCTTGAAACAAGCGTGTCTGAAGGATTGCCGCTTGTGTTGGCCGACCGGCAGCGGGTGCATCAGATTCTGGCGAACCTCTTTAGTAATGCGGTGCGTCATACGCCAGCCGGTGGCACTATTACCGCAACTGTCCAGCAAGACGGCCCGATGGTGACCATCAACGTCACCGACACAGGCGCGGGCATCGCCGCAGAACATCTCCCGTATCTTTTTGACCGGTTCTACCGCACCGATAAATCGCGCTCGCGTGAAACGGGCGGCAGTGGCTTAGGCCTCGCGATTGCCAGCGTGATGTGTGAGGCGTTAGGCGGCAGCCTTACTGCAGCTTCGCCAGGGATAGGGCTAGGGACAACCTTCACTATTTCTCTGCCAATTGTTGCAGAAAGCGTGTAGTGTGTTGGCGGCGTTACGCTCGCAAACGTAACCCTAACAAAACCTAAATCAAAAAACTTAACCGACTCGTGCTACATTGGATGTAACGATATTGTAAGAACGCGTAAGCGCTGTGCAGGCAATCCTGAAATGCACACTTACGTGTTTATAACAGACTTCATACAGCTGGTTTACAGACAGAAACAGGCGAAGCGTGTTAATGTTCTAGCCTCAGTACAACAGCCGGTTAAGGAGACACACTATGATCAATTGGGGAATAGCCGCACTTTTCGGCGCCGTTTTGGCGTGGTGTTTTGCGATGCTACTCACCAATCGTCGCGTGCGAGAACTTGAAGCGCAGATCGCCAAGCTCATTGCCGACCGTGACTATTTGCGGCATGCGCTGCGTAAAAGTCAGCGTCAGGCGCGGGCATTGGTAAGTGCATATCGTGGTCTCCAAGCAGAGCACGGCGCTAGCATCAAAGATAACCACGACAGCATGATGACATTGCACTGGGAAGTGGTCAAAGCCTTTGAAGCCTCAAAAGACTTAGACAAACGCCTGCAACATGTTGAAGCGCGCAAAATTGATTACATGGCAAAGCTCATTGAAGACCTGCCACAAGCGCCGTTACCTGTACCGCAATTGGTAAAGAAAGATGACCGCGTGATTCAAGAAAAGCTCCGCACCACGCTAGCCCGCTTAGAAGGCGCAACAGAAAAAATTGAGACGCTAAAAGCCGAACGTGAACTGCTTGTGGAGCATTCGCGCTACGAAATTGGCCTGCTGCAAGAAAATGTAATGCACACCAATGATCGTCTCAACGCCCTTATCGTTGAAAATCAAGACCTCGCCAGCCGCGTAGAGCGCCTGCAACAGCGCGTCAGTTCAGATCGCTCGAAAATGCAGCGTATGCGCGCCCAACTGCTAGACCTGCGCACCGAAAATAGCACGCTGCAAGCCACAATCACTGCCCGCCGTGCGGCCAACAATGCGCCACTCAATCCTATTGATGGCCTAGCGGACCATATCCCGCCGCTGTAAATACAGCGCCACTTACAAGTATTTAGAACGGAGCCAAGACGGCTCCGTTTTTTGGTTAACCACTTGCTGTAAATTGCTGTTGTCTTGTTGCATAGTAGGCTATCATCTGCCGATGCAAAACAGTTCCCTGCTTCCGCGCCGCCTGCCAACTGCCGCTTTGATTGTGGCCGTCTCGCACTTCATGCTTGAAATGTGCAGCAATATGCTGCCCGCGCTGTACCCACTGCTACAGGCTGAACTGGATCTCAATTTTGAACAAATTGGCCGTTTAGCATTGGTCGGTACCTTGGCTGGATCTTTGCCGCAACCCTTCTTTGGCTGGTTAGCAGACCGCACCGGATCGCGCTGGATTACGCTTGGCAGCGTTGTCTTCCTTTGGGTTTTTATGAGCCTGATTGGCGTGAGCCCGAACTACCTGCTAGTGATGGCCTTGATCGTGCTCGCGCGGCTTGGGTCTGCTTCGTATCATCCGCCAGCGGCAACGTTGGTGCGTGAAACCAACACCCAAGCCAGTGGCTTAGCCATGTCTATTTTTTCTGTCTCTGGGAATTGGGGCTCTGCGGCTGCTCCGGTGTTTATTGCGGTATTTTTAGGCTGGTACGGCCTACGCGGTACGTTGGCGCTCTTCCCCTTGGCATTGGTGTTAGGCGGGATTTTGTTTTTCCTGTTTCTAAAATTACCGACCGTTGCGCCACGTCCCAAGCCAGTAAAAGGACAGCGTACAACTGGGCCTTGGCTGGCCATTGTGATTATTATCTTGGTGGTGGGCACGCGCACTTGGGTGCAAGGGGCGTTGTCCAGCTACATTCCGCTGTGGCTAATTGGGCAAGGTGTGTCTGAAACGGCGGCGGCGGCCCAACTGAGCATGGTGTTATTTTCAATGGGGATTGGCAGCCTGATTGGCGGCCCGCTTTCAGACTGGTTAGGCCGTGTTCCGGTGATGTATGGCAGCCTTATTTTGATGATTTTGGCACAGTTGGTGTATTTTAGCGCTGCGGGTCCGCTGCAAACGTTGGCCGGGGTGCTGGTCGGGATTGGGATTGGCCTCTCCTTCCCCATTACGCTGCTTTTAGCACAAGACGCTTGGCCAAATGCGATTGGTCTCGCCTCTGCCTTAATCATGGGCATTGGCTGGATTCCGTTTGGCGTTGGCTCTTGGGTTGTTGGCCTAATTGCCGATGCGTCTTCGCTAGAGGCGGCAATGCAAACGTTGATCTGGGTACCAGCGATTGGCGTGGTTGTCATGCTGTTTTGGCGCAATGAATGGAGCGCAACATCCTAAATGTCCCTTTTTACAAACCATAATTTTTCCCAAGCTTGGCATGCGCTGACTGCGCAAGATCCCAACCATCGTGACACAGCTTCAAAAGACCTTGCTTTTTGGCAGCAGCACGCCCAAGGCTACGATGCAAACGCCAGCACCCCAGACCGCTATGCAGCAACCTTAGCCGCAATCCGCGCCTATGTGCGCCCCACAGACACGCTCTTAGACGTAGGCGCAGGCAGCGGACGCTTTGCCATTCCGCTTGCTAATGATGTGCAGCATATCACCGCCTTAGATCACGCCGCGCCAATGTTGGACTTGTTGCAACACAAGCAAGCCTCACAGCAAATCAGTAATATCTCAATCGATCAGACCACATGGGAATCAGCGAACGTGGCGCAACATGATGTTGTCTTGGCGGCTTGGTCACTCTATCGCGTGCCAGATATTTTGGCCGCAATGCATAAGCTAATCGCCACCACGCGCCGCACGCTGATTATTGTCACCTCACCCGGTAATGCGCCTGATGATACGCCCATGCACCTGTATTTTTACGGTGCGCTTTGGCAAGCGGGCGTCTTCCCTGAAATCAAAATAGCCTGGGAACAGCCAACTGGTGAACCAGCACCACAGCCCGTCGCCCTAGTCGTTTGGGAACGACAGTAGATGCCTAACATAAACAACCATTCTTATT
>JAHDBW010000053.1:0-2280 GCA_020630175.1 Anaerolineales bacterium
CCAATAGGCAACGTAATTGAGACAGCCGCTGGAAATTCACCAGTGAGCAGCGCGATCGTGGCGGCCTTTGCCGCAGCAGTTGCGTTGCTCCCCGTCGTGAAGCCGGTGCGGGTGCCTTTACGGTCGCGTGGTGGAACGAGATGACTATGCGATGGCATGAGAGAAAGGGAATGCGTGATGCGTGATGCGTAAGATGTCCATTAGTCGATGACGTTGGCGTGTTCGTCGGTTGCCATGCGGAGTAAGGCGTTGACAATTGAAACTGCCACGGGCGAGCCACCTTTGCGGCCTTGGGTTGCGATCCATGGAATTTCGGTTTGCGCCATCAGTACGTCTTTGCTTTCGGCTGCGCCGATGAATCCAACTGGTGCACCGATAATCAGCGCTGGCGTGGCAATGCCCTGTTGGTGCAGTTCGAGCGCTTCATATAGTGCTGTGGGCGCGTTGCCGATGACGAGAATACTGCCATCTAATAAATTTTCTTGCTGGGCTAACCGCATGCCTGCGGCACTGCGCGTAATGCCATGTGTTGTCGCGAGTACGCGTGCTTCTGGCGTGGCGACGTAACAGTTTACGCCGCTACCAAATTCGGCAAGACGCGGCACGCTAATGCCAATGCGCACCATGTTGACGTCACTAATCACTGCCTTACCAGCGCGGATCGCGGCGAGGCCAGCATCGATTGCTTGTGGATGGAACTTGAGTAGATTAGCGTACTCAAAATCGGCAGTGCTATGAATCACGCGCTGCACGATTGGTTCGGTGCGTTTAGGGACGCTAAGCCCAAGCTCTGCCATTTCGGCCGTGATCATGTCAAATGAGTTGGCCGCAATTTGGCCGGGCAATTTGATGTAGTCCATGAGTTAGCCGTTCTGGTTTGCGAGCTTCCACTGCATGTGCTCGGTCCAATAATGGAAGGACTTGGCAACCACGGTGACCACGTTTTTGATTTCGCCAGCGACAGTAAAGTCGGGGCCAGCGGGCAACATGAGTACGTTGTTTTCACGGCGCGCTAAGACATTTTCAGCAATAATCGCCCGCAAGAGCCAGACGGCCATGTCCTCGCTATGGCATTGCATGCCGATCCAGCCGGGCGTGGTGCTTTGGACAATTTCACAGTTGGTGGTCATGATCAGACCCCGTTCAATTTCACGCAGCGTGTTGGCATAGCCAGTGCGATTTGCTTCAACTTCCGTTGGGCTTGGCGGCACTAACAGCGTGTCACGATGCGCTGGCCCACCGGCTAAGGCTAGATCACAGAAGTCTTCCCAGATGGAATTCCACGCCACGTTACCTTGAGCATCATAGACCAGATCAGCTGCGGCCATTGGAATGGTGGACGCAGTATTGCCGTCTTTATATTGGGGCGGCAACAGCTCTTCCATTTTGCCTAGCAGGCCGTGATCATGCGGTACGCCGCGCATACCGTGCGATGGATCGCTTTTCTGCGGCAGCGCAAATTCAGCTTCAAAGCCTTCAAAACGACGGCGATATTTACACAGATCGCAGGTCATTGTGGCCGTGCCAGCAACAACCTCTTCAAAGCGACTGTAAACCGCGTCAAACAAATTAGTGTGTGGGAATAAGTAGTGGCTCACCACCACTTCAACGTTATTGGCAATGGCAGCTTCGGCAGCCTGCTCTTGAATACGTTCAAAAATCTTGCCCGTAAACAGCAGATACGGTAGCAACACAATCCGCTTGGCGCCCAGCTTGGCGTATTTTGCAACGGTGTGCGCGACGCCCGGTTTTGCCAGACTAAAGTAGGCTTGATCGACATACTGGTAGTTGCGCCCTTCATATAGAAGACGCGCCAGCTTAGCAACTTCGCTATTGCTATCGGGATCACGGCTGCCGCGTCCGACCACTACAATGGCGGTGTCCTCATCGGCAACGGTAGGCAAATCGGCCGTGCTTTCTTTGATGCGCCCGGCTAAGACCTTGGCAATATGGAATTGCGCACCTAGCGGTGCGCCATAGGCAAACTTAACGTGTGGCCATTCTTTGCGCGCCCAATTGATGACGGCGGGCACATCATTTTTTTGATGACCGGCGGGGCCAAGAAAGAGCGGCAAAGCAATAATTTGCGTTACGCCGTTGTCAATACAGTTTTTGATGCCGTCAATAATTGGCGGATCAGCAAACTCTAGAAAACACGCTTCAACCTGCTGCTCCAAACGCTCTGAAAGCTCAGCGGCAAATTGATAGTATTCAGCAACTGCGGCGGCACTGCGGCTACCGTGGCCAATAAGAAGCGTGGCGGTTTTCATGAAATGGTTG
>JAHDBW010000053.1:2380-4626 GCA_020630175.1 Anaerolineales bacterium
TTGAAGCATATCCCCACGCGGGAAGATTGTCAATTGAAGGGATTGAAAAGAAGAGAGTAAACGGAAGAGAGTAGAGAAAACTCCACTCTCTTCTTACATTGTGCGATTATGCCGTAGTAAGCCGCACACGTTGTTTGCCACGGCCTGGCACGCGCTCTATTACGTTGCGAGCTTCCATATCTAGCTTGACGGTTGTAATCCACCACATTGACTTGGTGTTCGCGAGCGTTTCTGCCGAAAGTAATGGCTCAACTAATTTGGCAAGGTCAGAATAAAAAACGCCCTCTTCTGAGGCCGGGATTACTTGCAGCAGCGCCGCATGGTACGCGTCGAAGTGTGCTTTCGTCACGCGCATCCCTTGCTTAGTGGGGTCTGGATGCAACGCTTGATACATTTCTTTTTCAGATGACATTAGGGTCTCCTATATAACTGTTTGTCATATCGTGACAACAATATATATGACAATTTGTTATATGTCAAACAGTCATATATAATAACAATCTATGGCGAAAAAACCTTTACCAAGTACCGCGTATGCAGTGTTGGGCTTACTCATGCCAACGACTCCGATGAGCGGTTATGAAATTCGGAAGGCAGCCGAACAGCTCCGTTACTTTTATTGGAGTCCGGCACAAAGTCAGATTTATTCTGAACTACGCCGTCTCGAAGCACTACACTATGTTTCATCGATTTTGGTATCGCAAAGCGGGAAGCCAGACAAGCGCATGTATAAAATTACGAGCGCAGGGCAAGCCGCATTTACCACGTGGATCAATACCGCCCCGCTCGACCCAACCGTTGTAAAGCACCCGATGAAGTTGCGCCTATTTTTTGGTGACTATGCCGATCTTGACCAGTTAAGCCAGCAGCTACAGTCCTTCATCGACACAAGCAATGAAACATTGGCGCAGCTTTACATTGTGCGTGAGTATCGAGAAATGGATCCGAGCTATCAATGGCCGGGCCTGATTGCAGAATGGTCTGAAACAGTGTTAGAAGCCGAAGTAAAATACGCAAAATCGCTTTTGATCCGTATTCAAAACAATGACTTAGACAGTTTTATAGAAGAATAGAAAATAGAGTTTAGATACTCTTCTATTTACCGATTCACAATCTAAATCAATATGAGCAGTGTTTTTCTAATTCTTATCGATGGTTTGCGCCCAGACGCATTGGAACTCGCCAACGCCCCCACGTTGAAAGCGTTCCGCGCACGCAGCAGTTACACAATGGCCGCCTCTTCAATCATGCCGAGCATGACATTGCCATGCCATATGTCAATGTTCTATAGCGTGCCCGCCGCGCGGCATGGCATCACGACAAACACGTTTACGCCGCTGGCACGTCCACTGCCCAGCTTGGTAGATCAGGCCCGCAGCGTGAATAAACGGTCGGCTTTTTTTACCACTTGGGATGGGTTCAGCGCACTCTATAAACCTGACAATCTAGATTTTCACTTTTCATTTCATTACGCAGATGAAACCGGGGCCTTTCGGTTAGAGTCGGATGAACTGGTGACCGATGCGGCGCTCAGCTATCTGCCTAAGATCAACCCTGATTTTTCATTTATCTATTACGGCACAACCGACTCGGCTGGACATCAGTTTGGCTGGATGCAAGCTGGCTATTTGAAGCAAATTGAATACGTTGACCGGCAACTTGCGCGTTTGTTGCCGCAATTACCGACCGATGCGGTCGTCCTTATTCAAGCGGATCATGGCGGGCATGACCATACGCACGGTACCAACCTGCCCGAAGACATGACAATCCCATGGATGATTGCTGGACCGGGCATCAAACAAGGCCATGAAATTACAAGCACGCCAGTGAGCTTGCTGAATACCGCGCCTACCCTGGCCCATTTTATGGATGTGCCTGTGCATGGGCAGTGGCAAGGGCAGTTCGTGCAAGAGATATTGGAATAAACGCGGCTCGATTTCAAAATTCACATCAAATCAGCTACGATATTTGTAGTTGTTATGATGATTTTAGAAGCCCGTAAACGCCAACGCCTGATCCTAAAACGCGACTTGCCCGATGAGACAAGACGCACCCCGAATCCGGCGCCACCCAAACGCCCTCCGCCCAAACGCGGTAGACGGTTACCAATTTTGATTCTACTGTTGGGTCTCGTGTTGTTAGCTGGCGCGGGGTATCTATTTTTGTTTGACGATGCAGGCAATCAGGCACAAGTTGCGAGCGCCTCAACGCCAACGTTATCCATTGCCACCATAGAGTCGGAAACG
>JAHDBW010000053.1:4726-20027 GCA_020630175.1 Anaerolineales bacterium
TCTCTGTTGTAGAAACAGAAGAAAATACTGCGCAACCTACGGCTGAGACCACGGCAGCCGAAAGCGTAACCAACACGGCAACGCAGACAACTGTTGCGCCAACAAATACCGCTACGCATACGGCCACACCAAGCCATACGCCAACGCTAGTTCCAACGAATACAGCGACCGCAACGCCATCGCCAAGTGCCACCGCTTCGCCGACGGCTACGGTCACAGACACGTCCACAGCGACTAATCCCCCAGAAACCAGCACAGCGACCGTAACTACGGAAGCTACTGCCACAACAGAAGCCACTGCAACGGCTACGCCAACCCCAACGCGCCAGCCTACTGGGGCTAATACAGCCGCACTGAGTTCGGCGTTAGAGAATTGGGATGTGGGCTTTTCAGTCAACTTTGATGACGGCGAGAGCCCGTGGTTTGTCGGTAAGCACAGCTATGCGGGGCAGGCCAGCTTAGATGCCCAAGTGGAAGATGGCCGCTATATTTGGAATACGTTTGGCACAGGCGGTACATTCATCATTGAAAAGCTGAAGATGAACAGCACCACAGACTTTTTGTTTGACATTGAAGCCTCTGCCGATACGCGTCAAGCAGACGCCTGTGTGGTGATGTCTTTTCGGGCGGCGGCCAATGACCAGAGTTACTATCAGTGGCAGGTGTGCCAAGATAATACGTATGCGATTTATATGCTGATCAATGGTGAAGCATCTTTTGCCGTTGAAGAAGAACCGCTGCCAAGCAACACAGACCTGACACAACGCGCACGCCTATCTATTTTAGGCATTGGCGATACGTTCCAATTCTTTATCAACGACTCTTATGTGGGTGAATGGCAAGACGCCACGCTCGCAAAGGGCGAACTGCGCTACGGGGTTGAAGTCAAGCCAGACGATGTTGGCACGTTTACGTTTGACAACATTGTGGCGCGTGGCGGGTAGTGCGCGGGCGTTGGCATTACCAAGTGACTTGATCTGCTAACTGCGCCATGTGACGGATGGGGTCATAATCGGCATCAGTCACGGCTGCCATTTTTAGCATTTGACTGTCACGCAAGATTGCCCTGCCTGCAGGGGTTTGGTGCATTTGCAAAAATGCACAGCGAATCGCTTCACGCACATCAGGGGATAATTTCCGGCTCACAATCCACGGCGGAATAGGGCTTGGGCCTAGCGTGTCGATAATCCGCAATTGCGTTTTTAGCGTTGGGTCGGCTTCATAGGCCAGTTCTAACACGGTACTGTCAATTGCAGAAGCGTCAATTTCATTGTTGAGCACCATTTCAATGGCAGTCAGGTGCGCCCCGGCATCTAATACTGCCCCAAAGTAACTATTCGCCTCGCCAATTTTTGCCAGATGATACCGCGTAATGTTATAGCCAGATTGTGAATGCGGCTCGTTATAAGCCCAGCGTTTGCCACGCAGGTCTGCAAAAGACTTGAGGTTGCTTTCTGCCCGCACAATCACATCTGAAAAGTAAACCGGCTGCTGCTGATAGCGTTGGTCGGCCATTACCGGCGCAGCAACTAAGGCGAACTTGCCCGGCGTGCGGTCTGCTTTCCAAACATATGGCAGGCCACAGACCCACCCAATATGCGCTTGACCGCTATCCAACATCGCCTCGCGTTCTTGCCACGTTTTATCAACAACAAATTCCGTTTTTAGCCCAAGCTGTTGGCCTAAGTACGCAGTAATTTGCTGACAAGACTCATCTGCATTAACAGACTGAATCGAAATAACGCGCAGCACATCGGTCTCGGCTGCCGTTTTAGGGGACGAAATATGGTCGATCAATGCCTAAACTCGGTCTGGATAATTTGTAAAGATGCCGTCAACGTTACAGGTTCGCATCCAAGAGATGTCGACCATGTCATTGACTGTATAAACGAAAACTTTGAGGCCATGTGCATGTGCGGCGTCAACTAAGTCAGGCGTGACATCCGCATGCCATGGATTCACTGCATAAGCTGCTAATTCAGTTGTCAGAAAGTCCCAGTTTGGGCCATCGGCGGTGTCGTATAAGCCTGCACGTCGTAATTGTGGGTTCAGGGCTTTGGCTTCAAGTAGTTGTGTATGGTCAAAAGCGGAGAGCAAGAATTGGTCACGTTGCCAGCCATTGGCAATTGCAGCTTCAAGAGCAGCCACAGCAGGTGCAGCTGTTCCCGGCCCTTTGAGTTCAACATTGATACCAGCACGTTTATCAACAAGCGCCAACACTTCACTAAATAGTGGGATTTTTTCACCGTCGCCAGCGTCAAGTTCGCGTAAGGCTGCTAGAGACTGATCCATCACATTGCCAGTGCCGTTGGTGGTACGGTCTAGCGTGTCATCATGAATGACAACTAATTCGCCTTCAACCACATAGACATCAATTTCAATCCAATCGACATTGAAGTCTAGCGCTTTTTGAATAGAGGCAAGTGTGTTTTCTGGGGCATGCCCCATTGCGCCGCGATGACCAATATTTAACATAGTAATTCCTTATCAAAGCTTAGACGAAGCCATAGCACCAGATATTACCGCTATTAAACGAAATCGATAGCCTCGGCTTTAGCAACACAAAGCATAGCATGCAAGAGTAGCCGCCTCGACGTTAGCCAACCTTAACTTACACAATCGCAGTAAATTTCTTTCGAAAATAAAACATACTTAGCGATTTGCTGATGCAGATATTTGCGTACAATTAATTTTACAACGTCTATTTTATGTAAAGTTATCTGATTGATTACAGCAGCGCCAGCACATCGCGTTTTAACAGATAAACGCAAAAAAACAACACAGACGCACACTTTTTGGGGACATGATTAGTATATTGTTCACACAAATGAGTAATCATTAAACAGGATGCACAAAAGTGCAAACTTAACAAATACTTGACAAGCCTATATGGTCATAAGCCCCCTGTTAGTAGCTATTTCCGCACAAAATGCCACAGATTTCAGGAACGTATCTAATTAATTGCAAATGCATGACATTTGTTACCTACCGCTTAAAACACACATTTGGTAGTGTTAATCATATGCAATCTAGAACTTTAGTGATTACAAAGTTATACGCAGTATTAATAGATTGTTCTGAGACAAATTAGATTTTTATACCGTTTTTTGCTTTACCAAATTTATCAAAAATTACCCAATACACTACCATGCCGCGTTATACATACCCACACCGATCCCTTTCAACAAAGACCGTTTATGCTATCCATGCGGATTACAAGTTAGCCATACCAGTCACTTTATCCAAACGATATTCATTCTTGATGCCCGCTCAAGATGAACAAGACCCTAACAAATTACTTGTTGACGCTTGGGTTGTCTCTAAATCTGGCTATGTTCATCAAGATTTAAGTGAACCGATACAAGTCGAATGGAATGCTTTTTTCAAGGTGATTGCAATTTACAAAACACGTATTTTCAATACTTAATAAACGCGATAGTTACGTATTAGCGCATTCACAATTTTATATACGATTTCTATACATTCATTGAGCCTGAATAGCGTATCGTAAGTATTACAGTTTAATGTTGGCAAGAAGTGCTAACGACACACCACCGTCTATTTAGAATGCGCACAATCTTAATCGTCGATGACAATGCAAGCGTCAGGCAGTTGCTAAGAGACTATTTAACTGAGCAAGGGTATGCTATTCAAGAAGCCGCGAATGGACAAATTGCTCTCGACTTAATTACCAACACGCCGCCAGATCTAATCCTGTTAGATGTGATGATGCCAAAAATGGATGGGTATCAGCTGGTAAGCCGTTTACGCAAACAAAGCAATGTGCCAATTATTATGTTGACTGCCAAGCGGCAGGAAACTGATATTGTGCGTGGTTTTGAACTGGGCGCCGATGATTACATCGTAAAGCCCTTCAGAATGCGCGAATTGCTAATGCGGGTTCGGGCGCGATTGCGTGGCGCTGACCTACAGTCTGAAACAGCGGAAACCCTAACCGTTGGCGAGTTGCAGTTAGACTGTAAAACTCATAAAGTGCTGCGTTCAAAAGCAGAGCTCGACCTTACCCCTGTAGAGTTCTACCTACTGGAAGCGCTCATGACGCAGCCAGGCCAACCTCTCTCCCGAGCTGAAATGTCCATGTACCTAATTGAGCGCGGCTACAAAGGCAGTGAGAACACGCTCAAAATCCATATTCAGCATTTACGCAAAAAAATTGAACTTGATACCGCTTCCCCCCGCTATATTGAGACCGTCTTTGGAATTGGCTATCGGATCAAGGCACCGCAAGCTTAGCAACTTATGCTCAACTCAATTCGCGCTAAGCTAACCCTATCCTACTTAGTAATTGCCCTACTAACGGTATTGATCACCTATGGCCTCTTGATCTACACCTCCGACCAACAACTACGTGGATTAGTCCGTGAGCAGGAAATCGATCAATTTCAAACTGACATTTCGGTTTGGTATGCCGAACATGGCACTTGGGAAGGCTTCACAAAGCATTTCACCGCACTGCACCCTGCCCCGCAAAGGCGACCGGGCAACCATCCGCCGGCCCCTAACAGTGGCTTGCACGGCATTGTTGATCTTGAGTATCGATTGCTTGTCCGGTATAAGGGGTTTGCGGCTGGCGACATTTTGCCGACATCAGAACGTAAAGATATCGTGCCAGTCACGCTTGATGACACGGTCATTGCCTACATTGTGCCGCTCGATATTGGCGGAATTTTACTGAAGCAAGCCGAAGAACTTTATCTGCAACGCACCAACCGCACGTTCCAAATTGCCGGATTCGTTGCTGTCTGCGCTGCGTTGCTGATGGCGATCGCATTAACACGCGTGTTGATTAGACCAATCCTTGATCTTACGCATGCTTCACGCGCAATGAATGCAGGCAACCTTATGCAAGAGGTGCCCATTTATGCAAATGATGAGCTAGGCGAGCTAGCCGAAACCTTCAACCAAATGAGCGCGGCACTCGCGACTGCAACGCGCCAGCGCCGCCAGATGACGGAAGACATCGCGCATGATCTGGCAACACCGTTACAGGTTATTTCTGGCTATATTGAAGCAATTGAGACCGATCAGCTGTCGCTCACCAAGGCCCGGTTGGGCACGATTGCCCATGAGGTTGAGCATTTACAACGGCTGGTCGCCGATTTAGATTTACTGGCCCAAACAGACACGCACACCCTATCTTTAGACTGCAATACCACCCCACTTATCAGCGTGTTGCGCCGGGCTGCACAGTCATTTAGGCCGCTCGCTGCACGGGCTGATATTCAACTGCTTGAAGACGTCGCCGCTGAGCTGCCTGCACTAACCATCGATGAAGAACGCTTGTTACAAGTG
Organism: Anaerolineales bacterium; assembly: GCA_020630175.1. Lineage (GTDB taxonomy): Bacteria > Chloroflexota > Anaerolineae > Anaerolineales > UBA6668 > JAHDIM01. The sequence continues at coordinate 10,040 of JAHDBW010000053.1, forward strand.
TTGGGCAATCTCATCAACAATGCGCTGCGCTATACGCCCGCAAATGGCACCATAACTATTGCTGCCCAAGCAGTAGATGAGGCTGTTCATATTCAAGTCAAAGATACTGGCTCTGGAATTAATCCAGCCGACTTACCAAACATCTTTGACCGCTTCTACCGCGCTGATACAGCCCGAACCAACGTTGGCAATTCTGGGCTGGGGTTGGCAATTTCTAAAGGCTTGATTGAAGCCATGAACGGCACCATTAGCGCGCGCCCTAATCAGCCAAACGGCGCTATTTTTGAAATTTGTTTACCAGTAACTAGCTAAGCAGCGCTAGACCTGCAAGACACCTTCACTTACCATCACACTCGTTCCAGCAATCCACACTGCCGTCACTTCACCAGCTTCTTTTTTGGTGCGGGCATCTAAAATGCTTGGCCGTCCCATTTCTGAGCCTTGGCTGATATGCCAGCTAAATTCGCCGTCAGTGTCAGGCTTTAAGTGCGTCAACAAGCCAACTAGGGCACAGTTCGCACTGCCCGTTGCAGGGTCTTCTATATTCCCAGCCAGCGGTGACATCATGCGGCAGCGGATATCAAACTCACCTTCCGTTTGGGTATAGATAAACATTGACCCACGGACCCCTTCAGCAACAATCTCTCGCAACGCGTCTAGGTTGATTTCAACCTGTTGTAACGCCGCCAGATCTTTCACTTCAGTAATCATGTACGGCATGCCAACAGACGCCGTTTGGGGCAAATGGTTCTTTGTTTCAATTTGATCTACAGACAATCCCAAAATCCGAGCTAAGCGTTCTGCCGTTTGTGTTTCAGACACTTGTAATGATTGCGGAGCTTTGAGTTCGCACCAAATGTGGTCATTGTCAACACGGCGGATTTCAACATCGACTAAGCCTGCTCCTTCTTCAAACGTCACGCGCATGACGTCATCAAAGTCACCAAGCTCACCGTTCTTGGCTAACGCAAAGGCCGTGCCGATGTTTGGGTGCCCAGCAAAGCCCATCTCATAAGCGCGATTGAAAATGCGCACGCGTCGTGTCTGCCCCTGTTCTGGCGGCAGCACAAAGGTCGATTCAGCATAATTGAACTCTTGCGTAATGGCCTGCATCTGCGCAGTTGTTAGGCCACGCGCATCTGGCAAGACGGCGAGTTGATTGCCGCCAAAGCGCGTGTCTGTGAACACATCACAGGTGTAAAACTTATAGGTTGGCATGGGGATTGGCTCCGTATAGACGTCTGATGTACTTGAAATGCTACAAGAATTATAAGCAGCACAAGGCCTACAGGAACGATGATTGCTTGATTTTCACCCTTCTTTACAGACTGGAGATGCTACGGGATGCGGTTGTTTGGCGATTCGATACGGCTAGAGGTGACAGACAGTTGACCCAGCATGGACGCTAGGCCAACCGTTGCCGAAGTTGTGTTTAGGTAGCGTTGCGTTACTCGCTTGGAAAATAGGCTTCTGGATCAATGCGGCCAATATATTGCGGCAAGCCAGTGTGCCCTAACGACTGCCGAATGCTGGACATTTCACCAAGGTGAAACCAGTAATGCCACGTTTGGCGCTGCAAGACCATGGCTGCATTTTCTGAGGGATGCCGACTCGGGCCGAAGATTTCGGCGTCTGTAAACGTGGCGAGTTTAGGCTCTACAACGGCGTTGATGGCGTCCCATGCGGCGCGCATTTCGGCATAGTCTGGTATAGAGGCTGGCTGCCCCCATCGGCAGGCTTCTACGGCGGTGTTGACTGGGGCGTCTAGCCAGGCCATTTGATCAAACTGTGCAAGATGCGCCACCATCCAGCTGATGCTATTGTTGTTGGCTAGGCGTTGTTCGGCATCCGCAGCAGACAGGCCTTCAAGACCCCGCAGCCAGCTTTGTTTTGCAAATTTAAGTTGAGAAACGAGAAAGTGTGTCATGGCCTAATGATAAACGATCTATGAAGCGCTTGACGCTAGGTAAACATCGCCTTGAAGCGCTGTTTGGCTTCAGCGCGTGAGACCACTTCAGTTTGGGTCGCAATCACCCACAGGTTGCCCCATTGGTCTTTTACCCGCCCCACCCGCTGCCCAAAGAATTGATCGGCAGGTTCTGTAACTGAAGTCGCCCCGTTTTGGAGCGCTAACGCATAGGTCTCATCGACAGTTGGCACATAGACAAACACTTTGGCCGGGAAAGGCCCTTCGGTCAGTGATGGCCCCAAAATCAACAGCGTGTTGCCAATTTGATATTCAGCATGAATCGTGCTGCCATCTGGCATGCGGTAATGGTCGAGCATTTCAGCGGCAAAAACCGTTTGTAAAAATGCAATTAGGCCGTCAACGTCATCAACATTGATTGCGGGCTGTAAAGAGTGAAATCCGGCTGGAATATGGTGGACAGTTGACATTAGCAATACCGTTGATATGCATCAATACGCTGCGCAAGACGCATTCCTAAGAATGGACTTGCCGTGTGCAATGCAGTGTAGATAGTTTGTGCCTCAGTACGATAGGCGTTGATTTTAGCGGGTGTCCAATAATGTGGCGGCGGTGCAAGATTTGTGATGCGGTCGGCTAGTTTAACAAGCCAAATTTCAGTCGGCTGCGCTTGTATCCGATTGAGACTATCAGCCATGGCTGACGCTTTTGGCAGAGCCGCGTCTTTTGTTAGGGCTTGTACGCCTTGCGCCACCGTTGTGCCAAATTCGCGCGCTACGTCTGGGTAGGTCACAGCTGTATCTTCAATGACATCGTGCAACAACGCACACTGAACCGCCAGATCAGGCTGCGCATGCTGCTCATGCGCCAATCCGGTCATCACTTCCATCGTGACAAAGCTCAAATGCATGAGGTAGGGAATATCAGTGCCGGGGTAAAGCTGATCATTATGTGCCTCTGCGGCAAAACGATACGCTTTTAAATAAGCGGTTTGAGTCCAAAGATGCTGACGTGTTGACATTGCGCGTTTACCTCCGTGAATACCTCTAATATACACGACGAATGCGCGTGACCAATAGCGGACTGGAACTAAACAAGCGCGGCGTTTAGAACGTTAGCGGTTAGGATTGATAATTAGGTTGTCTGGCTGAACACGCAGGCGGGCAACAAAAGCGTCTGGCAAGGTAACAATATTGCCGTGCAGCAACGGCGCAACTTTAGCGCCCGTCGCGTGGATGGTGTTGTCTGCAAAATCATAGTAGTGCAGCTCACCATGTTTGCTGTTGAGCGTGTTTTCACGATAGACAAGAAACCGGCTATCTGGGGTCCACATTAGCACTGTATTGGTGGAATCCATGCTGAATAGCGCAGTTTTTGTTTGGCTGGCGATATCGTAATGTATAACGTCGCGGTCTTTTGTGCGGCCAGTGTAGTACACAATAGCGCTGCCATCTGGCGCCCACTGCGGGAAGTAGCCAATATCAATGCGTTGCAGTTCGTCCGTTTCGATGTTGCGCAGCGCGATGCGGTCTAAATTGGTGGTATAGGCGACCCATTTTGAGTCGGCTGACCAAGATGGACCGTTGTGCTCAGCGTCATTCGTTTGGACACTGACGCGCCGATAGTCATTGGCAATTACGCGATAGGATTTTGTGGCAACCTCAAACAGCAACACTTCGCCGTTTTGGGCGGTCACAATGTAGCGTCCATCTGGCGACCAGCGATAAGGAGCGTACAGGCGCTGGCGGATTTGCGTTTCGTCTTTATACACCGTATTTAGATCGGCGTCATAAATAATAAAATGCGCTGCGTTAGCCGCTGCGCTGCCATCATATGAATCGGCAACAAGCAATTTGCCATCTGGTGACACATCAAACGCACCCACATACTGGGTGTCTATTAGGGTTGTCAATTCTTCAAGGCTGGGGTCTGCGCTGATATAGTAAGGATCAAGAAACGTGTCTAACTGGTAGAAGCGGCTACCGGCGGCAATCACCCAATTGTTCGCCGTCGCGGCATCAAATAAGGCATTGGACTGTTGCGAAACGCCCAACACATCGGTTGCGCCAATCGGAATCGAAGCAGTCATTTGGGTGCCAAGCGATGTGCACCCAAACAAACAGCTAAAGGATAATAAGGTCAGAACAAGAGTCCTGTAATAAGTCATAATTGCTACGTGCGATAAAAACAACACGCGCTACGCGCCTCACTTTACTTAGACACGCGGTACGCCATACGTCACAAATAACGTATAGAAATCATAAATATATAGCCCAAACGACCGAAATACTACCATATACACGCTGTTTAACTGATCTATAACAATCCCGGTTTGTTCAGATAAGGTATGTGCGAATTGGTGGGTTTACGCGTATGTCCGCTTATGGGAAGTAGCCACATCCAGACAAAATGCCAGCAGCGGTCGAAAATCTAACAAATTTATATCCAAACCGAAACATTTACACACTTACGAACGCCATGAGCAATATTGATAAACGCAACATTCTTGATAACGAAGTTTTCACCTATCGGGTCGGCAAAGATCAACAGGTCTTTATCGCATGGCATGGCAAGCAAGTGACAATTTTGCGTGGCAACGCTGCAGAACGTTTTTTGAAGAAAATTACGGGTCTAGAAGGGAAAGCCGCTCAGCTGGTTATGGCAAAGGTCACTGGGAATTTCAAGCGTGGCAATGAGCGGCGCTAAGCCAATGATCCTAGCAACAGACGTTCACTACACTGGCAAAACCGCGCTGGCGGCTGGTGTGCTCTTTGAAGATTGGCAGTCTAGTGCAATCAAGCGCACAGTGACAGCACCTATTTATACCGTTGCACCATATGCGCCGGGAAATTTTTATAAGCGTGAACTGCCATGTTTGCTGACCTTGTTACAAGCTGTGCCCGAAGCACTACACTGTATTGTTGTCGATGGATATGTGACGTTGGGAACAGAAAATACGCCGGGGTTAGGGTTACATCTCTATAACGCCATTGGGCAGGCTACGCCGGTAATTGGTGTGGCAAAGCGCCCTTTTCATAACACGCCAGCGGAGTGTGCTATTCTGCGCAGCGGCAGTCAAAGCCCGCTATATGTGACAGCAGCCGGGGTGCCGCTCGACGCCGCCAAGCGCTATATCACCGAGATGCATGGGGAATTTCGCATCCCAACAATATTAAAGCAGGTCGATCAGTTGTGTCGTGGAATTATCTAAGCGGCGGACGCGAGCGCTAAGTTTGCACCACAGTATGGGCAATCTGCGGAGGTTTCGCTGGTCCACTGCGCATCGTGGCCGCGGATCGGGCCACCACACTGTTTACATTCAGCCGGTAACAAGTCATATCGATACTGCGGCGCGGCTGGCGCTAAGTCTTCAACCGACTGCTGCTCATCGATCGGTATAGACGCTTCAGCTACCGGTGCAGCGGGAACTTCAACATCGCGATCGTCTGCTTCATCGCGCCCTAGAAAGCCATTTAACAGTGTTGTTAGCGCCACTAAAACAAGAATTCCTGGCCACCAGCTGTCTGTCCACGCAATAAAAGCGAGACCTAACATCCAAACGGCTGTATTGATGCTTGCTGAAAGCCCACTTGATTTTCGATTGGAGCGGCGGTAACCCATAGCGTGTCCTATTAATTGAAGCGTTTGATCTACTTATTAATACGCCAAAAGCTAGAAATAGTTGCGGGTTTGGTCAAACGGAGACGCGCTGTAATGCAGCCTCTAAATGCGGTGTCAGTTGCGCGACTGCGGTGGTGTGCATCTGCATCTGATAGATCAGCGTTGCGCCAGATAAAGAGAAGGTGCGGGTGGTGGCAACCATACGCGCATCGTTGATCTGCTGCTTGTTCGTAAACCTGAAAATTGTAGCGTCGGGCGCAATCGTAATTTCACCCGTCAAAATTTCGCCCCGCCCACCGCTTTGCGAATTGATTAGCTCGAGACTGTTGTTGTCTAACAAGCGAATAAAGCCACTTTCCCAATGCGATGTTTCATAGACGGCATCAGCAGCGATCCACTTTTCAGTGACTTGCTGATAGTGCACCGTCATGGCGTCCCGCAGTTCAAAAGAGAGCGCTTCCCGATAGTCAAAAGGGGCAATGGTGGGAAAATAGCCTTTCCCTTGCCCGTGCCAAGTTCCAACTAAACTAGCCAGTGCAGTTTTGAAGTTTGTCATTGTGGAGTCACATCGTGAACAGATCAAGCTGCATGGCAACCCGTTTTTTAGGATCTAACCCTAAGTCTGCTTCCGCGCGCAAAATATCACGCAAGCCCGGCGTTAGTCGGGCACGCGGAATGCTATTAAAGCCTAGACGTTTATAAAAGGGACCATTCCACGGCAAGTGACTAAATGTTGTCAGTGTCACGCGCTCAGCCCCTTCAGCTTCAGCCCAATCGGCAACAGTTGAAACCAGCGCACGCCCAACGCCACGGCGGCTAAACTCTGGCAATACGTCCATTTCAGTGAGGTGCACTGCGCCATCTACAAACGAAACCAAGGCAAACCCAATTGGTAGACCCGTGTCACGATTTCGTGCCACCCACAAGTGTCCCCGGTCTAAGGCGTCCTCAAAAAACGCATCCGTATGGCAAGTGTCGCGCAACGCGGCTGGAATATCCGCTTCTGGGAACATCTCGGCGGCGGCAAGTTCTATATCTGCTAATGCGGCGATATCACTTGGTTGAGCTGAATCAATCTTGTAGGTCAGATACATAAGTGTTGTCATGTGCAATTACTACCTTTAATTGTGCTGATGGTGTCCAGTAAAAGACTGGCAATTTCTGTGCCACCATGCAGTAAGTGTAATTGCGCTTGCGTATCAATCTACAATTTCAAACCGTATCACAGTCTGAACATGTAGACTCAGTCAGGCCAGCGTATCCATTTGCTAATACGCGCTTAATTAGGTTTTATATTGCGTTTGAAGGGAGTAGGTTGCGCGTTAGCGAGTGAGGGAGTTGAACTGTGAGCGCTTACTGCACGTTGCGAATGCGGAACGCCATCACCAGTAATACCACGCCAATAACAGCATAGGATAATGACGACACTGTTGAGAATGCACCCCAACTAAAATACGCCGCAACGAAAAAACAAAGTGCAGCAAAGCCAAATAAATACGTTTGATTGTTCATTTGAAAAGTTGTGCGCGTAATAACGCGATTAGAAATTGAGCAGCAGTAACGCCCCGCCCAACAGTAGTTCAAGTACAAAGAATGCCACGGCATAGCGCTCAAAATAACCGTCTATTGCAAAGGAGATTACGCGTCCTAACGCCATCCCAAAGACAACAGCAACGACGGTAAACACAATGCCGGGACGCAAGGCAACGTCTAAAATTGCCAGCACTAGCATACCGCTAATCGCGATGCTAAACCCGCCATACACAGCGCGAAATTCATTACGACGGCCACCGTCTGCGTGTTGAATGGCAAAGTATTCCATCAGCCAAGCGGGTTGGATCAAGGCAAACAAGCCAATCAGCAAAAACAGGACTGCTTCCCCTAAGAGTATGAAGATGGTGTTCAAATTTAGCCTCCGTTCGCAACAATAGTAGCTGCTGCTAATGTCCAAACACTATAACGCAGATTGAGGCGCCCCTACTGATTAAGTTATGGAATAACGGGTGTTACTCAAAAGGTTAGGCCGCGCCCTAAAACAATGCCATATACTAGCACCGCCGCAAGCGCAGTAATAATCCAGCCCCAACTGGTTGTAGCAACCAATGCTGCGCCTGTTGATTTTGAAAACCCTTTTGCACGAAACCACTGCGGCCCCCAAAGAAACGGGGCATTGCCGCCTAGCGCCGCCATTAGTCCAGCAACAACCGGCAAGCTGCCGACGCCCTCTGGATGGAAAAAGCCAGCAAAGCCGATGACAATTGCAGACGCAACGTAAATCACAATGCCCATGATAATAAAGCGTTGAATTTGCTCATTACGATCGCCACCAATGCGCTGTCCCATTAGTTTGAGGCTAAACCAAATCGCTAACATATACAAAACCAAGCCGATCACAGTCATGACAATGCGCCAAACCCAAGCCGGTTCCCAGCCGTTGATCACGCTGGCCCAATCGCCAATATTTGCGACCCCCGAGAAGATAAAGTACCCCGTGCCAGCTAGAAAATTCATCAGCATGAATATCCAGAGGAATAGCCAACGGTTATTGGGCATTTGTAGACGTAACCGCAACACAGCAAACAAACATGTTGCCAAGACAATGTTATAAATTGCAGCGGTACCAGAAACAATTTTGCTGTTCAATACAGTTGTTGAGTCGCAAGACACGTGCAATGCTGAAAACTCTACCATTGTGCCGCCAGTTAACAGACACGTCACGGCATGTGCGCCTTCATGTAAGCCAACATTTAGCGCGGCAGCCAGGGCTGCTAATGCGAAGAGGGTAACCCAATCCATTTTGATCTGATTTAGACGAATATTTGCGGTCATTTCTGTTCTCCAAGAGGTAATCGCAGGCAGCGCTTGCAGCTCTATTTATAAGGGCAGCTATTCATTTACGCTAGCTAAATTCGCATAGAAATCAAACTTATAGCCTCGTTGCAGTAGTGGTTTTGAAATATAAAGACCAAAGAACTGCTTAAGCTTCACCACCTGCAACTTGCCTTATTTAAATAAAAATGGCTGAGCTCTTTTTATAAGCCTCAGCCATCTTATCCGTCTGATCTAAAGAATCTATTGCTTATGCCGCGTTCCAATTGCAGAAGCGCTGGCAATAGGCACTGCGCAATGTTGTGGATAGTGTCTGCCAGCGAGCTGCTAGTTTTGACTGGCCTAGCACGTGCGTCAACAGATGATTGACAACAAATGCCGCGTCGGCCCCAACGCCCCGAATAGTCGCGGAGGCAAAGTTACGTTGAAAGGCTTGGCCAACAAAATATAGCCCCGGCACGCTGGTGCTGATGCCCTTGCGTTGCTGGAGCCGCCCCGTTTTGCTAAGTGCAGCCGCAGGCAAATAGGTATATTTTGGTCGGTAGCCGGTGGCATAAATGACCACATCAAAGGCTTGCGTGACCTCAGCACCCCATGTCACGCCATCTTCTGTAAATGCGGTAAACATCGGTCGCGTTTCAATTGCGCCAGCTTTGATTAGCTTGCGATAGGTCCCCGTGTCAATCACATCGACGGGCAAGCTTGCATCAGGATGATAGCCACGCGGTAGGCGTCGATCAATGCCTAGATATTTCGCAAAGAAGTGCACGTCCTTGCCCAGAATGCGCTGCGGCCCAAAACGAAACGGTTTGCGTGAAGCAATAGTTACCCGTTCTGCCGAGCCGACTAAGTCTGCCGCCACCTGAATAGCAGAGTTGCCAGCCCCAATCACTAACACCCGTTTGCCGCTAAACGCCTGCGGATTGACATAGTTATACGTATGTAACCGCTGCCCCTGATAAGCTGCCGCGTTTGGCAACTCTGGCAGATTTGGTTCATTGAACGCCCCAGTGGCAACAATCACAGACTTTGTTTGGAATTGCGCCCCATCAGCAATGGTAACGCGAAAGCCATCAGTGCCTTCTGCAATATTGGTCACCCGCGCTTGCTTGCGGATTGGGAACTGGTAATGCTGGGCATACTTGCGTAAGTACCCAATCACATCTGCCCGGTTTGGATAGCGCGCTTTTGGCCCCGGAAAGGGCATCTCCGGCAAGTTCGAATATCCTACTGGAGAAAACACCCGTAGATTTTCATAGTAATGTGGCCAAGAGCCAGCGGTATCGTCTGTTGCTTCTAAGATAAGAAAGTTCAGTTGGTTACGTTGTAATTGATAGGCGGCGGCTAGCCCTGCTTGCCCCGCGCCGATAATGATGCTGTCGTACATAGTGCCTCGCTTATATATTGATGAGTATCGATGCTTTATTCTAAAACTATATATCGATATTTGTCAATATATAGTTTTTTTGAACTTGCGAGGGGCAGATTTAGGCGTCAGACTTGCGCTTCAAGCAACAAGCCCGGCTATTTACCAATAGTGATGAACCAATTCACGAATGCGGGCATCGTAAATATCTTTAACTTGCGCCATTACCGCGTCAGATAGTGGCG
>JAHDBW010000360.1 GCA_020630175.1 Anaerolineales bacterium
GTTATTTAGGTCCTTCAAACTTGCGCGGGATGACATCATTGCGACGGACTTAGCTTGCAGAGTTGCCTAACCCAAAATCTGTTTTTCGACTAAAGCACCTATTAGCCTCTCACCAGAGAGGCTTTTTTTATTTAATGGGGCTAGGCAGGCATATAAAAGCGTTTTTATGCAGCCTAAGTTGCTGCAAGTTTAGTATCTAACCGCGTCAGCGCCTTATTGACAATTTTTGCCACGGTTCGCTCCACAATGCGCTGCCCCACTTTGGTCATCTTTCGTTTGAGCAATGCTTCTCCAACATAAAACAAGTTCGTTCCTGTAGGCGTTGGGCTCAACGTAATTGTTACGACTGACTTTATCTCGCCAATTGGCCCGTTACTTGTCACTAGCATTTTGAAGCTATTTGGTTCTTCTTTGTCTGTTAGCGACGCCTGATTTGTAAATTCGCCACGCAACGGTCCGATCTTTACATCAAGCTTGCTGTAAAAGGCATTCTCTCCAATTGTTTCAATTTTGCCGATGCTCGGAATAACGCTGGCGACGATATCCGGATCTTGCAGCGCGTCCCACACAAGTTGTTGCGCAACTGAAAAACAAAATTCTCCTTTTACTTTCATTTTTGTATAAAAATAAGTTTACTAATACAATGGTTTTCTGCTCTAATAATGCCTATACGCATTATTAGAAATTTCAATAAAACCAGTATATAAATGAGTAACTTCTAGCTTTTTCGGACAACAACAAAGGCTTCGTTTTGAAACCACAGTCCACCATGTCGTTGTAGAACATCCTGCGTAACGTCTATAAATTGCCCGGTTCGCAAGAGCTCGTCTACCCTAGTGTCTTCGATTTGCGCCACATAGACGGCTGCATTCCAAGCTGCAAGCAATGTGGAGGTGCCGATATTACTGCCGATTTCATCCGGCAGCGCATGCATGTGATAGGTAAATACAGCGTTATTGTCGCCATCAATCGTAAACTGCTCGCTCTCCTTATTCAACTGCGCCTTGAGTTCTTTGATCAATAAATGCCGTGGCGACGCAAATGGCGCTTCCTTAGGCCAAATTTTGCGCACCAGCTCCATGCCTGGGTCGTGCCCAGTTGACTGAATGACAACTAAACGACCGTCTACAGCCAACGCACTGGCAATTGGCCCCAAGACTTTGGCAACCTTGAACTCAGCCGACTGCCGACTTTGATACGGCTGTGCAGCAACAACTAGATCATATTTCGCGTCAAAAGCGCCCCGCTGCGGGATGATGTCTGTCATTGAAAACTGTTGATCTTTTCGATACAAAACAAGCACAGACGGCGTCACGTACAACGGGTTGCCGGTTATTTTGCTAGATTTCGTTTGCCAACCACGCTGCAAAATCTCATCTAATTCCCCAATTCCTTGGCTGAAATCATGGGCACTAGCGCCTTCAAGCGGCACATCCCACCATTGTAAATTTTCTTTAGCAGACTTACGCTTTGGCTCTAACCACGGCGCTTCTGAGTAAAACATGTTCGTTAGCACAACAACGGTCTGCGGATGCTCAGCAAAGCGATCTGCAAGCTTATCTAGCGTCAGACGCGTGTCTTCCATGCTAATCTCTTTACCAACGACAACAATCGGCGCGTGCGGAAAACGACAGTGCGTTTCACGCATCACCCTGCTCAATACAGTCCCATCGCCAACCCCAGCATCGAAGATGCGAATCGCGGGCGGCTTAGGCTTCAAACGGTCTAGCTCTTCACCAATGCGCTTGGCAATTTCGACCTTTTCATTTGTGGTGGTCACAAACATAAGGTATTTTTCGCGGTTATCAAAGAAGCGGATGGGTTGATCTGAAGTTGTCATTGCAGGTGATATCGGTCCTTATCGTGTATGGGTGCGCATCGAGTGGCGATGACGCAGAGATAACTCTAGTGTAGCGGTTCTACACATAATCCCAAAACATCATGCTTAGGATTTCTTTTTACGTAGCGGCACAGGGTCTTTGGCATCTGGCGCTGGCGCATCATCAATGCCGTAAAACGTAACGTTCTTTGTCTTCTTCGGTGCGGTTCGCTCCGGTCGCAAATCGCGCGCATTGCTTTTTTTCGGGCGCACCAACTTGCCATTGACCCACTCAAGATCAAACCACCACTTGAGCGCCGTAATCCGTTGCCCATAGCCTAACGCGTCATCCAGCCAAATAAGCAACTTATGACTAGCAGGCACATTGACCGCTAACCACAACCCCAGTCGCTGTTGCAGCAGCCCCGGCTTATTGTAAGGACAGACCTTCATACAACGGCCACAACTCGACCCGGCCGGATTTGAAACCCGATAGCGCGTACAAGCCACCACGTCCGGTTTCCACATCTCATAGCCGTTGAACATGACCTTATCGCCAAAGGAAATTGCGCCCGGTGGACACTCGCGTGCACACTTCAGACAGCTATCGCAAAACTTTTGCAGATTGAAATCAATTGGCTTATCAACAGCCAGTTCCAAATTGGTCGTCACAACCACAGACTTGAAGCGCGGTCCTAAAAACGGATTGATCACAACTTCCCCAATCCGGCTCAGTTCACCAAGCCCAGCCAGCATAATGAGCGGCACATGCAGCACGTCACTATCGCTATTGGTATGCGCCTGCGCTTCATAGCCAAGCTCATTGAGATACCCAGCCACGACTGTGCCAATCTCTGCGCCACGTAAATAGGCGCGGTAGCTTTGGGAGCCGCTAATCCAATCATCACCGCTGGCAGCAGCTAATGTTTCATAGCCTTGGTCAATAAGAATTACGATTGCGTAACGATGTATGGGGTCAATGACTATGCCCTCACCATCGTGCGAATACCAGGCATAGTCAGGCACCTCGCAAACGCCAACAACGTCCGCATCTAAAAACGTGCACAGGCTTTTGAGATGCTCACTGCGTTCTGTTAAGTCTGTGGGGATTGGCGCCTTGTCCGCCTGAGCCACGTTCCGTTGTAACGGTGTGATCGATCGCATTACGCGTCCAAACGCATTGTTGAGCGGCATTTTGCCGACAAAACGACGAACCTCCGTTTGCTGTTTCTTCCCAAGATCGCCATGTGCCGAGCGCGAAAAGAAATTAGACCGCTTCGGCATGCGCGGCACGCTATCGGTGATACGCGTTGTGGTCTCTTCAACCCGCTTGATCGCTTCCATCGGAAAACGCCCCAGATGTAGCGGACGATTTTTACGTAATTTCCAAGGTCGTAATATTGACATA
>JAHDBW010000054.1 GCA_020630175.1 Anaerolineales bacterium
TGCAATAAAAAAGACCGCTCATAGGTTAAATTGGGAGATCTCCCTCACCTAACCTCTCCCGCTGGGAGAGGGACGCTTTCTGAGCCTAAACACGTATCCTCAGCTTTCAATTAGGCTGAGAATGATTTAAACACGACACATTTTTATGTCTAAACGCGACTACTACGAAGTACTTGGCGTCCAACGCGAAGCAAACGAAGCCGAAATGAAAAAGGCTTTCCGCAACCGGGCCAAGAAACTCCACCCTGATGTCAACAAAGCGCCAAACGCAGCGGAAGAATTCAAAGAACTGAATGAAGCCTACGCGGTTCTGAGCGATAGCCAAAAACGCGGCATTTATGACCGTTACGGCCACGCTGGGCTAGAAGGCCAAGGCGCTGGCGGTATGGGCGGCATGGATTTCTCTGGCTTTGGGCTAGATGACATCTTTGAGCAATTCTTTGGCGGCGGATTTGGCGGTGGCGGCGGACGTAACCCGCGTCGCCCACGCCGCGGCCGCGACATTGGGCACGAGCTAACCATTACCTTTGAAGAAGCCGTGCACGGTGTTACCAAAGACATTGACGTAGAACGCGTTGAATCTTGTGAACGCTGTAACGGCCAACGCGCCGAACCGGGCACCTCCCCCGTGCGCTGTGGCACTTGTCACGGTAACGGTCAGGTCCGCGTCACGCGCCAAACAATCTTAGGTGCGATGGTTCAAACCACCACCTGTACCACGTGTCAGGGTGTGGGTGAAACCATTGCCACGCCATGTACACGCTGTCGCGGCGATGGACGGGTGCGAAAATCACGCACGCTCAACGTCAAAATCCCAGCTGGGATTGACACTGGCAACCAAATTCGGCTTGCCAATGAAGGCGAAGCGGGTGGTAACGGTGGCCCAGCAGGCAACTTATTCGTTGTGATCGACGTCAAACCACACAAGTATTTCCGGCGTAATGAATTAGACGTGATTCTTGAGTTTGACATCAACATGGTGCAAGCGACCTTAGGCACAATGGTCACCGTGCCAACCATTCATGGGGAAGAAGAAGTCACGATTGCGCCGGGAACCCAACCGGGGTCGATCATCAAACTGCGCCATCAGGGCGTGCCAGACGTGCGCCGTAACGACCGCCGTGGTGATCAGCTCGTTGTGGTCAACGTGACCATTCCAAAATCGCTATCTGGTGATCAAAAAGAAATCCTGCGCGCCCTCGCCGAAACCCTCGACGAAGACGCCCGTCCGCACGAACCAGAAGAAAAAGGCTTCTTTGGCACCATCAAAGATTTGTTTGCCTAATTCGTAATGGCTAATGCGTAAGCCTGCTAACTAGGCGCTGACATTGCAAAAGAGCTGAGGTCGAGAGTTGTTACTTGCGGCTTTGGCTCTTTTTTGTTTTAACCACCCTTTCTTGAAATACAAAACAGCCTCTCTCCCAGCGGGAGAGACTGAGAGAGGGAGAACTCACAATTAGCCCCTCACAATAGTCAGGACTACTGCTGAAACAGGGCAGCTAACGTACCGAATTATTTATCCATGCTCACACGGGGCTAAAGCCACCGTGCTAGTTGTTGCGTGAAGCCCTAACGGGCTAAGAAAACCGAATATCGCCTAACACCCTCCGCGCTCGTCCGCCTCGTCAGCGGCAAAATATTCCCACCATTCACTGACACAAAATACGCATTCCCCCGTTACGCATTACAATACTCTCTATGACATTATCAACTCCTTCTTCTTGGCTCGAAATTGCGCTTATCATCTCTGGCGAAATTGCCGAACCGGTGGCCTCGGCACTGGAACCATTTGCGCATCAGGGCGTAATTATTGAACCCGCCGCGCCGATTCAAGACCCCAACTTTACGCCGGGCCTGACCGCGACGCCGCATCCACTCCAAGGCGATGTAAAAGTGCGCGCCTTTGTGCCATTTGAAGGGGATTTAGAACAAACCAAGACCGATATCGAACGGGCGCTCTGGCCGCTGGAAATGATCGCGCGCAACGCCGATTTGCACCTGCCAAAGCCAACCTACACGCCGATTGTCGAAACCAACTGGGTTGATTTGTGGAAAAAACACTACAAGCCGCTGCGCGTTGGCAAAAACCTGATGATTGTGCCCGCGTGGGAAGCCCCCAATCTCAGCGCCGATGACGTCGCCATCATCATCGAACCGGGGCAAGCCTTTGGCACGGGCACACACCCTTCAACGCAACTGTGTTTGGGCGCCTTAGAAAAATACCTGCAACCCGGCGATAGCGTGGCCGACATTGGCTGTGGCAGCGGCATTCTTGCCATTGCCGCCGCAAAGCTAAACGCTGGGCCGATTTACGCCTGTGATATTGAAGCCGAATCCGTTGCAGCCACCGGTGAAAACGGCGCACGCAACGGCGTCAAAGACAAAATTGAAGTCGATCAAGGGTCACTAGAAAAAGTACTTGAGCGCGAGCCGTATGACGTGGTCGTGGTCAACATCCTTGCCAAAATCATTGTAGGCATGTTTGAAGGCGGCCTAGAAAAAACCGTCAAGCCAGACGGCACCTTGCTGCTAGCTGGCATTCTCGGCGAGCAGGCCGACATGGTTGGTGCAGCCTTCGAAGCGCGCGGCATGACCTTAGTTGAGAAGATTCCCAGCGGCGACTGGGTGGGGTTGGTTGTGCGGCATAAGTGATTTTGCCGCGGAAGGAGTGTGATGAGTCCAAGAATTTGCACGTAGGCCTGCGCACAGCCGGTCAGAGGGTATATAGCAAGAAGGTCAGATTTATTTGCGATATAGTTAAATCTCGATTGAAACGCTCAATAAATAAGCAAGAAACACAAGGATAGAAGATAAATTGTCACTTTTTGTGCTGTAGCTTCAGCATTAAGCGGATACAGTTCTATCTTCCAGTGCAAAGCGCGTCCTCTATCCTCTATCTAAAAAACACACCCATGCGCCGAATAGACATCATCATTGCCACCATTGCCTTGCTTTTACTTGCCGGGTTAGGCTTTACGCTGTTCCGTGGCGATCAGGTTGGCGTCAGCGTGGTGCGGACCTATCCCTCAGACACTGTAGCCCTGTCGCAGTACGGTCGCATTGGCATCACGTTTGAGGAGCCAATGCAAGCCTCAACAGCGCCTAATCTCCTAACCGTTTCGCCAGCAGTGGCCGGTGAAACACATTGGGAAGGCGATACGCTTTGGTTTACGCCAGATGCACCACTTGATCCAGACACAACATACACCGCAACCTTAGCTGCAGGTGCTATTGCTGCCTCAGGACGGGAAGTATTGCAAGAGACCAACTGGTCATTTCCGGTGCGGGGGTCTTATATTGCCTACGTTAATGAGCCTAACGCCCAACGTGAAATCTGGATCATGCGCATCGATAGCGGGGAAGCGCGCCAAGTGACCTTTTCTGACGGGCAAATATTTGACTTAGACGTTGCTGCAGACGGGACGCGTTTGGCATATTCACAACAAAATGCAACCATCGGCTTTGATTTATGGCTCTGGGTTGAAGGCGCAACTGCCGCCAGCGTGCTTTTAGATTGTGGCTTGGACCGCTGTTCAGAACCAACCTTTTCGCCTGATGGTACCAAGCTGGCCTACAGTCGTGAAAACGCGCCGCCGCAGGTTGGGCAGTCCTTTGCGCCGCCGCGCGTCTGGGTTTTAGACTTAACCACTGGTGAGAACGTCCCGTTGTATGCAGACAAGCAAATTTTAGGCTTCTCGCCGCGCTGGTCGCCAGATCAAGCTTGGTTAGCCATCTTTGACTCAAACGGCAATCAGATCCGCGCTTATCATTTTGAAAGCGATACAGACTTTGCCTTTCAGTCCTTTCTGGGGACAACCGGCTACTGGCTCCCAAATAGCCAACATATGATCTTCAACAGTATTGATCTTGATGCTGAAGGCCAACCGCAACGCGTCTACCTAGCCGATGTGGTTGGGAAATCGGTTACCGCACTTACTGATAGTGAAGACGCCTACAAAATTTCAAGCACAACCGTGCCCAGCCCGGTCACTGGGGATTTGCTGGTGAGCGTGCGGCCAGCGGGCTATATGCCCGGCTCACAACTTTGGTTATTCCCAGCCGATGGCGGCTTACCGCAAGCCGTTACCGATGCTGATGGGTTCACCTACAATAATGCACGCTGGCACCCCAATGGCCGCCAAATCATCGCCCAAGAAATTGCGCTGCAAGAAGCCTATGCCACGCCTAATATTGTGTTGATCGATTTAGATACAGGTGAACAGCGCACGCTTGTTCAAGATGCTGGTCAAGGCCACTGGATGCCGTAATTAGAGAAAGAAAATAGAGGATAGGAGATAGAAGAACAGCTATCTTCTATCTTCTTTCCCCTATCCTTCCGCAAGCGTTGAAATTCTGACCGGTTCTCAACTAAAATATCCCTATGACGACAGAAGCCCCTCCAATCATTGTGTGTGCGTTTTATCGCTTTGTGGCATTGCCAGATTTTGAAGCGCTCAAACAACCACTGTTACGCCATCTTTTGCAAAATGACATCAAAGGTACTGTCTTGTTAGCGCATGAAGGCATCAATGGGACGGTGTCTGGTAGCCGGGCGGCGATCGATTCGCTCTACGCATGGTTTGATGCTGAGCCGCGCTTTGCCAACATGACCACTAAAGAAGCCACAAACGCCACGCAGGCGTTCAAACGCACCAAGGTGCGCCTCAAGAAAGAAATCGTGACGATTGGTATTCCAGACTTGGATCCAACCCAAATCGTTGGCACATATGTCAAACCTAAAGATTGGAATGCACTGATTGCAGACCCAGACGTGGTGTTGATTGATGCCCGTAACACATACGAAGTGGAAGCAGGCACTTTTGAAAACGCCATCGATCCGCGCACCGATGCCTTCCGCGATTTACCCGCTTGGATGGATGAACAGCTTGATCCAGAAAAGAACAAAAAAGTGGCCATGTTCTGCACCGGTGGGATTCGCTGTGAAAAATCGACCGCGTATTTGAAAGCGAAAGGGTTTGAAGAGGTCTACCACTTAGAAGGTGGCATTCTGAAGTATCTTGAGGAAGTGCCGCAAACTGAGACCAAGTGGGAAGGCGAATGCTTCGTTTTTGACGAACGCATTACCGTTGATCACAATCTGCAAAAGGGCACCTATGCCGACTGCCAAGCGTGTGGCAAAGTCACGCTTACGGCTGAAGAACAGGCCGACCCACGTTATGTCCCCGGCGTTAGTTGCCCGGAATGCTATCAACCAGCAGACTAATAGGACTTTCGCTCATGAGATAGAGCCTGAGATATCTCTAAGAGTTCTACCGCCCCCAGCCCCTCCTGCAAGGAGGGGAGCAAGCTCTTCCCCTTGCAGGGGAAGCTGGATGGGGTAGAACTCTATGCCAATTTTGATCACTGGCGAAAGGCCTAACTAATTAGCGCAGCACGTATTCAATCGCACGCATGATGCGGTCGTCATCGGTTTCAATGCCGTAGTCTACGCGGCCAAAGTCGATGGGCAGGGCAAAGCGTAGTTTGCCGTTGCTTTTCTTTTTATCGGCGCTCATTAGCTGGCGGATGTGCGCTGCGTCTAAGCCTTTGGCGGTGGTGGGTAGTCCCACCTGCTTACAAATCCCCGCAATCTTCTTGGCAAAATTTGCGTCACAGTAGCCCAATTCAGCGGCCAGATACGCTTCAGCCACCATCCCAATTGCGATACATTCACCGTGCAGTAATTTGAAGCCAGACGCGGCTTCAATGCCGTGCCCAATGGTGTGCCCCAGATTTAGCTTGGCGCGTTCGGCGCGTTCATACGGATCTTTGGCGACAATATCAATCTTCACTTGTAAGGCGCGTTTGATCAGCCCCGGCTTGCCCGGCAACAGCGATAGCAATCCCGGATCGGCAATAATCGCATGTTTGATTACTTCGCCCAACCCAGAGGTGTATTCACGCCGTTCTAGCGTGGTAAGCGTGCGCGGATCAATCACAACCATCGCCGGTGGATGGAATGCGCCAACGAGGTTTTTGCCTTGTGGTAAATCCACACCCGTCTTCGCCCCAATACTGGCATCGACCATTGAAAGCAGCGTGGTGGGCATGTTGACCCAGCGAATCCCTCGCATATAGGTTGCTGCGGCAAACCCGGTCATGTCGCCAATCACGCCGCCGCCAAGCGCGAGCACCACGCTGTTACGGTCTAGGCCGTGTTCTAAAAATTTTGCGTAGAGCGTGCTAACGGTTGCTAGCGTTTTGTAATCTTCGCCCGCCGGCACGGTTACAAGTGGAATGCCAAGATGCGCGGCCAACGCTTCGCCCCACAATGGGCCGACAGTATCGTCAGACACAATCAGGTTAGGGGCAGGCAGCTTGGCAGCCTCTAGCAACATTGGTGTGTAAAGCCGGGTGCTTTCGCCAATAATCACTGGGTACGTGCCCCCGTGTTGGCTTACAACTTCACCCTGCCACGGGGTGTAGGGCAAGATTTTCTTGACGACCTGATCAATGCCAAGATGATCGGTTGCGATTTGTAAATCAAATGAATCGTAAATTTCTTGGCGCTTGGCGAGTAAATCGCGGATTTGCGTTTCCCGATCACCACCTAGCAAAGGCCGCGTTTTATCGTTAGGCGTGCGCTTGATGACGGTTTCTGGCGTTGCTTGTAGACAGACCACCAGCGTTTTTTGCATGACGTGCCGCCGCGTTTCCGCATTGACTAAAGCGCCGCCGCCGGGGGCGATTACGAGGTTGTCGCGCTGCGTTAGCGCAAAAATTGCGTCTTGTTCTAGCGCGCGAAACGTCGCTTCACCTTCTTCAGCAAAAATCTCGGCGATTGGTTTGCCTTCAGCTTCGATAATGTACTGATCCACATCAACAAAGGTATAGCCGAGCTGCTGCGCAACGCGTAACCCAATTGTTGTTTTCCCTGAGGCCGGTGGCCCGTATATCGTGATAATCATAGCGGTGAGTTGTTAGAACAAGTTGAACGTATCAGTGTTGACAACGGTTGCCTGTTGCGCCAGCACGGCATTCATTAGTTCGATGGCAAGCCGCGATTCAAGCGTGACGCCAGCGCGCACGCCAACGCATGGATCGTGGCGGCCTTTGGCAAGTTCAAAGTCGATTTCTTGCAAGTTTTTACGCACGGACTTTTGTGGTTTTACGATGGTAGACGTTGGCTTGAAGCCCACGCGCGCCACAAGCGGTGCGCCGGTTGTAATACCGCCCAATAACCCACCATGTGCGTTTGCAACGTAGCCAGTCGCCCGAATTGGATCGTTATTTTCACTGCCTACGCGTCGGACGGCGTCAATGCCTGCCCCAATTTCACAAGACTGCGCTGCATTTAGCCCGCCTAGCGCGCCCATCAAGCGCACTTTGAGGCTGTTGTATAGCGGTTGCCCAGCGAGTGCTGGTACGTTGACGGCAACCACCTCAACCAGCGCCCCAATCGAGTCGCCATTGATGCGCGTTTGCTTGATGAGTTGCCCGGCCTCTTTGGCAAAGTCAGCGTCAATACTGTGAATTTCGGCGGCTTCCATTTTTGCGTTTAGCGCGGCAATTTCTGCTGTATCAATGTTGACGCGTGCGCCCACATAATCGGCTAGCGATTGCGTGGTTTTGAGTTCCCCTACTTGCACAATCGAAGACAAGATAACCGTGCCAAACGTCTGTTGTAGCCATAGACGTGCAATCGATCCGCCAACCACATCAGTGATTGTAGAGCGGTAGCTAGAGCGTCCGCCGCCGCGAATATCAACAAAGCCTTGTGACTGATGATATTTGACGAGATCGGTGTGCCCCGGTCGGGCTTCGCCTTCATCGCCCATAAATTGGTCGTAATGACGTGATTTTTTTGAGGTTGAAAGCACTAACGCCGCAATCGGTTCACCAGTGGTGAAGCCGTGCGCGTACGTTTCGGTGTGCTGTAACGCGCCATTCACGTCAATATCAATGGCCGGGCCAGATAGGAGCGCGTCATGGTCGGGCTTGTACAAGCCGCTTAGAAAAACAACCTTATCCGCTTCGCTGCGCGGCGTCCCGTGCTTATTGCTGCCGGGGCGACGGCGATCTAAAAATTGTTGGACATCCTCACGCGCGACTTCAAGACCCGGTGGGCAGCCAAACACAATCGTAGTCACGCCCGGTCCATGCGATTCGCCAGCCCCAGCAACAGAGAAAAGTGGTCCGCCTAGTAATTCCATCGTGATACCACCGTGCTGCGGGTTGATGTTCGTTGTTTGAAAACAATCAAATTAGTCATTATTTTTTTTTGCCAACGCGGCTTCCGCAGCGCTGCGCATTACATCGATATTTGGCGTGCGGCCAGTCCAACGTTCAAAAGAGAGTGCACCTTGATAAACCAGCATACCCAGCCCTGTTTCAGCCTTGAGCATGTTAGACCGCGCGCGGCGCACAAACAGCGTTTTAGCTGGGTTGTAGACCAGATCATAGCAGTAGCGCAAATCACGCGGATACTTGGTTACATCCGGCCATGGCGTGCTGTGGATGTTGGGCGTCATGCCTAATGGGGTGCAGTTAATGGCTAACCGACAGCCCAGTGCTGCCTGCCCCACATCGGTTGGATTGGTGTCAAAAATGAGGATGCGCCCGCCAGTAGATTGGCGTAAATCATTCGCTAAGGCCACTGCTTTCGCTCGTGTACGGGCAACCATGCGAATTTCGCAGCCTTTCTTCATGAGGCCATAGGCCACAGACCGCGCAGAGCCACCAGCCCCAAAGACAATAACCGGTTCGTCTTCTACATCAAAGCCATATGCCTGTAGGTCAGCCATCACGCCGCCCACATCGGTATTGTCGCCAATGAGTTGGTCCCCATCGCGGAAGATGGTGTTCACCGCGCCCATTGCGGCAGCCGTTTCGGTGAGTGCGTCTAGGTAGGGCATCACATTACGTTTGTGCGGGCTGGTAATATTCATGCCTTCCCATTCCCCACTGCGAATACGACCGACGGTTGCTTCAATATCGGCAACGTCTACATCGACAGCTTTGTAATGAAACGGCAAATCCAGCGCACGTAACGCCGCATTCTGCATCGGCGGTGACACGCTTTGTGAAACAGGTTGACCAATCAGGACGAGAGTTTTCATATGCTAATTATCGGTGATCTTAGTCTAGTTGCAATGTTGCGCCGCATGCCGAGAGCAAGTCGACAAATGTCGGGAAGGATTCTTCGAGTGCGTCGGCATTCTCAATAATGGTATCGCCATTGGCAAGTAAACCGGCAACTGAAAGCGCCATTGCCAAGCGATGGTCACCGTGGCTTTGCACTGTGCCTGCTTTGAATTGCTGGGGACCCGTAATTGCGAAGCCGTCTGCATACTCTTCTACTTCAATGCCAAGCGTTTGTAGTTCGCCTGCCAACACAGAAATGCGGTCAGATTCTTTGAGCCTTAGCTCTTCTGCTTCACGTACGGTGCTTTTACCCGTGGCTTGGGTCATTACGATTGAAAAAATAGGAAATTCATCAATCATCCGCACAACGAGGTCACCGGCAATGTCAATTGCAGTCAGGGGCGCATAGTTGACCACCAGATCGGCAACTGGCTCGCCCGCGACGTTTGTTTTATTTGTAAAGCGGATGTCTGCGCCCATTTGTAACAGCGCGTCTAGTAGCCCGGTGCGGGTTGGGTTGATGCCAACGCCCTGTAAGCGGAGCTTACTGCCGGGAATAACCGCAGCGGCGCAAATCAAAAATGCAGCGCTGGATAAGTCACCCGGAATGGTTAGACTTGTCGGTGGTAATGAATTTCCGGTTGGCGAAAGCGTAACCTGTAAGCCATCTGACTCAACGCCAATCCCAAGATCACGGAGCATCCGTTCTGAATGGTCTCGGGACGGCCCCGGTTCGGTAATGACGGTTTGGCCTTCCGCTTGGGTAGCCGCTAACAACAGCGCTGCCTTGACCTGCGCCGACGCCACCTTCGTTTGATGCTGAATGCCTTGTAAACGGCCACCGGTAATTTTTAGCGGCGCGTAATCGCCTTCAATCACAGCGCCCATTGCCCGCAACGGATCCGCAATGCGCTTCATTGGGCGGCGTTGTAAACCGGGTGTGCCTGTCAGTTCAACATCAATCGCTTGGCCCGCCAGCGCGCCCATTAGCAAGCGCATGGTTGTGCCAGAATTGCCACAGTCTAGCGGCTCACGCGGTTGCCGCCAGTTGCCGCCGCGCACCGTTAGCCTGTTGTCAGTGCCTTCAATAGAAACACCAAGCCGCACAAGGCAGCGCATCATAGACGCGGTGACGCCTGCGCGTAAAACGTTGCGCAGTTGGCTTTCCCCAGGACTTAGCGCTGCATGCAACAACGCCCGATGCGAGATGGATTTATCACCCGGTAAGGTAACGCTGCCAATGAGGCTGGGCGCCGGGCCGCTAACGTGCATTTGGCGGCCACCAGTTGCCGCATTAGGGGGTGGGTAATAGCCGACCCGGTCAGCGCGTGCGTGTTCTAATATGCTTAGCATGCGCTGCGGGTCGGACTCTAAGGCCTCTTCTAACTCTTGGAGTAGCTTGCGGTTGTGCGCCAAGGCCAGCTTGACGTAGGTTTTATTCGTAAACAGAATGTCTGACATCATGGTGATGTCACTGGCAGAGACGCGCGTTGTATCGCGAAAGCCACCGGCCATCATTTTGCCCACGGCCTGATCCCGTTGGCCTAAATCGCCAGCAGTATGGGCCAGCGCACACGCCACAAGGTACGGTAAATGGCTGGTGATCGCCACAATGCGGTCATGCCGGGCGGCAGTGAGTTCAATGCAGTTTGCACCAACCGTGCTAACAATTTCGCGCGCTAAGTTGACGAGCGCTTCAGAAGTACGGCGCAGTGGCGTAATTGCAAAAGCCGCATCCTCAAAGAGATTAGCAAGCGCAAACTCCATGCCCGCCCATTCACGGCCCGCCATGGGATGGGCACCGATTGGGTCGTAGCAGGTGGGTAGCAGCATCATGGCTTGCATGATGTCAGTTTTAGTCGAGCCAACGTCCATGATCATCACGGTGTGATCAGGCTGCGGCAGCTTAGAAAGCTGTTTTAGCTGTTTGATCAGCGTGCGCACTGGCGTGGCAAAAATCACCAAATCGGCGGCGTTGATGCCCGCTAGTAGATCGTCAGAAATAGCGTCGACCACGCCTTGTTCCAGAGCTAGCTGCCGCGTGCGGGCACTAAGGTCAACCGCCATAAGCGAGGCGCAGTGGTTGCGCAACGCCAATGCTAACGACCCGCCAATTAGGCCTAGGCCCACAATGGTGATGCGGGTATCTTTGAGTAACAGCATGCTGACTACGCTAGCTGCGCCCGATGGCTGTGGCAACCGCGCGGATTTGCGTCACAAGCGTGCCAAAGAGTTCTGGTTTTAGGCTCTGTGGCCCATCGCAGAGTGCTTCTTCTGGGTCTGGATGGACTTCAATAATCAGGCCGTCTGCGCCAGCGGCAACGGCAGCGCGTGCCATTGGCGTGACCAGTTCCCACTGCCCGGTGGCATCACATGGGTCAAACAAGACCGGTAAATGTGAAAGCTGCTTGAGCAATGGAATGGCGTTGATATCAGCCGTGTTGCGGGTGTAGGTCTCAAACGTGCGGATGCCACGTTCGCACAGCATTACATTTGGGTTGCCTTCGGCCAATATATATTCGGCGGCCATGAGTAATTCTTCGACAGTGACAGACTTGCCACGCCGCAGCAATACCGGCTTGTTGGTTTTGCCAACGGCCTTTAGCAACGCATAATTTTGGGTGTTGCTGGCACTGATCTCCAACACATCTACATAACTTGCCACGCGTTCCACTTGTTCAGTGGCATTGACAGACGTGATGGTAGCGAGGCCGGTTGCAGCGCCCGCTTGTTTGAGATATTTGAGCGCCTGCTCGCCTAGACCTTGGAAACTGTACGGTGAGGTGCGTGCTTGAAACGCGCCGCCGCGCAGTGCCGTTGCGCCTAAGGCTTTGACCGTGTTGGCAATTTCTAAAATTTGCGCTTCGCTTTCAATCGCACAAGGTCCAGCAATCACTTCGACCTTAGCCCCGCCAAATTGTGCGCCCTTAATATTAATGACCGTGTCTTCCGCTTGAAACGTACGTGAACTGAGCTTGAACGGTTTTAGAATCGGTACGATTTTTTCAACACCGCTATATGCCAAATATTGCGTCCGGTCAATTTGCCGATCATCACCCACAACACCGATGATGGTGCGTTCTTCACCCTGCGAGAGGTGCGCGTCGAGCTTGTCTCGTTCAATGCGTTCAACAATGCGTGAGATTTGCTCTGTTGTAGCAGCGGAAGACATGATGATGATCATAGGAATACTCCGGTTAAAACGGCGGGCGGTTTAGCGATTGGCTTTCAGTAAGTCTTTGACGATTTCTTTAGCTTCAACCAAAATGGCATCCATTTCTCCAGCGAGATCTGGACGCAGCTTTGTGGTTTCACCAAGAAAAATGTGCTTGATTTCAGCTTGTGGCACGGCCGTGTTCCAATGCAGGAGGGCGCGGATGCACATTGGCAAACTGCCATCAACTGGCATTTCTGTGGTGCACAGCATGGGGACATATGTCCAGCCTAGCTCTGCCCGCGCGGTGCGGGCTGGTGCTACGGCGGTAATGTCCGGCGTGGTGGTAAACCAGATTGAGGCGATATCGGCTGGCTCGATGCCGTTGGCAACGACCATTGACATTAGCATTAGTCGGGTTTGAGCGAGAACGTCTTCAGTTGTATTGGCGGTGATGGTAATTGCACCACGCACGCCACGGCAAGCAAGTGACATAAGCAATTGGATAGGGTGTGAAATAAAAACGCGGAAGCTGTAGGGCTTCCGCGTTTAAGTTTTCTGTGCGTCTGTTCAGATGCTACTTAAGCCACGCAAGGCCCCGGTGGTTGCCGTTGCCAAAATAAAAGTAGCTAAAAAAGTAAATGTTGCTGAACATTGCAAAGATGTTAGCACGGCGGTGGAAATTGTCAATAGATTAAAGCAAAGTATCAAGGGGCTGGCTGGTGTTGGCGACGCACAGACAGCAACATCTTTGTAAAATGGCGTATGAATATTCTTCCTAAGGACTTGCCAGAGTGGCGCGATGTTTACAAAATTGCAGCAGGTTGCATTCTGCCGCGCCCGATTGCGTGGGTTAGCACAGTTGATATCCATGGCACGCCAAATTTAGCCCCGTTTTCTTTCTTTACCGTCGCGAGCAGTAATCCGCTAACGCTAATGTTTACGCCACTGCAAAGCGGTGCGGCTGGCAACTTAAAAGATACGCCGCGCAATATTCTGGCGACGAAAGAGTTTGTTGTGAACATCACCAACGAAGCCACTGCTGCGGCAATGAGTCGCAGCGCAGCCGACATCCCACGTGGTGAATCGGAATTTCCGTATGCGCAAGTCACGCCAGCCCCGAGCAACGTTGTCAAACCGCCCAGAGTGGCAGAAGCGCCGGTTAGCTTTGAGTGTAAATTGACCCAAACGGTGGCCGTTGGCGCAGGCCCCGGCAGTGGTTTGGTTGTGTTGGGTGAGGTTGTGTCTATTCACTTTGCGCCGGGGATTTATGACGCGGAGAAGGGCTATATTGATTTAGCCGCTTTGCAACCGATTGGTCGGCTGTCTGGGTCACAGTATGTGCACGTGACAGATCTGTTTGAAATTGCGCGGGGGTAATATCAGCACATTCAACCCCAGAATAGGATGGCGGAAGCGCGTTTTCAATGAGTTGTGTTTCAATAATTGTCAAATTATCAAATAAGTTTGATAATACTAACCATAAGTTATCTTTTTGTGCTTATCGTGTTTCCCTCATTCATTGTTTTATAGAGGATTTTGACAATGGCTGCTAAATTACCCGTTCTGGCTCCTGTTGCGCGTACGCGCAAATCTCCGTTCTATGCGTCAGCTGTAAAGGCTGGTGTTACAGGCGTAACTATCTACAATCACATGTTGTTACCAACATGGTTTGACACTCCTGAACAAGATTACTGGGCGATTATGAATGGTGTCACCTGCTGGGATGTTGGCGGCGAACGTCAAGTTGAGGTCACTGGCCCAGATGCTTTTGAACTCGTGCGGCTACTGACACCACGTAATTTGTCTAAACATAAAATTGGCCAGTGTAAATATATTCCGATGGTCAACCAAGATGGGGGCATGATTAATGACCCTGTTTTGCTACGTTTAGGTGAAAACCACTTTTGGATTTCAATAGCAGACTCGGATATTTTGCTTTGGGCGCAAGGCATTGCGCTTGGTAAAGGTCTTGATGTGAAAATCACAGAACCTGACGTGTCTCCGTTGGCGATTCAAGGCCCCAAGTCTGATGATGTTGGCGCTAAGCTTTTTGGTGAATGGGTGCGCGATCTCAAATTCTTTTGGTTCAAAGAACTTGAATTTGAAGGAATGCCGCTTGTTATTGCGCGTTCTGGCTGGAGTAAGCAAGGTGGCTTTGAGGTTTATCTGCGGGATAGCCAGTACGGTGCCAAGCTATGGGATATGGTGATGGACGCTGGCGCTGAGTTTGATATCAAACCTGCTGCGCCGAATTCAATTGAACGCGTAGAAAGCGGGTTGCTGTCCTATGGTAATGATATGGATATGACGAACAATCCGTATGAAATTGGTTTAGATAAATTTGTTGATCTCAAGCAAGACATTGACTTTATTGGCAAGTTCGCCCTACAAAAAATCCGCGCGAAGGGCATCAAACAAAAGCTTGTTGGGCTCAAATTCAATTGTGATCCGATTCCATGGAACGAAGAATTCTGGCCCATCCGCAGCAACAGTCGCGGGGTCATTGGCAAAGTTACCAGCTCAACATACTCGCCACAGCTAAAGGCCAATATTGGGCTTGGTTTTGTACCAATTGATATGACTGAAATCGGCACTGAAGTGATGATTGATTCACCTTATGGCTACTTCAGCGCTGAAGTACACAAAGTGCCTTTTATTTAGAGGCATCGATTTTTTGCTTATGTTCCGATAAGGCGGGTCACTGGCTGTGTGCCGCTCTCGCCGCCGCTTGGCCAGCAGCTAATTACGGCTGAATATAAACCGGCATTGCTGCCAACCCGAATGAGTTGAATTCCACCTGGAAGAAATTTTGAAACAATCGGATTGGCAGCAGCATAGGCGGGATCAAGGCCTTCAGTGCAGCCGCCAACACCTTTAATCATTGTTTTTGTCTCTAACTGTAGTTTGCTCTCCAGCGCATCGCGTAGCATTGCTTTAGACCA
Organism: Anaerolineales bacterium; assembly: GCA_020630175.1. GTDB lineage: Bacteria > Chloroflexota > Anaerolineae > Anaerolineales > UBA6668 > JAHDIM01. The sequence goes on from JAHDBW010000054.1 coordinate 15,184, forward strand.
ACCGGCGTTTTCAAACACGCGGCTGTGTTCTGGGCTAACGGCCAAGATAACATCAGCGTCTAAATTCCACTTGTGATGGTAGACAGCTTTCAGACCCATTGCTAATGAAATTACAAGTGATTCTGGCGTGCGGGAGCGCTCATCGCCAATGGGTTGCACACCATCTCCGGTGAGCAACGTTACGGCTGATTCCCCTAACGGAACGCCGCGCTCTTGGGCAATTGATTGCCATGCGGTGTCATTTTCATTTTCTGCAAAACAAAACGAATAGCGTCCGGGATTGCCAAATGTGGAGCGTGCAACTGCTCCTGGTTTCACTTCACCAACATTACGCACGACTAAGTTGAGCGCTCGTCCAATGGTGGCGTTGGCCCGATTGCCAGCCCCAAAGGCGCTAAAGCCGCTTTCCATGCCGATCTTTTTAGTAATCGGCCCACTGACTACGACCACTGGGGCTGAGAACCATGTACTTGCCATAAAGGCGCGTAAGCCATATTTAGGGTCACATGCGCCTTCAACGGCAGCAATCACGACAGGTAAATATTCAGGCTTACACCCCGCCATAACCGCATTGATGGCAACTTTTTCGATTGAAACCGGCGCATGGTTATGCGGCAGATGCCCTAGGATTTCTTCTGCGCTGCGTGTTGTGCCTTGCAGCATTCGGTATACCCGTAGCGGTGTTGGTGGCACAATCGGAAACCCGTCAGACCAACCACGTGCAAAGCAAGCTTCAATTTCATCTTCAGCGTCTGAAACTTCAATAGTGCGGGCAGTTAGTTTTACATTGCCATAGCGTAGCATCAGTTGGTCTTTGAATTGCGGATCTTCATTCTTGGCGCCACAGCCCGGACGCCATTCAGGCAGGTCTTGGCCTAGGGTAGGCTGTTGGGTAAAGGCTTGCCACTCTGGCTTGCTCCAGCCAATGATGCGGCTAGTTTCTTGGCCATTTTCTATTTTGAGGAGTGTGGGGACAGTTTCAATTGCATGTCGAAATGACGTTTCGAGCGTGGAGTCATAAATGCGCTGGGCTGCGGCTACAGGTTCTAAGAACTCTAGCGTGTCTTGACTGTAGATGATAAGCGGTGATTGTGCTGTTGCTAATTGGGTCAATGCAGGCACAATCAGTTGGCAGGTTGGGCAATCTTCTTTTACAAAGGCAATATAGCCAGTTTCAGGGTGCATAAGGTATCCTTTTGGAGGGGTGGCGCAGCATAAACATTTTAGTATAGATCTGTCTGCGTACATCTAATTCTTTGCCTACCTCCGCAGTAATATGACTGATTCGAACTCTACTTTTTCTACTGATTTATTGACTTGGTACGCGCATAATAAGCGCAGTATGCCATGGCGCAGTGATAGGCCAAACCCTTACCACGTATGGATTAGTGAAATTATGTTGCAGCAAACGCAAGTTGCGGCAGTTAAGCCTTATTTCAGGCGCTGGATTACGGAATTTCCGCATGTTGGAGCGCTAGCCGAGGCTGATCAGGAAGAGGTATTAAAGCTTTGGGAAGGCCTAGGCTATTACTCACGGGCGCGAAATCTTCACAAAGCGGCTATTATGGTAATGCGCGACTTTGGTGGCGTGATGCCAAACACGCTAACTGATCTACGCAAATTACCCGGCGTTGGCGCTTATACAGCTGGTGCAATTGGGTCCATTGCATTCGGTTTAGATGTGCCGGTTGTTGATGGCAATGTTAAGCGCGTGCTGGCGCGTGTTTTTGAAATTGATACGGCGATCAATACGCCCGCAGGTGAAAAAGAAATTTGGGCGCTGGCCGAAACGCTTGTCCCCGCAGGCCAAGCTGGTGATTACAACCAAGCCCTGATGGACTTAGGTGCGACGGTGTGTCGGCCTAAAAATCCAATGTGCTTATTGTGCCCGGTAAAGGATAGCTGCCAAGCGCAGGCGCAGGGGTTGCAGCAGCAATTGCCAGTCAAAAAGAAAAAGAAGCCCGTGCCGCACTATGACGTGGCGGCTGCAGTGATCACGCATGCTGGCAAAATTCTATTAGCGCAACGCCCACAAGATAAATTGTTGGGTGGTATGTGGGAATTTCCCGGTGGTAAATTGGAAGCTGGCGAGACGATGGAAGTGGCCTTAGCACGTGAAATTCAAGAAGAACTGGCAATGGAAATTGCTGTTGGAGAACACCTCATTACGGTTGGGCACGCGTATACGCACTTCAAAATCACATTGGCTGCATATGCCTGTACATGGCTAGCCGGTGCGCCACAAGCGATTGAGTGTGCAGATTGGAAGTGGGTCACAATTGCGCAACTTGGAGACTATCCAATGGGGAAGGTTGACCGAACAATTGCGGCCATGTTACAGTCACAAGCAGACTGACATGAGTACCCACCTTTACCTCATTCGCCATGCGCGTACCACTTGGAATGCTGAACATCGTATTCAAGGCACTACCGATACCCCACTTGATGATTTAGGGAAACGGCAGGCTACGGCATTGCGTGATTCTTTAGCGAAAGCCCGGATTCATGCGTTCTATAGTAGCCCACTTAGCCGCGCATTAGATACCGCGCGCATTATTGCACAACCGCATTGCAAGGGCTGTGTGATGATTAATACCGATAAACGGTTAGCTGAGCGCAATCTAGGGCAAATTGAAGGCAAGAATTGGTCGCAAATTCGGTATCGGCATGCAGATTGGGCTGCTCGCGCTGAAGCACAAGGCTGGCAGAAACACACGCCCCCAGGTGGCGAGCCGCAGCAAGAACTGCGCGACCGAATGGTCGCCGCAATGGATAAAATTATTGCTAAGCATCCTAACCAAAGCGTTGCCGTGGTTAGCCATTCAGGCGCGTTGAATGCATATTTAGCCCATTTAATGGGCGCCCCAGTTGAAGGGCATGCTTACTTCCGTTTCCGCAATACGGCTTATCTACAAGCAAAAATAGATAGTGAACGCGTGTATTTCTTCAATATTGGTAAGGCAGACCATCTCGTCGGCCTAGATTGCTAACAATCGCTGTTCATCCTCCAATCGAATGACCTTTCCAACAAAACCTAAAGCAGAGACGCTGCCTGGTAGCGGCCTATGCGGTGCGTGTAAGCACCGTCGGATTATTACTTCTGCGCGAGGCAGTAAATTTTTGCTGTGTACATACAACGCTGTTGATGCGCGGTTTAGCAAATACCCAGCTTTACCAATGTGGCGTTGTAGCGCGTTTGCTTCATCTTCTGAAGCGGCCTCAACGTCATCAACTAACACGCCGACATAGCATTGCTTCTATAAATATGGGATTACAAAGCGAACGAGCGCGATTCCACATAACCCTATAAGCCCTGGTAACGCTGCTAACGGAACCCAGTCTTTTTTGAACCACACCCATAACCCAGTCGTTAGAAACACGCCAAATGGTAATAGCGCTGGGAACAAGTAACGCCCTTGATGTTGCACAAAGCTAATGTTGTAAAGTCCATATAGCCCTAACATAATTAGGCTCGTAAGCACAAGCGTAATGAGTATTTCGCGCTGTGTCTCATTTAGACGTGGGCGGCGGATAAAGAAAACAACCACACCAACCCCAGCAAGAATTACAAATGCCCATAATGCTTGATAGTAGCGCGCAGGCATTGGCACCGCCATCCAGCCAAATTGTCCCCAAAAGCTATTAAATGTTGTCTGGAAAAGTCGTTGTAACAGCGCGAGTGGTCCAATTTCGGCGACTAATTCAGATGTGCGTAACTGTCCGATGACAATTTCATCATGGCGTCTTAGCCCCATAAAATCTAGCCCACCGTAAACCCAAATATTACGAACCCACCAAAGCAATCCAAGTGCAGCGGCTGGGGTGAACGCTGTAATGGCATATTGAAGCACTCTTTTTGTTGCGCTGGATTTGCGTTCAAACACGAGCGCAACGAGAACAAGAGGTCCTAGTAAATAGGCCGTTGTTTTTGTTAGGAAAGCGAATCCTAAAACGCAGCCCAAAATTGCCCAGTGGGTATTGTCTGCTTGTGCCTGACTGGTGTTATTACGATTGCGCAAACGTTTCAATATTAGCCAAATGCCAATCGCGATCCAGAGCTCTGAGAGACTATCGTTATTAACAGCGGCAATCATGGTGAGATGTTGCGGAATAAACGCCACGAATCCCGTTGCAGCTAACGCTAATAAGGGGCGGTTTGGGAAAATTTGATATGCAGCTAACCCGGTAAATCCGATTACCAAGACACCTATTAGCACTGAAAAGAGCCGCATTGCACTTAAGCTGCCATCACTCAGGCGGTAAATAACTGCTTGTAGGTAGTAGTAGAGCGGAGGCTGATGGTCTTCGTATTCGATGGCGTCTAATGCTAAATGATCTGGGAATTTTTCTGCGGTGAGCTGCCCTAAATACGCGGCATCCCAATCCCCTAATTCAATGACAGGTGGTCGGCCATTTTCTGCAACTTGGCGAACATAGTTGTAGTGTGCTGGCTCATCTGGTACTTGCCAGTCTGGTGTATATAGTGCGTAAGCAGATGCCAGCGCAGCGAATGTGATAAGGATTAGCGTAAGGCCAAGTTTGAAAGACTTCATAAATGAGACTGAATACGTAACGGATTTGCTGCGGACATTATCACAGAGAATACAAGGATTTCAATTCCTGATAATTAAAAAGGACACCGATAGAAAGGAAGACTGATCATTAGCTAGTAAGTATCAGTCTTTCTTTCTACCGGTGCCCTATCACACCGTGAAGCGAAAACGTTTAAGCGGGGCTGTTAGCCTAAGCGCGCTTGTTCTTCTGCAACCACTTCTGGTTCTAGCTTGC
>JAHDBW010000055.1 GCA_020630175.1 Anaerolineales bacterium
TTATCCAGAACTCAACTTAGGTTAATAACAAAAAACGGCCGCTCAAAGGAGCGACCGTTTAGTTATTTCCAATCTATAGATTGGCGTATTGTTGTTTTGCGCTAGCGTTACAGTTTACGGGCGATAGCGTTTTACTTTGCTAATGTCATAGTACAGCTCTTCATCTGCAATGAATTGATCATAGTCAATTGCAACGCTGGTTGGGTAACCACGCATGGTATCTTGTTCCACGCTTAGTGAGGCAACGCCACGGTGTTCAGCAGCTTCAACGGTGTCGATGACGTCGTCGATGGTGATGAATAAATAGCCGTTAGTTTCACGGTCAAGCTCAACCAGAACCTCTTCTTCTTGAATATCAGTCTGACCTTCTTCAAGGAAAAATTGACGTACTCTTGATTCGACCTTGGTCACTTCGCCGTCTACAACGGTGATGTAATACTTGAATGGTTCTACTGCATTTTCATCTACCAAACAGAAACATGGGCGATCAATCACATACGTGTAGCTATCGAACCCAGACACGTCCCACATCAGGCGCATGATATCTGCGTTGGCGTGTTCCCCTAATTCAGTGCGGATAAAGAGGCGGACTGCGCGGCGGGTACGGTTTTGCAAACGTTTTGCTTTGCGGGCATTCAAATTTTGTTCTTCAATTTGCGCGTCAACTTCTGCCATGGCAACAGCCTGTACCGCTTGAATCACAACCTTAGAGCGCACACCTTCTTGCTTAGCAACCTCAGCAATTGTTGCTTGCGATTCCAGTGCTTCGACAGAAACGCCAATCGCTTCTGCTGCCGCGACAAACCAAGCATGCGGTTCAATCTCAGCCACTTCACCAACTAGCTCAATCACTTGTGGTGTATCGTCTGCTGGCGCATCGTCTTGGGCAAATACAGCCGCAGTATTGACCGCAACTAGGGTTAAGGCTAAAGCGCCACTAATAAAATTTTTCATGAATAAATACCTTTACTACTTTTGAAATTTGGAGCGGCGCAGTTGCGCAGTCCAAACTCTAGACTTGTGCACAATACATATATACTGTGCGGCGATGTATACATAGTACATTGGCGACAATGCTTATATATTGGGTTTGTTGTTAGATTTGGTTTAATCGCAGTTAGGGCATCGGCAGAATTTGATGATAATTACATCATAGGCGGCTTGACCGCCCCGCTTAGTACACAACTTAAACAAAAAAACGGGCTGCACAATGCAGCCCGTTTCTTATATTCCGAATGTTTTACGTTGTGTGAGGCTAGAAAATCCCAGAGATCAGATCATTGCCAATGTTTAGCAGTGACTGCGGAATTACACCGAACACGAACGTTGCGATTGTAGTAAGACCTACAGCTAAGCTTAGCGTCCAAGGCAGGTCTGCTTCTACATCACCGTCTTGCATGTACATGACGATGATCACGCGCAGATAGTAGTATGCCGAGATCAAGCTGGTGACAACACCCACTAGGGCTAGCCACATGTAGCCAGCATCAATAGCAGCGGTGAAGATGTAGAACTTACCTACAAAGCCAATGGTTGGCGGCAAGCCTGTCAGCGACAACATCAGTACAACCATTGCCATTGCTAGCATTGGGCGTTTTTTGCCCAAGCCGGCAAAGCTTGCAATTTCGTTGTTGGTGTTGGCTTCTTTTTCAACAGCCATGACAATGCCCCAGGTGCCCATATTGGTAAAGGCATAGCCTACCAAGTAGAACGCCGCAGCACTTGCAGCAAAGTCTGTGAGTGCGCCTTGCCCACCTGCAACGCCAGCCATCAAAATGTAGCCCGCGTGTGCAATGGATGAGTACGCCAACATGCGCTTGATTGAAGTTTGGGTAATCGCCGAGATATTCCCGAAGATCATTGTCAATGCAGACAAGATCGCGATTACTGGTGCCCAATCCGCCGTGACTGGTTCAAAGGCAACATACAGTACGCGCAACAGTGCAGCAAAGCCACCTGCTTTTGCGCCAACTGAGAAGAACGCCGTGACAACCGAAGGCGCGCCTTCGTAAACGTCTGGGGTCCACATGTGGAAGGGAACGGTTGCGACCTTGAAGCCAAGACCAACTAAGATCAGGCCAATCCCGCCGTATAAGTACGCCCGGTTGGCCGCGCCACCTTCAATGGCGGCACTAATTGCTTCGAGGTTGGTTGTGCCTGTCGCACCAAAGACCAGCGCAATCCCGTAAACAAGGAAGGCCGATGCAAATGCACCAAGCAAGAAGTACTTCATCGCTGATTCTTCAGACTCAGCTTTGCCACGTAAGTAGCCAGCCAAGACGTAGAGCGGAATTGAAAGGACTTCCAACGCTACAAAGACAACGATCATATCGTTAGCCATTGCCATGCCCATCATCCCGATGGTTGCAAACAAGATCAGGCTATAGAATTCGCCGCGTTCAATGTTGTTTTTCTCGATGTAAGACATTGAAAGCAACACGGTTAGCGCCGCTACCAACAAGAAAATGTAATACAACATGTAAGCAAAGCCATCGGCTTTGACCATGCCGCCCATCGCAACCGGATCTTCACCAGTTGTATACGCGACAACAATCGCCGTGGAGGCTAGGCCTAGCAATGTCAGCCAACCGGTGATCGTTTTGCGGTCTTTAGGGATCCACAAATCCACGATCAGTAAGATACTTGCCCACAGGCCTAAGAAGCCGATGGGGCGGAGTACCATTTGGGTCAAATCTGCCAGGTTCATAAAAGGTTACCCAAATTTGGTTTAGCGTAGTGCAACAGCAGTTACTGCATCTAATGAAGCAGTAAGTTGATCAACAGAAGCACCCATCAAGTTGAAGAATGGTGCTGGGTAGAGACCGATCCAGAAGATCAGAACCAGCAACGGAATAATTACAACCAGTTCGCGCCAGTTGAGGTCTTCCAAGTTTTTGTTCTTTTCGTTGGTCACTGGACCCAAGAACATCTTTTGGAACATGGTCAACATGTAGATGGCAGCGAGAATAACCCCGGCTGCTGCGAAGATTGCATAAATGTTTGAGCCAAGTGCTTCAGAGCCAAATGCCCCGAGCAAAATGGTGAATTCACCAACGAAGCCGTTCAGACCAGGTAGACCCATTGACGAGAGTGACACAATCAGCATCAGCGTCCCGTAAACTGGCATTACCGTCCAAAGGCCACCGTATTCGTTCATATCGCGAGTGTGGCGGCGTTCGTACACCATCCCAACCAGCAAGAAGAGCGCCCCGGTTGAAATACCGTGGTTGACCATTTGCAAGATCGCGCCTTGAATGCCTTGTTCGTTTAGTGCGAACAGACCCAGCATTACAAACCCAAGGTGACTAACTGAGCTGTAAGCAACCAGCTTTTTGACATCTTGTTGTGGGTAAGACACAATCGCGCCGTAAATAATCCCGATCACTGCCAGCGTTGCCATAAGTGGCGCAAAGTGTAGTGATGCTTCTGGGAACATGCTCAAGTTGAAGCGCACGAACCCGTAGGTCCCGAGTTTCAACATAACACCTGCCAAGATGACAGACCCAGCGGTTGGCGCTTGTACGTGAGCATCTGGTAGCCAGCTGTGTAGCGGGAACATTGGCACCTTGATTGCAAATGCTGCAGCAAAAGCCAAGAACAACCAGCGTTGCGTGCTTGGATCAATACCGCCCTTCGCAATGAGTTCTACAACGTCGAAGGTGCCTTGGTGAATGCCAAGCCACATGATTGCCAGCAACATCAAGATTGAACCTGCCATGGTGTACAGGAAGAACTTGATTGCAGCATACATCCGTTGCTTGCCACCCCAAATGCCGACGAGGAAGTACATTGGCACAAGCGTGAATTCCCAGAAAACGTAGAAGAGGAACAAGTCCAATGCCAAGAATACGCCGATCATCCCAACTTCCAATAGAAGGAAGAAGATGTAGTATTCCTTTACGCGTTCGGTAATGCCAGTCCAAGACCCAAACATAGCCAATGGGATCAGGAAGGTGGTCAATAACACCAGCAAGATGCTGATACCATCGATACCAAGGTGGAAGCCAATTGTGCTACCGCCCCCGAAATTCATCCAAGGAAGTAGAACTTCCAGCTGCATATTAGGATCAGCAGCATTGTATTGACCCAACATCACCAATGAAATAACAAAGGTAATCAGAGCGGTCCCAATCGCAATCCAGCGGATTGTGTCTTCACGCTCATTTGGGACAAACAGTAGCACCAATACACCCAACAATGGGAAAAAGGTGACTGCCGTTAGTGTTGCAGTAAGCACTTGTAAGAACATAGCAATTTAGCCTCTTCTAGGCGAAAGAATAATTTTTAGTTGACAGCAATATCTGTACAACTATTAGCTTCTAAGAGTTTGCGCTCGGCAAGCGAGCAAATTTTTATTTTTAGCCTGCAAATGCGATTAGCGCGTACGCCAAAATCGCCAGCACACCTACAGCCAAGCTGAGTGCATAGTTACGCACAAATCCAGTCTGCATTCGGTTCAAGAACCCGTTAGCGATACCGCGCATGCTGTACCCCCAACCCATAAACGTATTGTCAACAATGCCACGGTCTACTTCATTGGCGAGTACATTTGAAAGCGTCTTCCAAATACCACCGATAAAGCTATCGTGTAGCCAGTCGTGCCAGAAATCCCAGTCAATGGTGAAGGCTAAGAATTTAGCTTCCCATTCAAAGAGACGCACAATCGTTGCATCGTATAGCTCATCCCAGAACCATTTGCCTTGCAAGAAGTTCCAGAGTGGGCCAAGTGGCTTTTCTAAAACGTCTTTCGCATGTGGATCGGTTACCGTCTTACGACCGTACAACATCCAACCCACAGCAATGGCACCAAGCGCACAAGCCGTTGAGACCAATGCAACCGTGAAGCTGAATTTTTCAGCGTGGAAGTAGGCATGGGTGTAATGTAACCAGTGTTCTAGGCGGTGGCTGAAAAAGCCATGGCCAAACGGGAAGTTGAGCAACCCACCAGCGGCTGACAAGACTGCCAGTGCGATGAGTGGGCCTGTCATTGCAGGTGGATTTTCTGGTGCGTGCTCGGCTGCTTCGCTGCGGGCTTCGCCAAAGAACACCAAGAAGACCTGGCGTGTCATATAGAAGGCAGTGAAGATTGCTGCGAGGGTCAACAAGATGTAGACAACCCAAGCGTAAGTGTTACCTTCGTTGGCGATTGTCCAAGCATCTAGCAAGATTTCATCTTTAGACCAGAACCCAGAAAGCGGGAAGACACCAGCCAGCGCCAAAGCACCGATCATGTATGTCCAGAATGTAATTGGCATGCGCTTGCGGAGACCGCCCATGGTGCGCATATCTTGTGGGTCGAAGTCGTCATGATTGACGCCTTCAGCCATATCGTCATGGTGACCGTCGTCGTGGCCGTGATCATCGTGATGATCATGCACGTGGTGGTGACCGTGTTCCATTGCGTGGATTACAGACCCAGCGCCCAAGAACAGCAATGCTTTAAAGAAGGCGTGCGTGAGCAAGTGGAAGTAAGCCGCCAAGAAGCCGCCCAACCCTACTGCTGCAACCATGAAGCCCAACTGACTAACGGTTGAGTAAGCCAGAATTTTCTTCATGTCGTTTTGTGCGACAGCCACTGTCCCGGCCATAAAGGCGGTCAGTGCCCCAACGATTGCAATTGTTTGCAATGCCATTGGGCCGTGTTCAACCAGCACTGGCGCAGAACGTGAAACTAGGTAAGTCCCTGCGGTAACCATTGTTGCCGCGTGGATCAATGCAGAAACTGGCGTCGGACCTGCCATCGCGTCTGGTAGCCAGACAAACAATGGAATTTGGGCTGATTTACCAGCAACACCAACCAGCATCAGCAGACCAACTGCGGTGGCAAGACCACCAACGGTTAGGCTAGCGCCGCCAATTGCAAGCACATCATTTGTGCCGTGGTTGGCAAACCAATGTAGTACTTCGTCAAAGCGAAGTGACCCGGTTGCCCACCAGAGTAAGAACATTGCAATCAAGAACCCGAAGTCACCAATCCGGTTGACAACGAATGCTTTGCGTCCGGCGCGTGCGTTCCCAACCCCGTCATCGCCACCTTTGTCATACCAAAAGCCGATGAGTAGATAAGAACAGACACCTACACCTTCCCACCCAACAAACAACATTAGGTAGTTATTTGCTGTCACTAACGTGAACATGGAAAGAATGAAGAGATTTAGATAAATGAAGAAGCGCTTGTAACGTGGGTCGCCATGCATGTAGCTAGACGCATAGATGTGGATGAGAGTCCCCACACCGCCAACCAACAACATCATGGTGACTGACAACGTATCGATGCGCATTTCCCAAGGGATGTACAAAGATCCGCTGGTAATCCAGTCGGCAATCTTTACGGTCATCGCTTGGTGATGGTTGCCTTCTAGGCCACGCCATTGCAAGATTGCAATTACAAACGAAAGCGTACTCGCAAGGATCGCAAACAACCCAATGAAACGTTCATTCAGTCGGTCACCAAAAATCAGGTTGATGAGCAACCCAATCAGCGGGAATAAGAGAATAAGTGGTGCTAATTCGAACATGTGTGTCCGTTTACCCCTTTAGCGAGTGGATATCGTCCACGTCAATTGATGCGCGATTGCGGAAGATGGTTACGATTAGTGCAAGACCAATCGCAACTTCAGCGGCAGCAACCGTCATTACGAAGAAGACAAAGATTTGACCGTCCAACGTACCAAATTCGCGTGAAAACGCGACCAGTGCCAAGTTTGCAGCGTTGAGCATCAGCTCGACTGACATAAACAGGATGATTGCGTTCTTGCGGAACAAAACCCCTGTGGCACCGATGGTAAACAGAACCGCCGATAAAATTACAAAGTAAGAAGTTGGAACTAGCATTAGCGTAGCCTTATTAGGGACTTCACAGCATAAGCTTGAAATTCAAGACAAATTTATACTGCAGATCCTTTCGTCAAAGCGCGTTTAGTATTGAATAGCACAGCAATTGAACATTGCCGTGAAACAAATTAGTTTTTGTTTCTGAGTGAACGTAAAACGCGACGTTTTTTGCGTTCAGTCTTAGTCAAGATTACTGCACCGACCATTGCAGCCAGTAACAAGAATGAGATCAATTCAAATGGGAAGATGTAGTTTGTATACAACACTTCACCAATTTGGGCTGGACTACCAAATTCCATTGCGCTTACACCAAGATCACGCGGTGGTGCTGGTGAGGCCGATGTTGCAATCATCAAAACGGTTACAACCATCAGGCCGAAGCCCATCAAAAGTGCGACCGGGCGCTGCCAACTGTTGAGACCACCTGCTTCTTGGAACATCTCTGCCCCAACCAGCATAATCACAAACATAAACAACACCATAATGGCGCCCGCATAAACGGTAATCTGGACCATTGCAATAAATGGTGCGCCTAGCATTAGGTAAAACACCGCAATGACAACAAAATTCAGCACCAAAAACAGGGCTGCATACACAGCGTTTTTACTGGTGAGCATGCCAATTGCAGACCCAACGCAGACTGCTGCCAAAATCAAAAAGACAATCAGTTGTACCATGAGCTTAGCTTGGGTCCTTCATTTCTGGAATTGACCAATCAAAACTGTTTGGCTCTACTTGCATTGGCGTGTCTGGCTTGCCTTCTGGTGGCGGAATAAGCAGCATACCTTTGGTATAGATAGCACTTTCCCGATCATAGAATGACAATTCATAGTCACTTTCCAATACAATCGCTTCGGTTGGGCAGGCGTCTTCGCAATACCCGCAGAAAATGCAGCGCAGCATGTTGATTTCATACACACTTGCGTAGCGTTCACCCGGTGAGAAGCGTTGTTCATCAGAATTTTCCGCACCTTGCACAAAGATCGCGTCTGCTGGGCAAGCAGCTGCACATAATGCACAACCGATACACTTTTCAAGGCCATTGTCATAGCGCTTGAGTTCGTGCTTCCCTTTAAAGCGTGCCTTGTCTGGCTTGCGTTGTTCTGGATACTGTACAGTGACTGGCTCTTCAAACAAGTGTTTGAGAGTCGTCCCCATGCCTTTGATGAGTTCTACAAACATAATTTTTTCGCGTTTAGCATGTAGTCAACGGTCAGGCCGTGACTAGCGAGTTTGAGTTACAACTCGTAATTCGTAATTCTAAATTTCTAACTAGACTGGTGCCCAGAAGACAACCATTGCAGCCGTGATCAAGACCTGAACTAGTGACAGTGGCAGCAAAACTTTCCAGCCAAATGCCATCAGTTGGTCATAGCGCATCCGCGGCATTGTCGCGCGGATCCAGATCATTAGCGCAAGCACGAGGAAGACCTTCAATGAGAAGTAGACAATCCCCAGCACTGGAATTTCTTGAACAAATGGCCCAAGGTAACCACCAAAGAAGAGCGAAATCCACATTGCGCTTACCGCAATCATCTTGATGTATTCCGCCATGAAGAACATAGAGAACCCCATCCCAGAATATTCTGTGTGGTAACCCGCTGTTAGTTCTTGTTCAGCTTCTGGCATGTCGAACGGTGCGCGGTTTACTTCAGCCAACATTGCGATGAAGAAGATAATACAACCGATAGGTTGCAGTACCACGTACCAAACTGAGTTTTGTTGTGCCACAACAATGTCTTTCAAGCTGAGTGAGCTTGCCAACACAACTGGCCCAACCATTGAAATCCCCAAGGCGATTTCATAACTAATCATTTGCGCCGTTGCCCGCAAGCCACCCATCATAGAGTACTTACTGTTAGACGCCCAACCTGCCAACACAATGCCGTAAACCGCAATCGATGCAACAGACAACATGTAGAGCAAGCCAACGTTGATGTCTGTAATTGCGAGGCGGATTAGCCGTGAGCCAATCAAGACATCTGGACCAATTGGCATTACCGCCATAATGATCAACGCCGGAATTACCGTAATAATCGGTGCCATCAAGAAGATTTTCTTGTCAGCGCCGGCTGGCATAAATTCTTCTTTGAAAATAGCCTTGAGGCCATCAGCTGCTGGTTGCAGCAACCCCAATGGACCAACCCGGTTTGGACCGTGCCGAACTTGCAACCAAGCCACAATTTTGCGTTCTGCAAACGTGGTGTATGCAAATGCGGTTAGCAGTACAAAGAGTAGAATGCCGCTTTTGATTGCAGCTTCAGTAATGATTAGGGCGACTTCGCTCATGAGAATTCCTGAGAATTAGAAACTTACGCCTTGACGACAGTTGCGGCTTTTAGACCGTTGAACGTTACGTCAGTGCCTAAACTTTGTGGCACAAGGACGGCACCTTCTGGTGCTTTTCCATTCACATTAGCAGCAACAACTGCGGAAGCGTCTCCAACAGAGACCCGCACTTTATCGCCATCTGCAATGCCAAGTTTTTCGGCATCGTTTGCATTGATTTCAACGTGTGCTTCTGGCAAACGTGGGTGTAGCAATTGCGCTTTCATGATCTTGGTGCCACGGTTGTACATCAACGTGGTTGCCACGGCGCGCAAGCTGCCTGTTTCACTGTTCAATGGGGCAACGTCACCTTTACTAGGGACTACACCTTGTTCAGCGCTGGTGGCATATTGCACACCTAAGCCAGCGGTATTCTTGAAAGCATTCCCGCCGTAGTATTTATCTTCACCACCAACATCTGGCCATTGTTCTTCAACACGGGCCAACGCTGGGTAGTCAATTCCGCTGAATGCACCTGCTGTTTTGCTTAGCATTTGCATGATTTGACCAGCAGCAACAGGCGCTTTATCCATTGCGCCAGCAGCATTTGCAATCTTGCCAAATGCCCACCAGTCTGGTCGGGCTTGGCCCTTAGCTGGTAGTGCTGGGAAGAACCGTTGGACGCGGCGTTCACTGTTTGTGAATGAGCCTTCGCGTTCAACAAATGACTGCGCAGGTAAGACAACGTCTGCCATCTCTGCCGTAGCGGTCATGAATAATTCAGAAACAACGGTGAAGCGACCGCTTGGTAGTGCGTCGTTATCACCAACCGGATCAGCACCCGCAACAATCACAACTTTTGCGTCGCCAACGACTTCAGCAGCAGCGCGATCTGCCATTGCAGGGATACCTAGCGCAAATGCGCCCCCGGTATTGCCCTTTGGCAAGACACCTAGTAGACCGTTATTTGGTTTACCGTAGTTACCGCCGTCAATCAGCATGTTCGCTGCGGCTTGTGCAAGTGAGCTGCTTCCTGCGTAATCTAGACCTTCACGGCCGTAGATGACGATTACGTTTTCAGCATCTGAAATGGCTTGTCCAGCGGCTTTGATGGTTTCATCATCACTAGCCGCTAAGTCAGCAGCTAAGCCAGCGCCGTCACCGTTTGCAGCGTGGTGTAGCGCCAACATTGTGTTGACTTCATCACCATATGCATAACGAATGCTGTGGTTTGCGTAGCGATCGAGCTTGGTTTTACGACCATTGGCAACGATCAACGTTGCTTTGCTCTTATCTAGCGTTGCACCCATTTTGTCGGCGGCTTGCTTGACACGCATCCACCACATTGGGGCTTCTTCATCTAAGTCACTGGCGATGACAACAATTGCTGTCCCAGCGCCCATATCAATAAAGTTCGTGCCAACACCTGCGCCAACTGCGGCGAGTTGTTCTGCACCGCCCATCACACCTGGCCAAGCCACGGCTTCGCCGCCAGCGTTATTGGCAAGTTGTTGCAGTACGCGCATGTCTTCATTCGCAAGGACTTCGCCTGCAATCACAGACACGGACCCTTGCGCATCTTTCACGCGGTCAGCAACCAAGTTTAGGGCTTCGTCCCAGCTTGATTCTTGCAGTTTGCCGTTCTTACGGATCATTGGAACCGTAATGCGATCTGGGCTAGTTGAGAAGTGATGACTAAAGCGACCTTTGTCACAAATCCAAACTTCGTTGACGAATTCGTTTTGACGTGGCATCACGCGCTTCACAACAAAGTCGCCAGACAAACCGTCGCGGCGGGTGTTGAGGTGCGTGTTACAGCCCACTGCACATTCGGTGCAGAGTGAAGAACTGTGTTGCAGTTCCCACGGGCGGGCGCCAAAGCGGAAGTCTGCGGTGGTTAGTGCACCTACTGGACAAATGTCCGTGGTGTTACCAGACCATTTACTATCAAAGCCAGGCTCTGACAGCGTCACAATTTGCAGGGCGCGACCACGTTGCTTGAAGCCAATCACGGCGTCATCAACAAGTTCTTCTTGGAAACGGACACAGCGTGCACATTGAATACAGCGTTCGCGATCGAGATAAATCAGATCGCCAAGCGGCACATGTTTTGCTAAGTGTTTCTTTTCATCGGCCAAGAAGCGTGAGTTGCCAGGACCGTGACGCATCGTCAGGTTCTGGAGCGGACATTCACCACCTTTGTCACAAATCGGACAGTCGAGTGGGTGAGAGGTCAGCAAGAACTCCAAAACTTCCTTGCGGGCATCATCAACAACCTTGGTATTGGTCTTGACTGCCATGCCCGGTGAAACAGGTTGCGTACAAGCTGTTACCAGTTTAGGGAAGTAGAAGATCTTAGGTGATCCATCGGCTTCGGCTATAACCTCACCGGTTTCACGATCTTTGCGTGGTGTCCCAACTTCAACCAGACACATGCGGCACATGCCAACAGGGTCCATTTTCGGATGGTAGCAAAAGACCGGAATATCATTCTGGATCGCCTTTGCAGCATCCACAATAAGCGTTCCAGCAGGAACACTTACTTCTTGGTCGTCAATTTTGAGCGTAACTAAATCAGCCATTGAGCGCTCTTATAAGAATAAAGAGTGTGATAAGAGGCCGCTATTAAGCGACTCTCTCTTGATAATCTGCTTTGAACAAGTCGATGCTAGAGCGAACGGGGTTGATTGAGAACTCACCCAACGCGCACAGGCATTTGCCTTGAATATTGCCAGCAACGTCATACAGTGTATTGACGTCGTCCATAGAAGCCTTACCTGCTTCAACACGTTTCATGATGCTATTCATCCAGAACGTGCCTTCGCGGCATGGCGTACATTTACCACATGATTCATGTTTGAAGAATGCGGTTGCTTTTGCAGCAGCCCAGGCCATGTTGACCGTTTCATCCATCAAAATGATAGAAGCAGACCCTAGTTCTGTCCCAATGTCGCGCATGGCTTCATAGGTCAGTTCAGTGTCTAGCACTTTGTCTGTTGCGGGGATCATTGGAGCCGAAGCGCCAGATGGCAAGATTGCTTTTAGATCTTTATCGTCGGCAATGCCGCCAGCGATGTCATAAAGCAATTCGCGCAATGTTGTTCCCAACGGTACTTCGTAGTTGCCAGGGTTCTTGGCGTGGCCAGAGATACACATGATCTTTGTGCCAGCGCTTTTTTCTGTGCCTTCTTCTTTGTACCAATCTGCGCCGTGTTCCATAATCAAAGGCACGTTTGCCAATGTTTCGGTGTTATTGACGATGGTTGGCATGTCATACAAGCCAGTGTCTGCCGGGAACGGTGGTTTGATGCGCGGTTGGCCAAGTTTACCTTCTAGTGAGTTCAGCAGTGCTGATTCTTCACCACAAATGTAAGCCCCAGCCCCGAGGTGATTGTAGACGCGCAGTGAGTAGTCAGTGCCAAACAAGTTGTCACCGAGTAAACCGCGTTCTTCAAGCTGGGCAACTTTTTCATCCATAATTTGGACAAGTTCCCAGAATTCACCACGGCAATAGTTGTAAGCAACGTTAGCTTCTGCCGCAAATGATGCAATCATTAGCCCTTCCAAGAACTGGAATGGGTTACCGGTCAGAATTTCACGATCTTTGAAGGTGCCTGGTTCAGATTCATCTGTGTTGGCAACAACATAGCGTGGATACTTGTTTGGTGTTAGGAAGCCCCACTTGAGACCAGTTGGGAACCCAGCACCACCACGGCCACGCAAGCCAGCAGCTTTGACCGTGTCGATAACTTCTTTTTGAGTCATCGTGGTGACCACTTTCTTAAACGTTTCAAACCCGCCATGCTTGATGTACTCATCAAGTTCAGCGATGTTTTCCATGCCAGGATTGCGGTGTCTGAGGATACGAAATACTTGTTCAGCCATGATTATTTCCTATGCTAATTACGCATCAGCCTCTGAACGTAATTCATCAACCAGAGCTTTGAAAGACTCAATGTCTTGATTTTCGTGATAGAAAATGCCTTTGCCGTTTTGCAGTTGGAACATTGGCGCTTTGTCACAGGCAGCTAGGCACATGACATGTTCAAGCGTAATTTTTCCGTCTGCGGTGGTTTCTTCAAACCCGCAGCCCAAATAGTCTTTGGCTTGTTCTGCGAATTGGTCGGCACCACGCAAGGCGCAAGGGAGGTCGGTGCAAATTTGGATATAGTGCTTGCCGCCTTTTTCATCATGATAAAGCGTGTAAAAACCAACTACACCTTCCACTTGCGTTTCAGAGGAGCCAGTAATTGCAGCAATATCACGGATCACGTCATTGGTGATGTGATCGTTGTCACGCAGCGCTAAATAGAGCAGCGGCATAATCGCAGAGCGTTTGCGATCTTCCGGATACTTAGCGAGGATTTTATTTACTTCGTCGGGATATTTTTCCGTAAGCATTTAGTTCGTTACTTCCTTACAAAAGGAAATTTATGTCTTCCGACATGAGATAACACCGTGAAATTTTAGCGGCGTTGTCAACAAATCACATGCGAAATCGACTGTATACGTATACGGCCGCTCTGCATATGCACGTTCTATAAATTTATTTGGCAACCCAGTAATGATGACAATTTCATCATGTTGAGTCATCCATTCTTCGACCCAGCCAGGATTTGCTAGCTCAGCCTCAGCTGCGCCAATCGCAGCCATGTACCAATACATTGTTTCTGTATCGTTCAAGCTCTTATCAAAAGATTTGAACATTGGCACATTATTTTCGTTTGAATACTGCACTGCAAAAGCAATTGCTTCTGAGGGCTGATAGTGTGCTACATAAAACGCCTTATCAACCTGTTGCAGCTTATTACCGTCTACCAAAGCATCTGCTAACTGCCGATCAATGCGCGCCGCGCCAGAAAACTGACCAACGTACAGCGTCCCAATCAACAGTGCCAACAACACTTGTGAAAGCTGCTTACTGTCCCAAGCCTTGAAGCGGCTGGCACAAAATGCAACCAACTCTTCAAAACTAAGCGCAACGAGTAAGCTCAAGCTTGGCAGTACATATAGGAATGTACGTCCGCTTGAAGAGCGCCCTGTCAAAAATCCTAAGATAAATGGCAGAACAATCATTACTGCAAGCAGTACAGTCTCGCGCCAGCGTTGCTTGTTTCCAGCGAAGACCTGAATGCCGCTGTATGCAACTGCGCTAATAAACACAATTGCCATAGGCAGCCTATCGCGCAGAAAGCTAATTAGCAGTTCCGGCAACTCGCTGGTTAGCGTGCCATAGTTTGGCCAATCCGTATCGGCTGCCGCGTTAGACACATCCGTGTAGGCCGGCCAGAACAGCGCAATCCCTAAGATTACCCCGGCTAATAACAACAAACTTAGCTGAAAGTAGCGCGTTGTAAAGAGATTGGCTAGCCAACCCTTACGCTGACCCTGCAAAACGTGACGGAGTGCAATTAGCCCCGCTAACAGACCAGTGGTCACAATAATGTAACCGTTGACTGGCACTGTATAGATCAGCAACGCACTTACCACCACTACTCCAACTGCGTACCACTTGCCAGTGTCTAACTTGACCCAAGCAATAGATAAATACAGCAGAATTGCAGCCAACGCGATGGTGAGACCGTACCCCCGAATTTGAACTGCAAAGTTCAGAAATGGGATGGCGGTTGCCAACAACACTGCGGCAAGTATTCCAATGTAAAAGTTCTTTAGCGCCTTGCCAGCGAGGTAAGTAAACCAAACCCCGACACTACTAATTAGCAAGACAAATATACGTAACGCTTGTGGATTTTGGAGCGCCGCAATGGGCGATCCAATTCCGATTACGCCTGTATACAGGTGTAAAAGAAGCGTGAAGAATATATGGTTATTTGGAATATGGTAAGAAGAAACAATTTCACTGACTGGGTAAAACGCAAATTCTTGCAGCGTTACCAGTTCATCTTGCCAGTATTCTAAATGGATGCGCTTCCAAGCAATAAATGCTAGGGCTGGTAAAACAGCAACGCACACTAAAGCCCATTCGCGCCAGTTGGCCCGAATGAAACTCAGCAATTTATCGATCAATATCGCCTAGTACAATGTCAATAGAGCCAATTGCCGCAATAAGGTCAGCAACTAAATAGCCTTCAGACAGGTATGGCAGCGCTTGCAAGTTCAAGAAACTTGGCGTACGGAAGTGCACGCGGCGCGGCTTAGGACCACCGTCACCAACCAAGTAACAGCCGAGTTCACCACGTGGCGATTCGGTTGCTGCATAAACTTCAGCGTCTGGCGCAGAGAAGCCTTCGGTCCACAACTTGAAGTGGTGGATGAGTGATTCCATGCTGGTGTGCAGTTCTGAGCGCGGTGGCGGTGAGAACTTACGATCTTCGCTTGTTACTGGGCCGTTTTGCTTTTTGAGCCGATCCACAGCTTGGCGAATAATCTTCATTGATTCGTAGAATTCAGCGATACGCACTTGGTAACGGGCGTAGACATCACCACCAGTTTCTACTGGCACTTCGAAGTCATACGTTTCGTAACCACAGTATGGCATTGCGCGGCGCACATCATAGTTCACGCCAGACCCACGTAGTGAAGACCCAGACATGCCATATTCAAGCGCTTTTTCAGGCTCAATGACAGCAATATCCATCGTGCGACCGATGAAAATTGGGTTGTTCGTCAGTAGGCGTTCGTAGTCTGCGACTTTATCTGGGAAGTAAGCAAGGAAGTCTTCGACGCCAGAGATAAATTCTTTTTGGACGTCGCGCCAAACGCCGCCAGGGCGAATGTAGCTTGTCATCATGCGTTGACCAGAGATCAACTCGAACAAGTCGAGAATGCGTTCGCGTTCACGCACGCAGTACATCAACATTGAACTCGCGTTGAGGTCAATCCCTGAAGTGCCCAACCAAATAAGGTGTGAGGCAATCCGTTGCAGTTCTGCACAGATAATACGCAAGGTTGTTGCGCGTTCTGGCACGCTAATGTCACATAGTTTTTCAACTGCCAAACAATAGGTGAGGTTGTTCCCCATATTGTTTAGGTAGTCCATGCGATCTGTCATGACAAGGGCTTTTAGGTAGCTCTTGTATTCCATGTTCTTTTCGATACCGGTGTGTAAGAACCCAATATCTGGAACACAGGTCACAACTTCTTCACCGTCAAGCTCCAACATCAAGCGCAACACACCGTGTGTTGAAGGATGTTGAGGGCCGAGGTTAAGCACCATGGTCTCACCGGTCATTGCCGCTGGACTAAAGAGGTGCTTCAGTTCGTTAATGGATGCTTCGACTTCTTGAATCTGAGACATAATTACTTCGCGTAGTTTTTGCGCTTGTCCACGTCTTCACGGTTGAATGAGAATTGAATCTCTTCATACCCGAGCGGATAGTCTTTGCGGTGTGGGTGACCTTCCCAGTCCATTGGCATCAAAATACGACGCATGTCTGGGTGACCTTTGAAATCAATCCCCATCATGTCGTAGGCTTCGCGTTCTTGCCAATCGGCAGAAAGATAAACATCTGCAACAGAGTCTAGAACTGGTTCGTAGCTGTCTGGTGCAAATGTCTTGACACGAAAGCGCGTGTTGTGACGCATTGAATAAGGAATATAAGAAACTGCAAAGCGTGGTTCGGCTGGTGAGTAATCTACCGCAGCCAAGTCAGCCAGGAAGTTATAGTCAAGGTCTGTGTTCTCTTTTAAGAACCACAAGATGCCTTTGACTGCACCAGGATCAACAACGATTGTTGTTTCACCACGGAATTCAATTGTTTCCTGAATAGCATCTGGAAACAATGCGTTGATCGCGTCTAGCGTTTTAGAAAGATGACTCATCAGATATTATGACCAGGTTGCAAGCTTTTCTTTCTTGACCTTTTCGTGCAAGGTCATAAAGCCATTCAACAATGCTTCTGGGCGCGGCGGGCAGCCAGCGATGTAAACATCGACAGGCACAATTTCATCTACGCCCTGTACCAGCGCATAGTTATTGAAGACACCACTACAAGAGGCACAATCGCCCATTGCAATTACCCACTTTGGTTCTGGCATTTGATCATACAAGCGGCGCACAACTGGTGCCATCTTGCGCGTTACCCGGCCGGCCACAATCATCAGATCAGACTGGCGCGGTGAAGGGCGCATCAATTCCATCCCAAAACGACTTGCATCGTAGTTAGAAGACTGCGTTGCAATCATTTCGATCGCACAGCATGCAAGGCCAAATAGCATTGGCCACATTGCAGATGTACGGCCCCAATTGACCACATCTTCTAAGCGGGCCGTTACGACCCCTAAATCTCCGGCTTTTTGTTCAAGACCCATAAGGTTATTCCCAGTCTAACGCGCCGACTTTCCATTCATAGATCAAGCCGATGGTTAATACAAATGTAAAGATCATCATAGACCAGAAGCTGAGTGCACCCATTTTCTTGAGTGAAACCGCCCATGGCACGAAGAACATTACTTCAATGTCAAAGAGGATAAAAAGGACTGCAACTAAGTAGTAACGAAGCGGGACCCGGCGAACAGCCGCACCAATTGGTGCCATCCCAGATTCATAGGCCATCCCCTTAGTTGCGTTAGGATTTTTTGGACCGACGACATTACCAATAAGGATAATCAGACATGCCAACCCTGTTGCTAAGACAAGCAACACGGCGATCGGCAAGTAATCGTTCAGTAGACTTTCGATGGGCATATAAATAGAACCTTATAAAAGGATTATGTTTGAGCGGACTTTTTATATTTTTACTGTTGCAATATTTCTAAAATAGCACAACATTTTTTGGCTCAACACGACTCGTAAAATCGTTTGCGAATTTTATCACAATAGGAATTACGGCGGCAAGGTAGGTAAATCGTCAGAATCCAGTAAGACTCGTGCAATCCTATAGGTGACTCTTACAATTGTTGCTTTAATCAACATGCAGTAGGCTAATTCTGGCTGTCGTTTATGGTAGGGTAAAAGCATCCATTTGCATTCATCCCTACTGCAACACGCGGTAAACCCGTCCTGTAATGTTAACCTTCTATATGAATACCCGCCACTATTGCATATTTACGTGTCCAAGCGGAAAATCAGACATCTAACACTATAAGCGGCATCGGATTTACAGTACCGAGCCCTTGGAACTCAATGGAAATCTTAAACCCAAAATACGAACAACTTCTCAAAGATGAAAAAGGCGCGCTAGAAAGCCTCTATCGCACGCTTAAGTCTTTTAATGCCACCGCAGAAGACCTCACAACGCTTAGCGATTCAATTCAGCAGCTTGATGATTTCTTCTTATTAGTGATTGTCGGCGAATACAACACCGGGAAAAGCAGCTTCATTAATGCGCTGCTTGGTGAAAAACTATTGGCCGAAGGCAACCTACCAACCACGCAAGACATCAACATTTTGCGCTACGGTGAAACGGTTACCGATGAAGTTACGCCAGAAAAAATCCGCGTGATTACCGCGCCAGCTGAAGTGCTGCGCGACATCAGCATTGTAGATACGCCCGGCGCGAACGCAATTTTCCGCGAACATGAAGAACTCACCACAGACTTTGTGCCGCGTTCAGACTTAGTTTTGTTTCTAATTTCAGCCGACCGCGCTTTTTCTGAAAGCGAACGGGCGTTTCTTGCGCCAATTCGCGACTGGGGCAAGAAAGTGGTCGTGGTGCTTAACAAGATTGACTATATTGAAGATCCAGACGACCGCGCCAAGATTATTGACTTCATCCGCCAAAGCACGCGTGAAACGCTAGGCATTGATGTTGAAATCTTCCCGATTAGCGCCCTGCAAGCCTTCAAAGCCAAAACCGGGCAGCCTGACCTTTGGGAAAGCAGTCAGTTTGAAACCTTAGAACGCTATATCAAAGAAACGCTAGATGAAGAAAGCCGCCTCAAGTTGAAGCTCGCCAATCCGCTTGGCGTTGGCACACACTTAACGGCACGGTATTTGGGCGCAATTGCAGAACAAAGCGAGTTACTTAGCGAAGATCTGTCCATGCTTACCAATGTCGAAGGCCAAATGGAAACCTTCGAAACCGATATGGAACGTGACTTTGAACTGCACTTAGAAGGTGTGGAAAATATTTTGCTCGCCATGGATCAACGCGGACGCGATTTCTTTGACAGCATTTTCCGGATTAGCAAGATTTGGCAGCTGACCAAGAAAGAAGAAATCCAACGTGGATTTGAAGAGCACGTGACCGCCGGCGTACCCGAACAAATTGAACGCAAGGTCAACGAAATTATCGACTGGCTTGTGGATGCCGACTTACGCCAGTGGCAATCTGTGAACGACTATTTAGCAGAACGCCGCCGCGCCCATCAGGCCAACCTAATTGGCGATGACGCAAACGCCTCTTTCCGCTATGAACGTGAGCGCCTGTTTGAACAAATGACCAATGAAGTTAGCCGCGCGGTTAACAAATTTGACCGCAAGTATGAAGCGGAACAATTAGCAGACGGTGCCCAATCTGCCGTTGCAACACTGGCAATGATTGAAGTTGGTGCGATTGGCTTAGGCGCTGCCGTTGCCGCAATTGCCAGCACGGTCGCAGTCGATGCAACAGGCATTATCTTAGGCAGCGTAGTGGCAGCACTTGGTCTGTTTGTGATCCCTGCCCGCCGCCGAAAAGCAGAAAAAGATCTACGCGAGAAGATTGCCATGATGCGCAAGCAAATTATGCGCACGCTACGCGATCAATTCTCAGGCGAGCTAAAACGCATCATGCAACGCCATAACACCGCGATCGCGCCGTATGCGCGCTTTGTACGCACAGAAACTGGCAAGCTAGACAGCGCCAAAGACTCGCTCGGTCAGTTAGATGGCGAATTGACCCAGATCAAGGCCCGCGTAGAAAAGCTAAGCTAGCGCTACAACGACATGTATCTGTG
>JAHDBW010000056.1 GCA_020630175.1 Anaerolineales bacterium
CCCAGTCCAAATCCCAAGATGTTGTAAATTCTTAAATCGCGCTCATAGAAGGTTCTTAGAATGCGATTGTAATAATTCAGATTAAGAACAACACTTACTTCCAATGAAAACACTTCGCCTTTTACTCCTGCTAAGCGCTAGCCTTTTTCTAGTGGCCTGTGCCAGCACGCCAGACACCGTGCGCGTTGCAGAGATTGATGCTATTGAACCAAGCGCAATTGAAACTGCAATTGTGCCAACAGCGGCAGTCCAAGACGCAACCCTAATCCCAACCGACGCGCCAGTGCCGGAAAACACGCTGCCGCCAACGAATACACCCACGCCAATTGCAACCTCAACGGCTACGCCTGCACCTACGGCCACGGTAGTCCCAACCCCAACGCACCCGATAATGATCGAGGTGATGCGCCAGGTTGACTATCCGGGCAGTGAAATTACTTATGAGCGGACGCTGGCCGACGGCGCGAATTACAAGCAGTACGTGGTCTCTTATCTGTCTGAAGGAAACAAAATCTTTGCATTGTTGACCATTCCGTATGGCGAAACGCCCGCAACTGGCTGGCCAGTGGTGATGTTCAATCATGGCTATATTCCACCTGAGGTATACCAGACGACCTCGCGCTACGTTGCCTATGTCGATTATTTTGCGCGCAATGGGTACATTGTCTTCAAGTCAGACTATCGCGGCCACGGCAATTCAGAAGGCACGACCACCAGTAGTTACGGCACGCCGGACTATACGGCGGATGTGCTAAACGGGATGGCGGCTGTCAAAACGATGCCAGAAGCAGACGCCAACCGGATTGGCTTTTGGGGGCATTCCATGGGCGGGCAAATTACGTTGCGCGCGATGGTTGTTAGTGATGAAATCAAAGCCGGTGTGATTTGGGGCGGGGTAGTGGCCTCTTACCCAGACATTTGGACATACTGGCGCAGACCGGCCAATCCAGACGACCCCACGCCGACGCCAAACCCAACCTTTACCGTACGTGGGCGCTGGCGCACCGAAGCGATCAACACTTATGGCACCTTCGATGAAAATCCAGAATTCTGGGCCGCAGTGTCGCCGAACAGCTACCTAGATGAAATTTCTGGCCCGGTGCAGTTGCACCATGGGTCTGGTGACACGGTCGTGCCGATTATTATGTCTGAACTGTTGGCGGGCGAGCTTGATGCGGCTGGGGTTGAAAATGAGTTCTACGTGCTAGAAGGGGATGATCACAACATCTCAAATTTCTTTAGCCTGTCTATGCAGCGCTCATTAGCGTTCTTTGATGAACATGTGAAGGGCGCGGGCTAAAAGAACGCTAATGCGTGTTATAGCAGTCTACACACGGCAGCCAACTCGGCTGCCGTGTGTGGTTAAGTAAGAAAAATTTTGCTAACGACTTGACATGTGCTAGAGCGTTGTGTATATTCTAAACACTGTTCGGAAATTGATTTATGAGTTCACCAAGACAACGCCGCAAATTACGTACACGCCAAGCTGTTATGGATGCTGCCTTAGCAATGGTGCGTGAAAACGGCCCACATGGGCTTTCCTTACGCGCAGTTGCCAAACGCGTCGATTACAGTCCAGCCGCGTTGTACGAATATTTTGGAAGCAAAGATGCGCTAATTGGCGCGCTTTGTAATGAAGGCATGCAACGTTTTGATGCAGCGCTTAGAAGCGTGCCGGTGGATGAAGATAATCCGCAAGCGTATTTCGTGCAAATCGGGTTGCAGTACATTGCCTTTGCCGAAGCCAATCCAGAACATTTCCGACTGATGTTTGATCGCATTGGAACCAATACTGAACTGCATCTAGGGCCACCAAAAGAAACTGAGCAAGACACCTTTTGGATGGTGATGGCGGAAGCCGTACGGCTCAACATTGCAGCCGGACACTTCAAGGTGAAGCAGCCAGGGGAAGAGAAAGCGATTACGCTTGGCCTGTGGCAGCTTGTACATGGGATGGCAATCTTACAAATCACTATGTTCCGTGCCACTGGTGAGAAGATGACCGATCTACATATATACAACTTAAAAACGCTTTACGATGGCTACGTTGCCGGTAACCATTTTGCAAGTAATCCGACCGAATAACAGTCAATCGCCGCTAATAAAAGGGTGACTTGAACAGGCTAGCATTGGCTAGCCATTTTTTTACACATTACTGAACATTGTTCGGTAAAATAACACTAGTCAGTCTAAACAAGGAGAGACACCGCATGCCAACTTTCAAAATCTTTTCACAAAATCGCTGGCTCACCCGCGCCATACTGTTCCATGTAGCGCTAATCCCCGTCACGCTAGGCGCGATGTTGCTTGATCCGCGCACGCTAGATGGGGCATTCATCTGGGTAAAGCCATTCAAGTTTGCCATCTCAAACGCGGCGTATCTGTTGACGTTTGCATGGTTGCTGACACTAATCCCGACCCGCAAACGCTGGCTCAATTGGGCGGCCAGCGCGACCGCCATCACGCTGATGATAAGTATGTCTTTGGGCGCGTTGCAGGCTATTCGTGGGGTGCATAGTCACTTCAATTACAGCACGGCCTTTGATGCGGCGGTGTTCGGCTTGATGGGCGTGATGACAATTTTTGTTGTGATTTCTAATTTGATATTGGCCTTCAATGTGCTGCGTCGCGCCGAAACCGATACAGTCTTAGCCTGGGGCTTGCGCATGGGCCTGCTTGCTTCATTTGCAGGCATGATGGTTGGCCCTCTGATGACCAGTCCGACCCCAACCCAACGCGAGGCGATGCAAAACGGCACGTGGGACGGACGTTCAGGCGCGCACGCCGTGGGCGAAAGTGATGCGGACAGTGTGGGGTTGCCGTTTCTCAACTGGAGTATGACCAGCGGTGACTACCGTCCCGCGCACTTTGTTGGGCTGCATGGCTTGCAGGTGTTGCCGCTACTTGGTTTTTGGCTGAGCCGGAAACGTTGGCAAGATCGCAACAGCGCCAAACAGCGTAGCACTGTTGTTATCACGGCTGGGGTTGCATATTTGGCGCTGACTGGCATCTTGGTGTGGCAGGCCGCCCGCGGCCAATCTGTCATCGCTCCAGATGCACAGACAATATTGGCCTTTGCCCTATTGATTGTGTCTACGGGGGTGGTGACAGCGTTGGCGTTAAGGTTGCCAGCAAAAGCCAGACTTGATAAGCCCGAGCGCGTCACATCATTGGCGGTGTAAAAAACACCCATCGCTATAAGACTTGGAAAACCATTGGCTCTCCCACAAAACAAGATAGGCACGCGCTGGATTTGTTTCTAAGATAGATATATATCAAATTTTGCAGGAGGTTTACCAGTGAAAACGCTTACAACAACGGTTGGGACAACGTATACGCTTAGCGCCCAATTGGGCCAAGGCGGTGAAGGGACAGTCTATGCGTTGCGGGAAGCGCGCGATAAGGTTGCCAAAATCTATCATCCTGCCCGTCGAACTGCTGAGCGGGAAAATAAATTGCAGGCAATGATTGCCAATCCGCCAACATCAGCACGCCCGATTACGATGGCTTGGCCACAAGATGTGGTGTATTTGAACGGCGAATTTGTGGGATTCACGATGCCGTATATCAGTGGCAGTATTGATTTGTACAAGATTATCAATCCTGCGTTGCAACAGCGGCATTTTGAAAATGTTGACTGGCGACTGCTGCATCAGGTGGCGCAACGGTTAGTGTTGGCGGTAGCGGCAATTCATGACGCTGGCAGTGTAATTGGCGATCTCAATCAGAAAAATGCGCTGGTCGACGCGTCCGGCCGAGTGACGTTGGTAGATTGCGACTCGTATCAGGTGCAGTCAGATGCACACGTGTATCGCTGTGAGGTTGGTATGCCAGACTACTTGCCGCCAGAATTGCATGGGAAGACGCTAGGTGCGTTGGTACGCACTCCAGCCGAAGACCTGTTTAGCCTAGCCGTGTTGATCTTTCAACTGTTGATGCAAGGCTATCATCCGTTTACCGGTGTGCCGACAGAGAACATAGAGTCTGTGCCGGGCAAGTTAGACGTGTACTGCATTCGAAATGGGATCTTTCCCTTCTTGCCAAATTCCTATGTAACACCACCACCGCACGCGCCACAGTTTTATGACCTGCACCCTGACTTACACCAGCTATTTAAGCGCTGCTTTGTAGATGGGCATGCAGACCCAGCGGTACGCCCATCTACAAAAGAATGGCACGCTGCATTAGAAACCGCCATCCGGTCGCTGCGCCGTTGTGCGCAAACGCCCCAGCATTGGTACCGTGAACGGCTATTGGCATGCCCTTGGTGTGCAGAGACAGATGAGACAGATCATCAGACGCCGGTCATTGATAAATACCCGTGGGAATTACCGCAGCCTGAATTTGGGGAACCCGGCTATCAAGTGAAGGATGATCCGGCAGTGCTGTTCTTTTTCATCGCCTTGACGTTGCCAATTGGCCTAATGGTTGCGGTTGCGATCGTGTTTTACATCACGATGTTGGTGCGCACTAATCCGCTATTTATGGCCATCATGTTCGTGTTGATCACTATGCATTTTCTGCGAACGCAGCGCCCGCTGTAGTGCTTAGCGAGGCGCTAGTTCACCCCACAAAACAAGATAGGCACGCGCTGGATTTGTTTCTAAGATAGATATATATCAAATTTTGCAGGAGGTTTACCAGTGAAAACGCTTACAACAACGGTTGGGACAACGTATACGCTTAGCGCCCAATTGGGCCAAGGCGGTGAAGGGACAGTCTATGCGTTGCGGGAAGCGCGCGATAAGGTTGCCAAAATCTATCATCCTGCCCGTCGAACTGCTGAGCGGGAAAATAAATTGCAGGCAATGATTGCCAATCCGCCAACGCTTGCCACCATTGCTAAAAAGGATAGTCAACACTTAGCTGCCGCATGGCCGCAAGAGCTGGTGTATGCAAATGGGACGTTTGTGGGCTTTACCATGCCGCGTGTTACCACTGGCACGGACTTGTATAAGCTGCTCAACCCCAAACTGCGGCGCAAGCACTTTGCTGGGTTCGACTGGCGGCATCAGCACCGTGTGGCGCGAAACTTAGCTGTTGCCATTCGGACACTGCATGAAAAAGGGCACGTGATTGGGGATCTCAATCAGAAGAACGCCATCGTGAGCCCGAAAGGACTGGTCACATTAGTCGACTGCGATTCGTATCAGATTGCGAGCGCGGGTGAACTCCACACCTGTGCGGTGGGCGTGGCCGACTACCTGCCGCCAGAGTTGCAGGGCCAAGCCATTGAGCACGTGACGCGAACCCAAGCGCATGATCTGTTTGCGCTAGGCGTGCTGATTTTTCAATTGCTAATGGAAGGCTACCACCCGTTTACGGGCGTGCCATTGGATCAAGCCGTTTCAATTCCGGGCAAGGTGGACTTGTACTGCATTCGTGAAGGCATTTTTCCTTACTTGCCAAATGCGAGTGTTAGTCAGCCGCCACATGCGCCGAGCTTTCACACGTTGCACCCCGCATTGCAGGCACTGTTCCAGCGCTGTTTTGTTGATGGGCACCACACGCCAAGTGCCCGCCCAACCACAGCGGAGTGGATGGTTGGCTTAGACACAGCTGCGCAAGGCCTGCGGGAATGTCATCGGACGACTGCACACTGGTATTTAGAAACCGCGCAAGACTGCCCATGGTGTACGCCAGCAGACATTGCGCAGTATCAGCAACGTTTACAGCGCAGGTTGCAAGAGCAATCCATGCCAACGCAAATGCCAGCGCCGCGCCCCTTTAATAAAGTGGGGCGCGGAAAACGGCATAAGCGCGGTGGCAATTGGTTCTGGCTCATATGGGTGGCCTTTATGTTTGGCGGCGAGATTTTCAGCTTCATTGCCGACCTATTTTGATAAAAACGACGCTGTAACAGGCGTCGTTTTTAGATTAAGTATGGTTAGGGCTGGCGTATAATCAGTGTGATGACTAGGAATCGTTTTTATAGCATTACCGTCGTCTTTATTATTGCAATTGCAGCACTATTAGTACTTAGCAATAGGTATAGCCTTGTGACTGTATCTGACCAAGCCGTAGATAGGATTGTAATGAAGACGTTAACTGCTTTACCTGATGTAGATTACGGCGATGAAGTAGATGTGTTGAGAACCCGTATTACTGACTTGCAGGCAACAATTACGCGTCAAGCTGAGTTGTTAGAGCAATAAAGCAATGCAAACTTCTCCACCTAGGCGTTTCAAAATAAATTTTATTGTTATTGGGTATGTGCTTATTACGATTATAAGCGCATTATTTAATGTAAATATTTTTGAAACTCTGCTTATTCCGCGGCCAATTACGCAGGCAAATGAACATGCTGAGCAAACGATTGTTGCAGGAGGGCACCAACTAAACACGAATGAGCGGGCAATTGCGGCAGAGAATGTTGCGATGCAAGTTGAGGTGCAAGAATTGGTACTTACTGCGCGGGCGGGGCACCATGCACTGGCAACACAAGCTGCAAAACCAAATCAAACCTCGCAGCCAATTGCAACCAGCACACTTGCGCCAACGCTATTGCCATCCGGCATATTATTTACGGACACCTTTGATGACGCTGCGCTTGACGGCTGGTACGTGTTTGCCGGTCAGCCTGTGGTCAAAAATGGTGCGTTGCAAACAACATCTGAACTGCTCACCATGCAATTAGATTTACCACCAGCAACACATTACACAACGCATCTACAGCTGAGTGCAGTTGATCCTGAAAACTGTCGCGGCGGGTTCAATCTTATTTATGATTTTGACGTCTTACTTCAGTTGTTGCACCCTGAAACGCAGCTTGAGGGTGCTTGGCAGGTAGAAAACGGGAAGGGGTGGGAGTTTGCTACAAAATTTGAAACCGAGCTTATAGACGCATGTCAGTGGCAACTTGTTGTTGAAAGGCATATTGAGAGGCAAAGTAGTACGTTCTCTGTATATACAGACGGTGTGTTAGTCAATGAATATAGTCTAGACCGTGTGATAGAACAGAATACGCTCATTCTGCAATTCCCCAATACGATGCAACTTGAAGAGATTGAAGTCCAGGCTGTACTAGAATTAGACTGATCTAACTTAAACGTGTTCCCTTATGCCAACCTTTAATGCCGCAGATAAAAAACTCTATAAAACAGCAAAAGAGCTAGGCCGCGGTGGTGAAGGCGTTGTGTATACAATCTCTGGCAGCCCAAATCAAGTCGCTAAGATTTACCATCCAGAGCGCCGGACGCCAGAACGTGAAGACAAGCTCACCGCGATGGTTGCCAACCCGCCTGATGGCGTAACCATTGCGAAACAAGCTGGTGAACACGTTGCCATTGCTTGGCCGCAAGAAATTCTGTATCAGAATGGCAAGTTTCGTGGGTTTGTGATGCCAAAAATTGGCGACAGCCCAGACTTGTTCAAAGCGATCAATCCGCGGCTGCGTACGCGCTATTTCAACACCTTTGATAACCGCCACCTGCACCGCGTGGCGCGTAACTTAACGGCAGCCCTCGCGGCCTTGCATGGCAAAGGCCATGTGATGGGTGACCTCAATCATAAAAATGTGCTGGTTACGCAAGGGGCGCTGGTGACGTTAGTCGATTGTGATTCGTTCCAAATAAAAAGTGAAAGTGGCATGGTGCATCGCTGCATTGTTGGGGTGCCGGAATATACGCCGCCAGAACTGCATGGCGTTATTCTAGATACAATCGACCAAACCGTAGACCATGACCTGTTCGGGAAAGCAGTCATCATCTTTCAGTTACTGATGGGCGGCTACCATCCCTTTTCTGGCGCGCCGATTGATCCAAACTTCTCTATTCCGGGCAAGATGGATTTGTACTGTATTAGGGAAGGTATCTTTCCTTATATGAACAATGGTGTCTTCAACGCGCCGCCGCATGCGCCTAAGTTCAATACATTGCATCCTGATTTGCAACGGCTTTTTATTCGCTGTTTCTTTAATGGGCACACTAATCCAGATTCGCGTCCAGAGACAGAAGAATGGTTGAACGCGCTGACCGTTGCCGAACAGGCGTTAGTGCAGTGTGATATGGAGCCAAGCAAGCATTGGTACGGCAGCCACTTAGCCCATTGCCCATGGTGTGGCGCAGCCGAAGCCGCGCTCTCAGCATCGGAGCCAGAGTTTAGAGCTGGGGTTGGCGAGCCTGCACAATATCCATATGTAAACGTGCCCGCCGCTGGCACTAAGTCCTCCGCACAACCCGCAAATTACATCCCGTTTGATGTTGCGCCACTAGCTGTCTATAGCGTTGGCTTCAACATCGCGGGGCTGTTTTTATCTGACTTTGTGCCCATTGTTTGGAATGTTGTTGCAGTTGGGCTAGCGCTACATGCGTTTCATTACTTTTGGCGCCCAAACACAATGAGCACGGCGAGTAAATGGGTGGCGGGCATTAGTGGGGCTTATGGCCTTTCGCAGGCTGTTTATCTGAGCTGGTGGTTGTGGCAAGTGTTTGGGTGAGTTTATTGGTAAATAACGCATTGAATTCCCTAAAATCCAAATTTTCAAGATACCGCTCCGCGCCTAAAGCGGTAAAATCACAGTACGTTTGCGCAAGCTTTGCGCTTTTTATATAAACCACGAGGACTCACCGTGAGTATTGATTTTTCTCAAGTTGAATTTGATGTTACCAACCCTGAACCGCGCTGCCCGTGCGTGTTGTTATTAGACACGTCTGGCTCTATGGGCGGCAAGCCAATCACTGAACTAAATCAGGGGTTGCAGGCCTTTCAAAGTGCACTGATTGCTGACGAACTGGCAATGATGCGCGTTGAAATCGCGATTGTCACGTTTGGGCCGGTCAATGTAGAACAAGACTTCATCACTGCCGATCAATACACACCAGCGCCGTTGGCTGCAAGCGGCGTCACGCCAATGGGTGCCGCCATCGAAAAAGCGCTCGATATGATCGACGACCGCAAGCAGGTTTATAAGCAAAACGGCATCTCTTACTATCGCCCGTGGGTCTTTATGGTCACTGACGGTGCGCCAACGGATCAATGGATGCAAGCTGCCGAGCGCGTAAAACAAGCTGAAGGCAATAAAAAAGTGGCCTTTTTCTCGGTTGGCGTAGAAGGTGCAAACATTGAAATTCTAAACAATATCTCTAATCGATCTGCGCTCAAATTGCGCGGCTTGAACTTTGCAGAAATGTTTGTCTGGCTCTCCTCTAGCCTAACTAGCGTGTCACACTCAACCCCTGGGGATGAGATCACACTAGAATCACCGGCTGGCTGGGGCACTGTCTAATGTGGCAAGCAATTGGGGCGTCTGTTAAGGGAACCTCGCATGTGCGCACTGGCAAACCCTGTCAGGATTATCACAACTATATCGTCACGCCTAATTATGTAATTGTGGCTGCTGCTGATGGGTTAGGCTCTGCTGCGCAGTCTGAAATTGGCGCAGAAGTTGCGGTGCGTACCGCGCTTTCTACCTTGCAAGACGATGTGCGGCTATATCAACCATTAATTGAAGATTCCTGGCAGCGCATCGTCCGTGAGGCGTTTGGTGCCGCGCGTGATGCGATTGATGG
This sequence comes from Anaerolineales bacterium, assembly GCA_020630175.1. Classification (GTDB taxonomy): domain Bacteria; phylum Chloroflexota; class Anaerolineae; order Anaerolineales; family UBA6668; genus JAHDIM01. The sequence continues at coordinate 9,510 of JAHDBW010000056.1, forward strand.
CCGTGCTGTGGCAAACGAAGTTGCAATCCGCGATTATGGCACCACGCTGATGCTTGCCGTCATTACGCACGACCGTTTGGTTGTGGGGCACTTGGGTGATGGCGCAGTTGTGGCGCAGTTTGATGATGGCCGCGTTGAGACTATCACCGCGCCAAAGCAAGGCGAATATGCCAACGAAGTAACGCCGCTTACCGCTAAAGATTGGGAAAGCGCGTTAGAAGTTACCATGCAAAACGACAATGCCAAAGCCGTTGCCGTGCTAACCGATGGCTTGCAAAACTTATCGATCAACACCGCAACCGGCAACCCGCATGCCCCGTTCTTTGCGCCGTTTTTCAACGGTGTGACCCAAGGCGTGATCGACACCATCTCAACATCAACGCAATTAGCAGATTTTCTAGCATCAGAGCGCGTGTGCGCTAAAACAGACGACGACAAAACCCTCGTTGTCGTCGGTGAATTCGCATAGTTGGTACACTTACGAATAGCCAATAACTAATTTTCAACTGTCAGTTGTCAATAAATCGAGTTGGCTGTTGACAATTTTTCCGTTGAATTCACTAACGCTTAGTAAAACGTCAAAACAACAATAAATTGCTATTCGCAATTTGCAACTAGTAACGCCTCTCATGACTTTGTATCGCGCCTCAGACGGTGACCTTGTGGACACCACCCATGAACTTGGGCGGGGTGGCGAAGGCGTCATTTATAACATCGCAGACCGGCCAGAACTTGTTGCCAAAATCTACCATGCGGATCGCCGCACGGAAGAGCGTGCCACCAAGCTGAAGGCGATGGTCTTTAACCCGCCAGACATTCAATCCAATAGCGAGTCCGGGCATGTTTCTATTGCGTGGCCAAAGCAGATTTTGTATTCCAAAAATCGCTTTATGGGCTTCACTATGCCACGCATTACGTCTAGCCCAGACCTGTTCAAGGTCATCAATCCTCGGTTGCGCACGCGCTACTTTGTTGGGTTTGATGCGCGTCACTTACACCGCGTGGCTGGTAATTTCACCAAGGCCATGGCGGCGTTACACGAAACTGGGCACGTGATGGGCGATGTCAACCAGACCAATGCCTTAGTGACCGTCCGCACACTGGTGACGCTTGTTGATTGTGACTCGTTCCAAATTCGTGATTTAGATGGCGATATCTTCCGCTGCCAAGTTGGCGTGCCCGAATATACGCCGCCGGAATTGCAAGGCCTTACGATGAACACTGTAGACCGCAACGTTCATCATGATGTGTTTGGGCTGGCCGTTGTTATTTTTCAATTGCTGATGGAAGGCTACCACCCGTTTAGCGGCGTGCCGTTAGACCCAACCTTCTCCACGCCAGACAAAATCGATTTGTACTGCATTGCGGAAGGCATCTTTCCTTTTATTTCTAACGGGCAGTTCAAAGCGCCGCCTAATGCCCCTGACTTTACGCTGCTGCATCCAGACATCCAACGCTTGTTTGTGCAGGCATTTTTTACCGGGCACCATAACCCCGAAAAACGCCCAACAACTGCGGACTGGCTAGCGGTGCTAACGCTGGCCGAAGCAGATTTAGTGCAGTGCGAAACGGACACAAAACACTGGCATGCGAGCCATGTCACGGATTGCCCGTGGTGTGCGCGCGTTGAATTCAAACGCAAAGCCGCCCAAGCCAAAGCGCAGCGTGAAGCCAAGCGACGTGAACCCAAGCCAGAGATGTATCAGGGGCAAGTGGTTGGGACGTCTGGCGTGGTTGGCGTGCCTTCGATCACGCTGGCCGATGTCTGGCCGATTGAAGGCTATGTTTGGGGCAGTCTGATTTTGAATTTTGCCGCAATTTGGCTCTCTAATTTTGCGCCATTCATCCTCAATATTGGCGCGGTTGGGTTAGCCGTTGCCGTACTCCGTAACCAACAGCAAGCCGTAGATACAGACCGTTGGTGGGCTTGGCTAAGCCTCATTTGGGGGCTGGGCACGCTCATTGGGCTAGGCCTGTGGCTCATCCGGTAAGGCAATACGCAAATGCTTAGAAATATTTTGTTAGCAAGCCTGCTCGCGGCACTGATTGGCGTGACCGCTTTTATGTGGCTACGTGATCCAATCAATACGACTGTGGTAAATGATGCCGTTGGGGCAACCGTGAGCGCGTATGAGGCACAACGCCAACCGCAGCAACAGTCCACATTAGAGGCATTATCTGCCACCCGCGAAGCGCTTGAACGCGATCTCGATGCCGCGCTACGCAGTACGCCTTAGTTTTGATGACTAATCCCAAAGCACGTTATTTTCTGGTCTTAGCAGGGATGCTTTTTATTGTTGTCCTACTGAGCAGTCGTGGCCGTATTTTGCCGCGCGTCGTGACAGATACCAACCGTGCCATCAGCACCCAAGCCGTCGCGCAGCAAGCCGCACTAGATGCTCAGCAAGTTGCCACTGTGAACGCGGCTAACGCAACCAATCAGGCGTTGGAAACAGCAATTGTCTTGGCCAACGCCACGCCGACCCATACGCCTACCATCACGCCGACGCCAACAATTACGCCAACGCCTACCATCACGCCCACGCCCACGGCCACGCTTGTGCCAACGGCCACATCAACAGCGCCCGTATTGCCAACCGCAACGCAACAACCGCAAACTAGCCTGATACTGGGTGACTTTGTGCTCCCGTTTGGCGAAGCGTTTAATGGCGGAGTCAGTAACGCGTGGACAACAGGCGGCAACCCACCGCGTATCAGTGACGGATTGTTGCAGGGAGTGGCACCATTCCCGCTCCAAATCACATTGGCGAGCAGGCAAATTCAAAGTTATAACTGGTTGCTAGAGTTGCAATACGCATCCACTAGTGATAGCGGCTGCGTGGGGTGGAGTACGATTGAATTTCCAAACGCATACCGGATTGAGTTGCGCGGAACCGCAACAGAACGCAGCGTGCGCTATAGCTTTTGGAATTTCAAAACAAAGTTGTGGGACGTGCAAGACACGCTAACGTATCCGCAAGAAGCTGGCTGCTTCACAATCGAATCGGATAGTGCTAGCGAATACAGCATAGATGGGCGGCCACTGTTTACAATCGACGCCTTTACCCGCAATACGTACCAACCGATGGAAATTCAAATCGGCTTTCCACTGGCGTTAGATACGCTCAACTTTTTGCAAAAGCAGTAGCCCGCAGTTAATACCGCGCTGTTTTGTGGCGCAGTAAGGCCTTACTCAATAATTTTATTGGGTGGCAAGAATTGCCGTTCCTCTAGCAGCACTAGCGTCTCTGTGCGCAACACCCCACCAATTAGGTTGATCTGCCGGATAATTTCGCCCAATTGGTCTACATCCTTCGCCCAAATTGTTAGCAGGCCATCAACATCCCCTAATGGATTCTGGAAACGGGTTAGGCCGGGGATTTTGCTTAGGTGGTGCGAAAGCCCCTCAATATGCCCGCCAGAGTCGCGCCGAATAATCACAATTGCCTTGATGGTGTAGCCTAACTTCTTAGGATTGATGATCGGTTGATACGATTCGATCACGCCCGCAGCTTCCATCCGCTTGATGCGGCCCCGAATTGTTGAGGCCGGTTCATCAATATCATCGGCAATTTCAGACACCGGTTTCCGAGCGTCGGTATACAGCGTTTCAAGGATTCGTTTGTCTAGTGGAGACAGGGTATATACTTCGTTCATATCGCGAGAATAATAAGAAAAAGAAGAAATATTGGCGATCTTCTAATCAGTACTTGTATTGTTCGCATGAATCTATCATAATTTTTGAAAAATTAGCGAAAATAGTTTTGCGGTTTGTGTAATCCGCGAAAAATTGTTTTCATCACCAACATTCTGACACTAAAACTCACATGACTTCAATTAGTACACAGCTTTTAGCGAGTTTGAAAGACAATGGCGCGGATTTCTTTGCGTCAGTGCCCTGTAAATTACTGGGCGACATGATCGACTTACTCGGTGCCGACAATTCAATTGGCTACGTGCCCGTTGCCCGCGAAGAAGAAGGCCTCGGCGTTTGCGCCGGTGCTTACTTGGGCGGAAAAACACCAGTAATGGTGATGCAAAACACCGGTCTAGGCACAATCGTAACCTCGCTTTATTCACTAGGTATCTTTTACAACTTACCTATCACCATGATCGTTAGCCACCGTGGCTCGCCGGGAGAACCCATCGGTACGCAAGTTCCTATGGGGCGCGCATCAAAGCCGCTGATGGATTTGATGGGCATCCCAACCTTCAATTTTAGCGATGGCGCTGAGGTTGCCAAAGTAGGGCGGCTTGTGCGCCACGCACAAGTTGCGCAAAGACCAGTCGTAGCATTGCTCGACTTTGATTTCTGGGGGAAAGGCTAGATGACCTATCGACGATATGAACTCCTGCAAGACGTTGCGCCTGTATTAGACGGTAAAGTGCTGGTGATCTGCAATATAGGCTTCCCTTCTCAAGAGATGTATGCGATCAATGACACACCAAACAATTTTTATATGTTGGGCTCAATGGGGTTATCGTCCTCAATTGGGCTTGGCTTAGCGGCAACAACAGATAAAAAAGTTGTTTCGATTGATGGCGATGGCAGTGTGCTGATGAACTTGGGCACGCTCTCAACCATTGGTAACTATGCACCGGCCAATTACATTTTGTTCCTGGTAGACAATGGCGCTTATGGGTCTACGGGGGATCAGCCAACGCACACTTCTGGTAGTACAGACCTTGCCGCAATTGCGCGCGCCACTGGCGTGAAAAGCGTGATTGAAGTAAATGGCACTGAAGCCGTTGGCGCATTAGAAACGTGCCTAACCACAGAAGGGCCGCACGTGATTGTTGCCAAATGTGAACCGGGTAGCCCTAAATTGACGCCAATCCCAATGGATCCGGGGGCAATTCGTGACCGCTTCAAAGCGGCTGTGCAGGCGTAACGTAGCTGCGGCTGCTTACCCAACAGAAAGAGGACCTGAATGGCCAGAATTCTAAAACAAGGGATTAGTCCCGAAGATGCGTTTGCAGTGGACAAGCAAGTGCGTCAAACCGTTGCTGACACGCTAGACGCGATCCGCACCCGTGGCGACGCGGCAGTGCGCGAACTTTCAGAACGGTTTGATAAATGGTCACCTGAAACGTTCCGACTTTCTCAAGCTGAAATCGATGCTGCTGTCGCATCGTTAAGTGCTGAAGACCGTGATGTTATTCAATTTGCCATGGATCAGGTGGAACACTTTGCCAAAGCGCAGCGCGCCTCAATGCAAGATGTTGAAATTGAAACGTTACCGGGTGTGATCTTAGGTCATAAGAATATCCCGGTGCAGCGGGTGGGCTGTTACATTCCTGGCGGGCGTTTTACGCACGTTGCCTCGGCACAAATGAGTATTTTGACAGCCAAGGTGGCCGGTGTGCCAGAAGTGATTGGCTGTACGCCGCCTAAAAACGGTCAGATTCCAAGTGCAACGGTTGCGGCGATGGCAATGGCTGGCGCAGATGAAATTCACATCATTGGCGGCATTCAGGCTGTTGGCCGCATGGCATTGGGTACCGAATCCCTCGACGCTGTCGATATGATCGTCGGTCCCGGTAACGCATACGTTGCTGAAGCCAAACGCCAATTGCTAGGCAAGGTCGGGATTGATCTGATTGCTGGGCCAACGGAAGCCCTCATTATTGCGGATGAGACGGTCGATGCAGAATTGGTCGCGACCGATATTTTGGGGCAGGCTGAACATGGACCCAATTCGCCGATTGTTTTGATTACCACGAGCGAAGCACTAGCGGCAGCAACAGAAATAGAAATTCAACGCCAGCTCGAAACGCTGGGCACGGCAGCCTATGCGCGGGCAGCGTGGAACGACTATGGCATGGTCATCCTAGTTGATGACTTAGCCGAAGCCGCCGTTGAAGCGGACATTATTGCCAGTGAACACGTGCAAGTGATGACGGCAGATGATCAATATTTCTTAGACAACATGAAAAACTACGGGGCCTTATTTGTTGGCCCACGTACCAATGTTGCTTACGGCGATAAATCAATTGGCACCAATCACACCTTGCCGACGAACAGAGCTGCGCGTTATACCGGCGGGCTGTGGGTTGGTAAGTTCATCAAAACGCTGACCTATCAGCGCATCACAACAGATGAAGCGAGCGCTTTGATTGGTACTTACACATCAAAGTACTGTGCGTTAGAAGGGTTTGTAGGGCACAAAGCGCAAGCGGATATCCGCGTCAAGCGCTATGGGAAAGCCAACGACTAACTGTTCCGGTGCGGCAAGTTGCCAGCGATTATGCCAGCCTGTGCAAATTGGATGCGCCTTGATTGGCAGCAGTGTGGAATAATTCTCAGAATATACATATAAACCTATATAAAGTAGGCGTTTTGAGAACACTATGAAACTTTTAGAAAACAAAATTGCGGTTGTTACCGGCGGCGGACAAGGCATTGGGCGTGAAATTTCGTTAGCAATGGCCCGCGCTGGCGCGCACATTGTGCTGGCGGCGCGCACCGAGTCAACGCTACGCGCAACGCAGGCTGAGATTCAAGCCCTGGGGCAACAGGCCTTGGTTGTTCCAACGGATCTAACCGATGTGGCGGCAATCAAAGACCTAGCGGCTGCAACGTTTGAGCACTTCGGACGTATTGATATATTAGTGAACAACAGCGGCATTGCGGGCCCGGTTGCGCCGCTTTGGGAAGTTGATCCGGCTGGGTGGCAACATACGTTTGACGTCAACGTCAACGGCGTGTTCCACTGTTGCCAAGCATTTATTCCTAAGATGGTAGAGCAAGGCTCAGGCGCAGTGATTACAATCGGGTCTATGACAGGCAAGCGCCCGATGCTAAACCGTACGCCATATACAGCCACAAAAATGGCGTTGGTTGGGATCACTCGCACGCTTGCATGGGACTTAGCAGACACTGGCGTGCGGGCAAATGTCATTTCACCGGGTGCCGTTGCTGGTGTTCGGATGGAAAACTCTTTTGTCGATCAAGCAAAGGCTCAAGGCCTGCCGGTCGATGAAATCCGGGCGCAATTCACCAATGTGTCGCCACAAAAAATACTTACACCGCCAGAAGATGTCGCAAATACAGCGGTCTTCTTGGCGTCAGACTTAGCAAAATCAATCACAGGCGAAGACATTAACGTGTCGGCTGGGGTTGTCATGTATTAATAAGAGTGGGGTGCAGTTGCGCTCCCAGTTTGTAGTTTATCTCCGCATGTAGCAAAGGTCACGGGAAGGACAGCCTGCATGCACACATCAACGAGGTCATGTTTATATGCGTACATTTTCCAAAGATCTCAGTAATCCGGGACGAATTCCGGTGCTTGGCATGCTGCGTGCCTGGCGATTGATGCGGCAGGGGCGGCTGCATCGGTATGGCGAGGCTAGCAGCAACGCGCTAGAAGTGCGGGCATTAGAAGAAGAATACGCTGCCTACATGGGCAGTAAGTATTGTGTTGCCCTCAACTCTTGTGGCTGCGCCTTGTTCATCGCGCTAAAAACGGTTGGCGTAAAGCCGGGCGACAAAGTGTTCGTCAACGCCTTTACGTTAGCACCAGTGCCGGGTGCGGTTGCTCACTGTGGCGCACAGCCTGTCTTGATTGAAATCAATGAAGACTACCTGATTGATTTAGCAGATTTTCGCAAGAAAGCAGCTGAGTCTGAAGCAAAAGTGCTGTTGCTCTCACACATGCGCGGGCACATTGCTAATTTAGACGAGCTAGTTGAAATCTGTGAAGCGTTTGGCATCACCATGGTAGAAGACTGTGCCCACACGATGGGTGCACGTTGGAATGGCAAGCTAACGGGTACGTTTGGGAAAGTGGGCTGTTTCAGCACGCAAACCTTCAAGCACATCAATTCAGGGGAAGGTGGCTTACTTGTTACTGACGATCCTGACATTGCCGCCCAAGCCACGCTCTACTCTGGTAGTTACATGCTCTACGGCCAACACGGCACGCGCCCAGACGATGAAGTCTTTGCAAAGTGGAAGGCTGTCACGCCAAACTTCAGCATGCGCATGAGCAATGTGGCTGCCGCAGTCTTGCGCCCGCAGCTTAACCGCTTAGACTTCCGCGCTAGATGGTGGAACCGCCGGTATAAATGGCTGGCTGAACATCTCGATTCAATCCCACACTTACGCTTACCTAAACGTGACGAACGCGAAGGCTATGTTGCGAGTTCAATCCAATTCAACTTGGTTGACCTAACACCAGAGCAGATGAAGCGCTATCAGAAAATGTGTGGCGACCGTGGGGTCTTTTTGAAGTGGTTTGGCAATGAAGATGCAGTCGGCTTTACTAGCTCGCATCACAACTGGGAATATTTGGACAAGCCAGCTGAACTGCCAAAAACAGATGAAATTATGCAAGGTCTTTTTGACATGCGTATTCCACTGTCCCTCAATCGCATCGATGCGAACGTGATCGCCAAGATTATGCGTGAGGAAATGGATAAACTCATCGCGACGTTATAAAGGTTGAAAGCACCGCCGCAACCTTCTTCACGGCTTGCGGAATATCGAGCACATCAACAGAGGTGATGCCGAGAATTAGCCCCGTCCGTTGCATTGGCTCTAAGGCGTAGTCTGACAAAGGCTGCGCCAGAATGCCATTCTCGCGTAACGCCTGCGAGACCGCTTTGTCGTCAACCCCATTCGGCAGCCAGCCCACAAGATGCAAACCAGCTTTGGTATCTTGTACTTCTAATAGTCCATCTAAGAACTTTTTTGACATTTCAATCAGCGTCTTTTGGCGTTCGGCGTAGCGGGTGCGCATTTGCCGCATATGGCGGGCCAAGTGGCCTTCTGAAATAAACTGCGCCAGCACGGCCTGTTCTAAAATTGGCCCGCCGCGATCCATATGGGCTCTAGCTGCATGGAACGGCTCTACTAATGCGGGCGGCACCACCATGTACCCCACGCGCAATGCCGGGAATAACACTTTGCTAAACGTGCCAACATACACCACGCGCTCGCCACGATCTAGTCCCTGAACCGATTCAATTGGATAGCCCGCATAGCGGAACTCACTGTCGTAGTCGTCTTCCACAATCCATTTGCGGTTGTCGGCGGCCCACTGCAAGAGTTTGAGGCGGCGCGTTAGGCTAAGCGTTGCGCCGGTGGGATATTGATACGATGGCGAGATATAGACCATGCGCGCATTTGGCGCGTGCTGAATGCCGTATTCCACGTCTAATCCGTCTTGGTCAACGGGCACGGGCACAATCTCTGCCATGGCGCTATTGAGCGCGGCTTTGACACCGTAGTAACACGGGTCTTCTACCCAGGCCTGATCGCCGCGATTGAGCAGTAATCCCATTGAGAGCGAGAGTGCCTGTTGTGCACCATTGGTGATGACTACCTGCTCGGCGTTACAACGGACCGCACGCGTTGTACTCAAGTATTCCGCAAGCGCCTGCCGTAATGGTAAATAGCCCAGCGCAGATTGATAGCCAAGATCACGATTTGCTAAACCGCGCCATGTTGAAACTAGTAGCTTTTCCCAAATCTTTGAAGGGAAGGCGTCCATGTCTGGGAGAGCCGAATCAAAAGGGGCGGCAGCGGCGCGTTCCCAGTCATAGGGCAGCTCTACAAGATGCGCACTATGCTGTGCTAAGCGGGGCTTTTTACCGGTAACATCGGTCTCGCGTGCGCCAACAGCGGCTTCGTTTTGATTGACAACGTGTAAGAGATCTTCGGGTAAGGTGTATGTCACACGGGTGCCGCTGCCCACTAAACTCTCAAAGTAGCCTTCTTGGATGAGTTGTGTATAAGCGCGGCTGACGGTGTTGCGAGAAATATCTAACTCTTCCGCTAGAATGCGCGAAGAAGGCAACCGTGTGCCCGGTTGCAACTTGCCAGATAAAACCGCGTCTTGAAGAAGATCGCCAAGCTGGCGATGCAATGGAATATCGAGTGTACGGTCTAAGCGGATGAACCGCAGTGGTTTGTAGTTTGCGATTTTCGGCACAGAATTGGCCCTTTGGGTTTTGTGCATAATGGACCTTTTGTGTGCGCCATTTGCAATGTAAAGTCTAAGAGGTTTCAAATATTACTGCAACTAGTTTGAAACAATGTAGCCGTACAAGTGCTAATTACTGGCATTTTACACACTCTGACTGTGCTAAAGTACGCTGCTACTTGCGTTATTGCTGTGTTTTGGGAAGGACACTCTTCACAGCTAACGCCTTTGCCTAGATGGCGTGACAACATCAAAAAAACCACATCCTTATTCAATGCTGATTTTGTTTGATCGCGTTTGCTTGTAAAAGCGCGTGATTGAACTACAGGCCAGTTTCAAGTAATCGACGTACTTGTACACTGGCAGTTTTTGTTTGCCTAATGTTCTGATTTTCAGAACACATCAAAATTCTATTCTTGGAGAAGAACTATGAACTTGAAAAAGCTTATGTTACTGCTTAGCGCACTTGTGCTGAG